>JAFZAF010000113.1 GCA_017548335.1 Bacteroidales bacterium | reverse complement strand
GCACCGACATCGGCCTTAGAAAGGCCTGCTACCTAGGGGCTCGTGCGCCAGTTTGGCGAATTGTCGGGAATGTGTAAAAAAGAAATCAGCGGGCATTCAAAAAATATTTATACCTTTGCAAGTCCGGAGTGAGCGGGTTCGGGGGCTTGCCCCCGTAACATAATGAGATATGGTGTAATGGTAGCACAACAGATTTTGGTTCTGTTTGTTCAGGTTCGAATCCTGATATCTCAACAAAAACCAACAAAACACCACTGTGGAACCTCCGAGTAGTCTGACCCTTTCTGACGGGAGCTCATCCGAGCCCCTGCCGTCGTGGTGTTTTTCCCGCATACGAACAACCATCGAAGATACCCTGCCGCTCCGGCGCCGCAGGCGTATCTCCTATTGATATATGGCACTATACCTCAAAAAAGAACTCGACGACGACGCCCGGATCTATGTCTGGGAAATCACGGAAACGGAAGAAGAGCTGATGGCTTCGACAGCCGTCCCTGACAACGAGCTGGAAGAGCTCTCGTACACGCGCAGCGAAGCCCGCCGCAAGGAGAAACTGGCGACGCGCGCCCTGCTTAACGAGATTTTCCCCGAGAAGCTCTATCTCGGCCACCACGACAACGGCAAGCCGTATCTGCAGAATACGGCCATGGAGATCAGCATCTCCCACACCAACCGCTTCGTGGCGATTCTCCTCCACCCCGACGAGGACCTGGGCATCGACATCGAATGCCTGGACCGCGATTTTTCGGCCGTGGAAAAGAAAGCCCTGAGCGAAGATGAACTCGACGACCTGGACGACCGCAAGAAGAACCTCCAGCTGGCCATCTACTGGTGCGCGAAAGAAGCCATCTACAAACGGATGTCGCTGACCGGTGTCGATTTTGCCGAACAGATCGAAGTCGAACGTTTCAACCCTCGCGATGAAGGCGAAATCGAAGCCACGTTCTACCACAAGGACGGCACTGAACTCGAATTCGAGCTCAACTACGAAGTGTTCGAGAACCATGTGATGGTATGGGTCGTAGGATAATGTGAGCATAGCAGAAAGATGAAGAATTTTGTCAAGGAATTGGAATGGCGCGGCATGATCCAGGACATCATGCCCGGAACGGAAGAAAAACTGATGGAAGGACCGCAGGCGGCCTACGTGGGCATCGACCCGACGGCCGACTCGCTGCATATCGGACACCTGGTGAGCGTAATGATCCTCAAGCATTTCCAGCATTGCGGACACAAGCCCTTCGCGCTGGTCGGCGGCGCCACCGGCATGATCGGCGACCCGTCGATGAAATCGGCGGAGCGCAACCTGCTCGACGAGGAAACCCTGCGCCACAATGTCGCCTGCCTCAAGGCGCAGCTGGCCCGTTTCCTCGATTTTGACTCGGACGCCCCCAACAAGGCCGAACTGGTCAACAACTACGACTGGATGAAGGACTATACGTTCATCAACTTCATCCGCGACATCGGCAAACACATCACCGTCAATTATATGATGGCCAAGGACTCGGTGAAGAAGCGCCTTTCGCGCGACTCCAGCGAGGGCATGTCGTTCACCGAATTCAGCTATCAGCTGATGCAGGGGTACGATTTCTATTGGCTTTGGAAGAACCGCGGCTGCATCCTGCAGCTGGGCGGCAGCGACCAGTGGGGCAACATCACCACCGGCACCGAACTCATCCGGCGCATCGACGGCGGCGAGGCCTTCGCCCTCACCTGCCCGCTCATCCGCAAGGCCGACGGTACCAAGTTCGGCAAGACCGAAAAAGGCAATGTCTGGCTCGACGCCGAGCGGACTTCCCCGTATGAATTCTACCAGTTCTGGCTCAACGTTTCCGACGAGGACGCCGAACGCTACATCAAGATCTTCACGATGCTCGATCGCGAAACCATCGAAGCAGCTATCGCCGCTCACCGGGAAGCGCCCGAGCGCCGGGAACTCCAGAAGATCCTGGCCCGTGAGGTGACGGTGATGGTCCATGGCCAGAAGGAATACGACAACGCCGTGGCCGCCTCCCAGATGCTCTTCGGCAAGGGGACTGTCGAGGCCCTTAAGGCCCTGGACGAGCGGACGTTCCTTTCTGTCTTCAACAATGTGCCGCAGTTTGCGCTGCCCAAGGACAACCTCCCCTGCGACCTGGTCGAGATGCTGGCCGTCAAGACCGACGTATTCCCCAGCAAAGGCGAATGCCGCAAGATGATCCAGGGCGGCGGCCTGAGCGTCAACAAAGAAAAGGTGACCGATGCGGCCCTGTTGCTGACGGCCGACCACCTTCTGGACGAGAAGTACATTCTCGTGCAGAAAGGCAAGAAGAACTATTACATCCTGAAATTCGCGTGATGGACAAGGAAACCACAAGACAGCAGAAGGTGGCGCGGCAGATCCAGAAAGACCTGGCCGAAATCATCCGCCTGCGCGGCATGGCCGCCTACGACGGTGCCATGCTGACCGTCAGCGGCGTGAAAATCACACCCGACCTGGCCCTGGCCAAGGTCTATGTCAGCATTTTTCCTTCCAGCAAGGCTGTGGATGTGATGGAGCAGCTGGGCGAAGAGACCTCTCGCCTGCGCGGTGAACTGGGCCGCCGGGTGTCCAAGCAGCTCCGGATCGTCCCCGAACTGGTCTTTTATCTCGACGATTCGCTCGACTACGTGGAGCATATCGACGAACTGCTGAAGAAATAATCTGTTTCCGGCGATGCAACTGTCCCGGTTCATAGCGCGGCGCTATCTCTTCGCGAAGAAATCGCTGGGCGTGATCAATATCATTTCGATCATCTCGGCGACTGGCATCGCGGTGGGTTGTGCGGCGCTGGTCATCATCTTGTCGATCTATAACGGCTTCGACGCGCTGGTCCGGGACCTCAACGACGCCTATACGGCCGACGTGCTGGTCACGCCGGCGAAAGGAAAAGTGTTCGCCTACGACAGCCGCTTCGACTTCCTGAAGACGGACCCGCGCGTGAAAGCTGCCTGCGGCGTGTTGGAAGAGAGCGTGTTCGTCCAATACGGGGAGCGCAACAAGGTGGTGACGGCCCGGGGCGTGGATTCCCTCTATGAGCGGACCACCCGCCTCCGGGATCACCTGACCGAAGGGGATTTCTCCCTGACTTTCGGCGATTTGAACCAAGTGGTACTCGGCCGGACCGTCGCGCTGGAACTCGGCGCCCGCCCGGCCTTCCTGCAGCCGATCGTCGCCTGGTTCCCGAGCCGCACGCAACAAGTGGATCTCCTCAATCCGCTCGCTTCGCTGCGGCAGGAGAAGCTGCATCCGGCCGGCATCGTCTCGCTCGAACAGAACTTCGACCAGAAATACATGTTCCTGCCGCTCGATGCGCTGCGCGAACTGCTGGAATACGACGATGAGGTGTCGGGCGTGGAACTCTATCTGGCACCCGGCGGCCTGAACCGGCGCGGCCTCGCTTCGCGCGAAGTGCTCACGCAACTGCGAAGCACGCTGGGTGACGACTTTGTCGTCCGCGACAAACAGCAGCAGAACAGCACGCTGTACAAGCTGCTGATCTACGAAAAAATCGCCATCTACCTGATCCTGCTCTTCGTGATGTTGATCGTTTCGTTCAACATCTACGGTTCTCTCTCGATGCTGATCATCGAGAAGCGCGACGACATTGAAACCCTGCGTTCGATGGGGGCCGACGATACGCTGGTCAGCCAGATCTTCGTGCGGGAAGGATGGATGATCTCGCTGCTGGGCATCGCCGTCGGCGTGGCGACGGGCCTTCTGGTCTGCTGGCTCCAGCAACGCTTCGGCCTGGTGAAAATGCCGGGCAACTTTGTGGTGGACGCATATCCCGTGGTCGTCCAGGCGACGGACATCCTGATCATCATCGCCGGTGTCGCCCTCATCGGATGGCTCATCTCGTTGTTGACCCGGTCCCTGACCCGGTGACACAAAAATCCATCCGGATATTGCCCCGAAATGCTATCTTTGCAGCGCAATGAAAGAAAGCGAGAAAATCATAGAAGAGGTCACCTCGGGAGAATATGAGCACGGG
>JAFZAF010000112.1 GCA_017548335.1 Bacteroidales bacterium | reverse complement strand
CAGGCACACGTGCGTTGCGGGCATTCCCATGACCTGCTGCTCTCTTCTGTGTTCACCGTCTTCCAATGGTTCAATCCGCTGGTGTGGATCTGTCGCAGCGAACTCAAACTGCTCCACGAATACGAAGCCGACGACTTCGTTCTCAACCAAGGCATCGATGCAACCCAATACCAACTGCTGCTCGTGAAAAAAGCCGTGGGGGAAAAGCGTTTCCTCCTGGCCAACGGCTTCAATCACGCCCAACTCAAAAACCGTATTACCATGATGCAAACCACAACCCGTGCAGCGTGGAAGAAATTCTCCCTGCTGCTCTTGATTCCGCTGCTGGCAGCTACCGTGCTGTTGCTGGCTGAATGTACGTCCCGGGAATCCATTTCCCCTGCCGCAGAACAAACGGTGCGGGAAGCAACGCTGGAGGTGGCCGAGCCGGAAACGAAGGCTGCGCCCGCTGAAGACGCCTCGGAACCCGTTTCCTTCGCCTTGGTGGAAACCAGGCCGCGCTTCGACGGCGGCGATGCCAATCAGTTCTCCCACTGGGTGAACCAAAACCTCAAGTATCCCCAGGAAGCCAAGGATAAGCGAATCCAAGGCAGGGTGACGCTTCAGTTCACCGTTGAAATAGACGGCAGTGTCACCGGTGTCAAAGTACTTCGTGGCGTCGACCCCGTTCTTGACAATGAAGCCGTCAGGGTTATCAGTCAGTCCCCGAAGTGGACCCCCGGTTCTATCAAAGGGGACCCCGTTCGGGTGACTTACAACTTCCCTGTCGTTTTCCAACTGAAGTAGTAAAATGAAATCGTTTGTCCTGTCCCTGGCTGTGCTGGCCGCCGCTCTATTTGCCGGCGCGGTGGCTGCGCAGCCGGCGGATTCACTGGCGCGGCGCACCGCGCTTTCGGAGGCTCGTTATCTGAAAAGCATCTACAAGGCGGAGGCTGCCATTGAGCGGCTGTCGGGGCTTGTGGTACCGGAGTCTTTCGATGAAGAAGTCCTCGCTGAACTGGCCGACTGCCACTTCCAGAACGGAGATTATGAAGCGGCCGCCGGGACCTATCAGTTGCTCGCTCTCCGTGCGCCGGATAACCTTTTGTACCAGGTCAAGCAGATGCAGCTGGCATACCGGATGAAGGACTACGTCACCTGTGCCCGGTTTGGACGGGGAATTCTTGCGCGGGATTCCATCCCGGCCGTGGCGGCGCTGGTAGGGGATGCCTACAATCTGGCGGGCCTTTCCGACTCTGCCCTGGTCTGCTACCGGCAGGCGCTCGCACTCAAACCACGCAACGAGGCAGTCGTGAGCAAGGCGGCAAACATCCTTCTGGGCGACAAGGACTACGACGGCGTGTTGGCGATGACGGGCAATTATCTGGCACTCGATCCCGACAATTTCACCGTGGCGCCCATCCAGGGACTGGCCTTTTATCTGAGTTCACAGTACGATTCGTCCCTCGTCGTCTTTCAGCAATTGGAAGACCTGGGGGCCGACAATTATCCCTTGCACTATTATCTCGGCCAAAGCTACTGGCACACGAATGTGCCGTATATGGCAGAACGGGAACTGCTGAAAGCCTGGGCCATTGATTCCAGCGACGCCAATCTGGCCTGGAGCATTGCCGCCGCACACCTGGAAGCCTACCGCGATTTCGACCAGACCGTCCGCCCGTGGCTCGACAAGGCCGAAGCCATGATCCAGCCCGACTCCTCCCTGGTATCGCGCATCCACCAGCAATATGCGCTCGGCTACTATCGGGAAGACGATTTCAACAAGGCCATCGAACACTACAAGACGGCCTATCGCTTCAATCCCGGCAATATTCAGTTTCTTTCCTCCATCGCCTATTGCTACGAACGCCAGAAGAAGTACAAGCAGGCCCTCGAATACTACGAGTGGTATCTCAAAGTCGCCCGCCCCGGCAGTCGTGGCTACGAATTCGCCAAGAAGAGCATCGACCTCCTCAAGGGCGAGCTGTTCATGCAGGAGAAATAGGGGTTCGGTCTCCCTGATCATGAGAAGAATTCTGCTGTCACCCTGCAACATTTTCGCTTTGCACCCGGTCGCCTGTCCCGGCGGCAATGAACCCGGACAGGCAGAAAGAGGATTGCATTGATTTTCTCCCGACAGGATTTTTCCAATTCAAATAAACCGAATACGGTCGGTCTTTATTATGTCCTACTGTCCCGACTATCCTGTTCCCCTTGTGGGACGGAACAGTCGGGACAGTTTTTTCACCCCGAACCCTGTTACATTTTCGGCAATGGCGTGTTATATGGATAGACAACTCGGATTATCTGACATTCGCAAAGGTTCACTAACATAGCTTTTTTGTAATTTCGTGTTACATTGGCTGCACCCATGGCGCAAGACTATTTGACAGAAGCATTCATACGGCTCCGGCAAAAGCTGAAAGGCATTTCCGGCAGGATTCTGCCGGATACCGAAGGGGCGGAGGATGTCCTGCAGGATGCCTTTGTGCGGCTCTGGCAACGGAAGTATCCACTGAAGTCGGAGCAGGAAGCGGGAGCGCTTCTGGCCCGGACGGTGCGCAATGCAAGCCTCAACGCACGGCGAGGTGCCCGCACTGTACCGTTGGATAAAGATCTCGCGGACGAAGCCCCGCCTCCCGAAGATAGAGAAAAGGCCTACGCCGCAATGCACCGCAAGATCGAAACGGAACTCACCCCAACGCAACGATTCATATTGGAAGAAAAAGAGTACGGCGGACGAACGCTGGAAGACATTGCCCGGGAATTGAAAATGGAACCGGCAGCCGTACGGATGCAACTGTCCCGTGCCCGCAAAACCTTGAGAAACGCTTTGAAAGATGAACGATAAAGAAAAATACACAGCCCTGATGCAACGCTATTTTGAAGCGGATACCACTTCAGAAGAGGAGCGGGAGTTGGCGTGGTACGTTGCACGGGTGGACGACCCGGCGTTCGATGAACTCCGGGGCGTCTTAGGTTATCTGTCGATCGGACGGGAGAAGAAAGCCCGAAAGGCCGTCAAGGTGCGGATGTACGCAGTCGCGGCCGCGGCCGCCTGCCTCGTGGCGTTGGTCGCGGTGGGCCTGAGTCTGCGAAGCGACGGCCTGAAACTAATCGGCGACCTCTGCGTCAGCTATGCCTACGGCGAAAAAACGACCGACGGAACGGCCATCATGGCTTCCGTGGAGTCTTCTCTGTCCGACTTTTTTGCGGGCGAAACGCCTGCCGAAACGAACCTCATAGAAATGTTCCAGCGATGAAAAAGATCCTTTTGATTCTGATAACTGGGCTCCTGACTTCCGCTGCCGCCTTCGCCCAACGGGATCTGAACTGCTACCCCGTGTTCCGGGGCAAGGTGGTTCCTGAGCGGCATATGGTGGTGACGGAGGTACGCGGTGCAGGCCTGAATACCTACAAATTGGATTATTACCGGGGCGTCAAGTTCCAGGTCGATACGGCGTATGCCCAGAAGGTGGCCGCGCTGGTAGAAGCTGATGCGGCGAATGCCGCTTCGGCTGAGATCGAGCGGACGGGGGGCTTGTTGACCTATGCCCTGATTCAGCCCAAGCCCTCCGGGAAACAGAACCGGTATCTCTGCTACCAGGCCCGTTCCGCCGGATTCGGATGGACGATCACGCTCCTATATCTGGAAGGCAGCGCCACGCTCGAAGACCTTCGCTCCATGTTTGACAAACAAAACAACAAAGAATAATGAAATACATCCTATTCACCATACTGGCTGCCTTGACAATGGTTTCGGCCGCCGCCCAAGAACCCGACACTACTTCCACCTCCACGGTTGTGGGAGAGAAACTGGATTTCGAAGCGCCTCAGGTCATTACGGAAACCTATTTCGAAAGTGTCAAGGCGCATCTGTCCAAGGAAGGCCGGCAGGCCTGGAAGCCTGAATTCAGCGTCCGGGGCAATGTGATGATTTTCGTGGGCTCCGTCGATGTGACGGCTGGCATCCGGACTAGTCCCAACAAGGTGTTCGGTATCTATGCGGGAAGAGCCGCTGTCTTTCATGACGCTATTCCGGCCCATTCCTACCGCCTGCATCTGTGCCTGTATCACCGGCACTATATCCCGCTCGACCGGAACCGGCGTTTCTCGCTCTACAGCGATCTGCTCGTCGGCGGGTCTTACCTTTACAAGGTTACCGGAGATGAGCCTCAACCCCGTTTTCCGGGGGATCGCCCGGCGCAATTACCGAAGAGGGGAACGATGGATTGGTGGTACTCGTGGCAACCGGGTCTCTCCATCCGGATGTGGGGTAAATCCAACATCTTCTTCGGCCCCACCATCGGTCCTTCTTACGGCGTACATCTAGGCATCGCTATTTAGTTGTACGAATTCGTGCGCTGGTGGATTTCCGTGTTCTGGAAACCGAATACGGTCGGCCTGCTAGCGCATTTTTGATTTGCGATGCTTAGTTGTCAGCGACGCATATGAAGGCGCCGCTTTGTCTGCGTCGCCCGCAGGAAATGGGATGAAGCCCTCTGCGGAGGCGGTTTTTTTATGAAAAGTCTTTAACTTTCGGACGGATTTTTCGTCCTTATGGGTGAGACTGGTAATGACGGAGCAAGAGTTCCATATCCTGCTGGTTCAGGAACACAAGCGGTTGGTTGCCTTAGCGGCCCGTTTTCTCCACGCGTCCGGCATGGATGGCGAGGCGGAGGATATTGCGCAGGAAGCGGCGGCCAAATTGTGGGAACTGTCTCAGAAGGGTTATCCTATTCGTGACGCAAGTGCGCTGGCGGTCCGCATAACCAAGAATCTTTGCGTGGAACGATGGCGGGCGCAACGCCGGATGGCGTTTCAACCGCTGGCCGGAGATCATTATGAGGGAGGCCCGACTGCTGAATCATCTTTGGACGAGCAGGAGAATGTCCGCATCCGGGATCAGCTATACAGCCGTCTGTCGGAGACGCAGCGCCGTCTCCTGACCCTTCGGAACGAATACGCGCTCTCACTCGATGAAATCGCGCTGGCCACTGGCAAGCCGAAAGGGAGCGTCAAGGCGACCCTTTCCCAGGCACGGAAACAACTATTGGAAGAAATCAAGAAGATACAATGAATACCCTGAACGACAAGACGGCGCGCCGCGCGCTGATTGACAGATACCTCGAGGCGGAGACCACTCCGGCCGAGGAGCAGCAACTCCGGGAGTGGTTCGCCACGCATCCGGCCGATGAGGATGAGGCCGATATGGCTCTGCTCATCGGGCTAGCCGCGCCTTGTGCGAGTTGCCTGCCGGAGGTGGAACGGGAGATGGAATTCGATGCCATCGTAGCGGCCCCTGCAAGCCGGCCCAAGTTACATCTTTGGCGTAAATGGGTGCTTGGCATCGCGGCAGCGGCAGCTGTCATGACACTGGTATTGCTGCTTTTCAAGCCCGCCGAAAAACCCTTGGACCCTGTTGTCATCGCCGAGAACATCCGTCAGCTGATGCTACTTTCCCCCGACCAGATTGAATCGGTCACCGCCAAGCCGGAAGGCTCGCATGCCATCCTGACCGTCCATCTCAAGAACGGCTCCACTTGCGCCTATCTTTTGACAGCCGACGAAGAGGCCGGTACCACCTCGCTCGTTGCCTATAATCCGGAATCAAAACACTGAAAACCATGCTGACCACATTTCTGTTTTCCCTTCTTTGCGCCTTCGCACCCACCGAAGTTGTTTCCGCCGCATCCGACACGACGACATTTTACTTCATCGACTACGAAAAGATTGATGCCGCCGACTTCAACGGTTCTCAACTGGTCGGAAAGAAGATTGTCGCCTATACCGTCGATACGATAAAGGCCGTAAGCGTAAACGATGACCTCTTGATCCGGCAGGGAGAAGACCGGGTCATCATCCTGCATCATATTGAGACCGAAGAGGGACCGAAACAGCCGGACAAGATGGAGAACCATATCATCTATCTCCAGAACCAGGAGCCCCTCTATGTCGTCGATGGCGTTGTGGTCGCCGCCAAGGAAGTAAAGAAGATGGATATGCAGACAGTCGAATCCATATCCATCTTGAAAGGACCCCGGGCCGTCGGGAAATACGGCCAGGCCGCCACCTACGGCGCCGTCATCATCCAGACAAAGAAGGCCTCGAAATAGGCAGAGAACAGACTTTGCTTCATATCGATTAACTTTATCAGTTACGTTGCAACATTTTTGCCTCGCACCCGGTCTAATGAGTGTTGAAACATTTAAAGATTATTACCCATGCACGAATTTTTCCGGTTTCTTTCCAAACTGATTCCTGCGGCGGTTATCCTGCTGCCCATCCTGTTCTACTACCTTCACAAGCGCAACATTCTTTCAGTCAAAAAGGAAATTCTCCTCAAAGAGATTGAGAATGGCAGCATTGTCGATCCCGAGATGCTCGCAAAGTCTCTGACGAATCCTGTAAGCGAAGAACAGCGGCTTCAGAACAGCCTTCGCTGCGGGATTATCTTCAGCATCGCCGGCTTGGTCGTCGCCATCGCCACCGGCTTTTTCTATTCGTACGCGAAAGCTCAAGTCAGCGGAGACGGCTGGGACACAAGTCAGATGATGTCCCTTACGCTTGTCGTGACCTTGGTAATGGCTGTGGCAGTCATTGTGCTCGGTGTCGGAATCGCTTTTCTGGTATCCTATTTCAATCAAAAGAAACGGATGGACAAGACGGCGTAACTGCCGATGACCCGGGAGCAATTCATAGCCGAAATCTCCATCTTGCAGGAGCCCCTCAGGAGGTTCCTGCTCGGCATGTGTCATGGGGACGTTTTCACGGCCGATGATATTGCCCAAGAAACATTACTGAAAGCATATCTCCATTATGGGACATTCCAGGGTCGTTCCTCCTTCAGCACATGGCTCTTCAGAATCGGATACAACTGCTTCTGCAATCATATAGGAAAGAAAATACTGGATACCGAATCCATAACTGAGAAAGAGAACCTGATTCCCTCGGAAAACGAATACGATAAAGACTGCAGCGCATTGTATGCTGCCATTGATGGATTGCCGGCGTCAGAGAAAGCAACTGTACTTCTATTCTATATGGAGGACTATTCCACGAAAGAAATCTCGGAGATACTGGGTATGCCTTCCGTCACGGTGCGGTCACACCTACACAGGGCTCGGAGACACTTGAAGAAAATCCTTGAACAATATGATGAAAGATAAAGATATCAAGCAGTTCTTCCTGCAGCATAAGCCAGAGGTAAAGAACAAGGGGCCTTTCCTGAAAGAAGTCGTCCGCCAGATCAATGATTTGCCCGTCCCTTCCGCCATGAACCCGGACCGGCAGAAAGAAGACTGCATCCGCCTCGTCATCGAAGTATCCCGCAGAGACCTTCGGGCCGTCCGCCTGGTCGTCGGCGTCCTGGTGATCGTAGTCATCCTCTCTGCCCTCACTGTCTCCTTGTTACCCGCTGATTTCATCCCGACCGGATTCTTCCAATTTAAATAAACCGAGTCATGAAAAAAACGCTGCTTCTCATTACGTTTGCCTTCCTGTTGGTTTCCTGCACGACTAAGCTT
>JAFZAF010000111.1 GCA_017548335.1 Bacteroidales bacterium | reverse complement strand
TTGTAGAAAAAGAGGTATTCCGGCGCCTGCTGCGCAAGCAGCAGCATGTCGGCATAATGACCGTCGATCTGCTGGCGTGCGTGCCGGTTGATCGAAATGGTGAAGTGGTGGTCGAAGATCGGGAACGGATTGACGCGGATCCACCAGCCGTTGCCGTAAGCCGATTCCCAGTCCAGGGTCAG
Source organism: Bacteroidales bacterium (assembly GCA_017548335.1). Classification (GTDB taxonomy): domain Bacteria; phylum Bacteroidota; class Bacteroidia; order Bacteroidales; family UBA932; genus Cacconaster. The sequence goes on along the minus strand of JAFZAF010000111.1, from coordinate 4,408 downwards.
TTGTTCCGGCCCGATGCCTTCGGGACAGAGGAAGCAAGGCCGATGTCGGAGTGTCTCCTCATCGACCTGCGCCATGACCGAGGCCACGCGGCCAGGATTGAAAAAGAGCACCGCGTCGAGCCCCTCAACGGGCATCGCGCGGTGTTCCACTTTTTCGAGTGCAGCATAATGGATCGCGGCCCTCCCGCCGAGCGCCAGCTCGCGGGAGAACATCGCGTTCATCTGGTCTGTCAAACTCAAAGGCGTCATGCCCGGCTCCGACCGGGCATCTCATTATTTTTGCTTATTCATCGCAATGCGGGCCTTCAGTTCCCACGTGCGGATGCGGTCTTTGTAGGTATTGTTGGCGTTTACTTTGTCGATGTCGAGGGAGGCGTCGGAGTTGTCGTCCCAGCGGCGGCAGTTGTACACCACGTCGTAGATGCGGCCGATCTGGTATTCGCGGCTCACGCGGAGGCCCACAGCGTAGTCTTCACCATATTTGGTCGTCGGGAAGTTGATGGTGCGGAGCATCGGCGTGTAGAAGCCGCGCGGGGCGCCGAGGCCGTTGATGCGGAGCGCGTTGTTGCGGCCGTTCTCAGGCGTCCATTCCTTGTGGTCGATGATTCCCGGAGGAATGGTTTCCATATGGAAGTTCGTCATCCGGTAGGTGCCCACTACCATCGCGCAGTTTTGGGCGTAGAAAGCATCCACGAACTTCTGGACCGTGTTTTCGTCGTAATAGACGTCGTCGGAGTCGAGCTGGATGGCGAACTTGCCGCACTTGGGATGGTGCAGGGCTGCATTCCAGTTGCCACCGATGGCGTGCCAGCTCTTGTCCTGGGCGATGTAGATCAGTTTCGGATTGTCCACGAATTGCTTGATCACATCGACCGTCCCGTCTTCGGAGTTGTCGTCGACCACGATCACGTTGTAAGGAAAGCTGGTCTTCTGGCTGAGCGCCGAGCGGATGGCATCGCCGATGGTGCGGACGCGGTTCTTGCAGGGAATCACCACGGAAGCTTCGTATTCGAAGGAATCGTCATTGAATTCGATGTGCTTGAACTTCGGTTCCAGATAGCCGCCGATGGCTTTCAGATGTGCGGTGCAGGCCTGCTCCATCTCGATCTGGACGGCGCGGTTCTTCGGGTCCACGTAGTCGAAGATCTTCTCGCCGCTCTTGCGGGTATCGGTCTCCACGTCGTAATACAGGAACTCGTTGATGTGTTCCAAAGCCCCTTTCTGGGATACCTTCAGGCGAAGGTCGTACATGCCGGCGAACTGGTAGTCCACGTCCATGCGGCCGACGGCTTCGATCAGCGCGGAGCTGCGGTAGAAGAGCAGCGAGCCGAAATCGAAGTCATCGCGCAGGGCACCGAACTGGCAGTCGATCACGGGCGCATTGATGCGTTCGTCGCCCTTCTGGTTGAAGTGGTCGGCATAGACCATCGCGGCGCCGGCATCCTCAATCAGGTTCTCCATGCGTTCGAGGGAGAAGAGCACGAGGCTCAGGGTTGTATATTTCGTGGAAATCAGCGTATACGGGGTCGTCGCGTTGGCGGCGATGGCTTTCACGGCCGCCGTGCTTCCCAGACCGGGGACTTCGAGGACTTTGCAACCCAGCGCTTCGGCGGGTGCGTTCCCTCCGACATGAAGGAGGAAAATCTCATTGACAAGTTCCTGCGCCTTCAGATTGGCGACCGTCTGGGCCGCCTGCGCTTCGTCCTGGAAAGGAATGAAACAGTTGATGTTCTTCATGGATGTGTATGCTTGATTGTTTGTCTTTCAGATCAGTCTTGCAAGTTACGAAAAAAAACTCAGAGCCGTATCGTCTCGTCGCAGAGTTCGCTGACGGTGGAACGGTGGGTGATGAAAATCATGGTGCGCTGCGGATAAGCGGCGAACAGGCGGGTGTAAAGCTCGCGCTCCGTGGCCTCGTCGAGCGAGGCGCTGATTTCGTCAAGCAGCAGGATGCTGCCCGGACGCAGCAGGCCGCGGGCGATGGCCACGCGCTGCGCCTGGCCTTCACTCAGGCCAATCCCACGCTCCCCAAGTTCCGTGTCGAGGCCGTCGGGCAGGTCGAACACAAAGTCGGCCACGGCGGTATGCAGGGCTGCGCGCAATTCGTCTTCCGTCGCGGAAGGTTTGGCCAGCTGCAGGTTGAATCGCACGGTACCGCTCATCAGGGTATTGCCTTGCGGCACGAAGACGAAGTCCGGCCGGGTGTCGGGCGAGACGGGCTTTTCTTCCACACCGTCGTAGAGGATCAGCCTCCCGGAATCGGGCTTGATCAGGGCGAGCATCAGCCGGAAAAGCGTCGTTTTTCCGATGCCCGTGGGGCCCATCAGGGCCGTTTTCGAGCTGGGACGGAAATCGTGGGAGAAGCCGGTAAACACGGGCTGATCGCCCGTGGCATAGCGGAAGTTTAGCTGTTCGACCCGGACACCCGCGATTCTGCCGGGAATAGGTTCGAGGGCCCCTTCGCCCTCTTTTTCCGGTGCCTGCAAGAGAATCTCGTCGAGGCGGTCGATGCTTGCAGTGGAGTGAATCAGCTGCGGGACCATATTGAGCAGCGTAAGGATCGGATTCTGGATCTGGCTGACCAGTTGCAGGAACGAGGTCATCACACCGAAAGTGATGATACCGTCGCGGAGCCGCAGGCCACCCCAGACAAAGGCTAACAGATAGCCCAGGCCGAAGCAGGAAGCCAGCACCAGACGCGTGGCCACCGTGAAGCGGGCGCGCTTCTTGACCCAGCCCATCAGGGTCCACTGCGTCTCGTCGAGGCGGTCGGTAATCCATTGCTCACTGCCCAGGGAGCGCAGCACTGCGTTGTGCTCCACGCCCTCCTGCACCTGCATCTGGATGCGGCTCTCTTTGTCACGGATTTCCAGCGTCATTTTGCGCAGCGGACGGGCGATGAGCTTGCCGAAGACAATGGCCAGCGGCGTGAGGATGAGCAACAGCCAGGCAAGCCGCCTGTCCATGGAATACATCAGCCCGAAAGCGCCCGCCAACTGGACCAGCATCACCAGCATCCGCGGGATGATCGTGGTCGTGGCCTCGCCTACCACTTCAATATCTTTCGCCAAACGAGAGGAGACGTCGCCCGAATGCAGGTTCCGGTCGGAAAAAAGCTCCCGGTCGAAAAGCCGGCTGAACGCTTCGAGCCGGAGGGAATTGGTCTGCTTTGTATTGGCCGTGATCGTCATATAATAATAGAGCTGGCGAAGGACGATGCCGCCCAGGACAGTCAGCACGAGCCAGACGATCATCATCGTAACGTCGTGGTTGCTACCCGTGCGGATGGTCACGTCAATGAACCGCCGGCAGAGCCACACCATCAGCAGGCCCAACCCCACCTGGATGATACCGGCCAGGACCCGGACCAAGGTGTTCCACCGGATTCCCCGCATTGCGTGCCATATCCAACGAAGGTATTTCATGCCAAGACCTTTTTCGTCTGCAAAGGTATCAAAAATCCCTATCTTTGCAGACAAAACCTGAAACGGAAACCGATGAATCTGTTTTTGACCGTCCTGGCCACCTTGTTTTACCTGCTGGTCCCCGCCGCCGTCGTGTGGCTCTGCCGCAAGTCCCGCTTCGTCGGAAAGGTCGGCGCCATCCTGGTTCTCTATTTTCTGGGCGTGATCCTGGCCAACTTGCTGGTCTTCCCTTTCGAAGGAGCTGCCGCCAAACTCTATCCGCTGCAGGACGCGCTCACTTCGGTCACCATTCCACTGGCCCTGCCGCTGATCATTTTCGCCTGCGACTTCCGCAACTGGCCGGTGCGCAAGGCACTGGTCGCCCTGCTCATCGGACTGTTTTCCGTCCTGACCGTCGCCACGGCCGGCTTTTTCCTCTTCCGGGAACACCTGGGCGGGCAGGCTCCCGCTATAGCGGGAATGGTCGTGGGCGTCTATACCGGCGGCACCCCCAACTTGGCCGCCATCAAGATGATGCTCGGCGTGGACGAAGGAACCTATGTGTTGATGAATTCGTTCGACATGCTGGTGAGCTTCCTCTTCCTGGTCTTCCTGCTGGCCGCAGGTATCCGGATTTTCCGGAAGTTTCTGCCGGCCGAAGAGCAGGCCGTTACCGGCCCGGCGGCCGAGCCTGGACAGGAACGCCTGCAGGTCGGCCAGAAACTCGCCCAGAGCGAAACGGACATGTACCGCGGCATCTTCACGCGGCAGCATTTCCTGCCCACACTAAAGGCCCTCGGTCTCTCCGTGCTCATCACGGGTATCGGTCTCGGCCTTTCCTTCCTGACCACCGGTGGCATCAACATGATCGTCTTGATCCTCACGCTGACCACGCTCGCGATTGCTGCTTCCTTCTTGCCGGCTGTCAAGAAATGGGAGAAAAGCTACGACGCCGGAATGTATCTGGTGCTGATCTTCAGCCTCGTGGTCGCCTCAATGGTGGA
>JAFZAF010000110.1 GCA_017548335.1 Bacteroidales bacterium | reverse complement strand
TGACCGGCGCGCTCGTCCGGCTCGGCCGCATCCCCGGTGTCATCCGGCCGGCCTTCTGCCCGCTGCTCCCGACCATGGCGGGCGGCATTGTGGGCATCTGCGACAGCGGCGCCAACGTGGAGGTGACGCCCGCCCACCTGCGGCAGTTCGCCATCATGGCCAGCCTCTACCTGGAAAATGTGTACGGAATCGCCGCTCCCCGGACCGCCCTGCTGAACGTCGGCAAGGAAGCGGAAAAAGGTGACGACATCCGGCGCGAAGCCTACAAGCTCCTGCAGGACACCCCTTCGGTGAACTTCGTCGGCAACATGGAAAGCCGTGACTTCCTCTCCGGCAACTACGATCTGGTGGTGGCCGACGGTTTCTCCGGCAACGTGCTGGTGAAGACGACGGAAGGGACGGCCATCGAACTGCTGAAAAAGCTCAGGAAGGACATCTATTCCCGCACGATCTACAAGCTGGGCGCCCTGCTCATGAAAAAGATGTTCCAGGAAGAGAAGGAATTCATGAACTACCAGAACTATGGCGGCAGCGTCCTGCTCGGTACGGAAAAAGTCGTGGTCAAGGGACACGGCAGCAGCAAGGCGGTCGCCGTGGAGAAGTGCATCGAACAGGCCTACCGGATGGAAACCAGCCGCCTCTCCGCCAAAATCGAAGCGGAAATCGCGAAATACGAACACTACGAAGAATAAACCCCCGTCATGCCCGGCTCCAACCGGGCATCTATACAACCATGTTTGATAAAGTACAGGCCATCCTGGCCAAGCAGCTCCGGAAAGATCCGGCCATCATCACGCCCGAATCCAAAATCAAGCGCGACCTGGGCGCCGACTCCATCGACATCCTTCAGTTGCTCATGAAAATCGAAGACCAGTATGGCCTCGTCATCCCCGACCAGGCCCTGGCCACGTTCGAAACGGTAGGCGACGTGGTCGCTTACCTCGAGAAGCTGGAACAGCCGCTCAATATTTAAAGAGATATTCCGTAGAAATACCGCCGAACTCCTCGAGCACCATCCGCACGGGGAGCCCTTTGATGTATTCCAGGACGATCTGGGAATAGCCCCGCGGCGCGGTTTTGCGCGCCTTCATCGAAACCGTCTTCTTGCCGTTTTTCTCCGACACGGCCAGTTCGGCGTCGTTGTCTTTCGCTGCCTGCTCATACTGGCCGTTGATGCAGTTGAGCAGCGTATTGCGCAGCGCCCGGAAACGGGCGTTCTTGTCGGTATCGATCGACAACTGCTGTCCCTGTGCGTTCGTGCGGAGCATCGGGCCGGAAATGACCAGATATTCACCGGCCGGGTTGGTGTAGGTCATGGTCAGCTGGTCGGGCGCCTTGAAAGAGATGACGCCTTCCGAATGGATCACCTTTCCGGAAGCCTGGATGGTCTTGGCCTGGGAGAAAGAACATTCAATCGCCTGCTGGGCATGGGCCGTCAGCAAGCATCCCAGCAAAAAGAAGACAAAAAGGATTTTTTTCATTTTTTCACAAAAGAGCATGCAAATATAGGATAATTATTCCTAATTTTGTAACAAAGACTGAACAATGACAAAAATCAAGCCTTACTGGAGTCCGCAGCACGACATGAAGGATTTTCGTTTCAATATCTGGAAACAGAAGCGGGACGAATTCCTGGATGTTTCGGATGTACCGGAAAGCATCCTGCCTTTCTTTTCCTTCGCCTATCTGCTGGAAGGGGAAGTCATGTTGGAAGTGGAAGGGCAGCCGTGGCTTTGCCAGGCCAACCAGGTCCTGCTGATTCCCCGCAACATCCCGATGAAAATCCTTTACTTCAAGGAGAATACCAGCTTCGAATGCGGCTTTTCCATCCATGTGGTGAAAGACCTGTCCTACCCCTGCCTGCACGATCCCCATCCCCTGCTCCAGACCTTCGAAGGCGAAGAGGCCGATTTCACGGCCGCGCTGCTGGAGCAGATGCTGAAAGCCTGGGAGAAGAAAGACCTTGCACTTGTCTCCAGCACGCTCGACCTCTTCCTCTGCCGGCTCAAGCCCCGCGAAGGACATCCCGGCAACGCCGTAGTCAACCAATTCATCGAACGGGTGTTCAACCGCAACCGCAAACCGTCGAAAGTCGCTGACTATGCCGCAGAACTGTGCATCACGCCCAATTATCTGAACCGGCTCGTCCGTGCCCAGACCGGCCACTCGGCCATGGACTGGATCGAAATCTCCCGCCTGAACCTGGCCAAATCCCTGCTCAAGCAGGGCGAACTGCAGATCTCAGAAATTGCCGCGGCCGTTGGAATCGACGACCAGTCCTATTTCACGCGCTTCTTCAAAAAGAGCGAAGGCTGTACGCCGACCCAATATCGGGAAATGCGCATGAAGGGCACGAATAGTCCTAAATAGCCGCTTCGTTTTCTTCCGGTCCGAACAAGATTTCGACACAGAAGGAGGAGCGGTCACCCAATCGGCCTTCGACGGTCCAGCCGCCCTCGACCGGCGCCCGGAAGAGTTCCACCGTCTCGCCGGGAAGGACTTCCTTGTTGAAATTGATGCGCAGCGAACGGACCCGCCGGGAACGGAGTGTTTCAAAATCGAGGCAGTCCATCGCCCAAACCACATATTTCGCATTGTTGGCATGACCGACAAAATCGACGTCGGAATACGCCACCACATGTTCGGCCATCTCTTCCATGCCGCTTGTCGGCATCTGGACCTTGCCGCATGGCTCGTCGATGGCGCTGTCGGTACACACCGTATCGAGCGGCAGCTTCTCGGCCAGGTGCTCCCGCCGCAGCAGCCGGCGGGACTCCACATCGATGATCAGCCAGGAGGAAGTAGCCAGCACGGCTGGCTTTCCGTCCGCCCCCAGCATCCGGAAATCGCGCACGTAGAACGGCCCTTCGAAGCCCTTGTGCCAGGTCTGCAGCTCCACTTCATCCCGCCAGCGCGGCAGGGCGGGAAACTCGATATGCATCCGCGACAACACCCAGGCCGTCCCGTAGCGCTGGAGGTCCTCATAGCCGAACCCGAGCGAGGTGGCCGAAACATAGGCGATCTCCTGCGCCAGGTCCATGAAGGAACCCGGCTTCAGGTAATGGGACACATCGGCATCGAAACTCGATACCGGGAAGCGGCGGATCGTTTTTTTATCGGAAGTATCCATGTTTCTTACTTGTAGCCGATGGGGGTTCGCACGGTTTTCTGGCTGAGGGAAGAGGGATTGCAGCGGACAGAGTCTTCCAAGTGTTGCTGGGCGACCTGCACGTCGGCCAGTGCCGCCACCAGGGAAGCTTCGTTCACGATGAAGGCGATGTCCGAGGAGGCGTAGCCTTCGGTCAATGCGGCCAGCCGGTCCACATCGATGTCGTCGGCCAGCGGACGACCCTTCAGATAGTGGAGGAACATCTGGCGGCGCGTCTCCAACTCCGGCGCCGGGACTTCGATCTGCAGGTCCAGGCGGCCTTTCCGCAAGACGGCCGGGTCGATCATGTCGCGCCGGTTGGTCGTTCCGATGACGAAGATGCCCCGCTGGGCGCAATTGTTGAGCTGCGAGAGGAACTCGTTGACCTCTTCGGGCCGGTGCCGGGCCGCTTCGCTGCCCCGGGCAGGCACGAAAGAGTCGAACTCGTCGAAGCAGAGCACGGTGGGCGCCTTGGCCGCCGCCTCCTGGAACAGTGCGGCAATCTTGCCCTGCGTGCCGTGGATATACGTGCTGCCCAGATCCGACCCGTTGACCACCATGTAGTTGAAATGCGACTCTTCGGCGAACTTTTCGGCGAAATAGGTTTTTCCGCAGCCTGGCGGGCCGTAGAGCAGCATACCATTGGGCGGCAGGAGTTTGTATTTCAAGGCTTTTTCACGGTCGCGGAGTACCCAGATGACCCGTTCGGTCAGCATTTTCTTGAGATCTTCCATGCCGGCGACGTCGGCGAAGCCGCCGCTGCGGGCGTTGCGCTGCATCGTTTTCTTCAGTTCCGTGCCATCGGTCGTGGCCTTCAGGCCGCCGGTCGCGGCGGGCTTCTTGGGCTTGTCGGCCTCGGCCGTCTTGTGCCGCTCTTCGGTCGCGACACCATAGAGCAGTTCCAGCATCCGCTCGGGCAAGGGACGCCGGGCGGGATCCATCTGCAGGCCGGTCAACACCAGGTTCTGCATCACCCGTTCACTGGCGTGCAGCGCCGCCGGCCAGATCAGCTCCCGCCGGCGGGCTTCCTTCATCTCGGCCTTCCGTTCCGGGAAAGACGTCTCATCGAGCGTCCGGTACCAGGGAGCCTGGCCGCAGATCAGGGTAAAGAGCAACGCTGCAACGGAAAAGCTGTCGCTGAACGCAGAAAAGGAGCCGTCCAGGGCTTCCGGCGCCGTATAGAGCAGGTTCAGGTCTTCCATCGGGAAGGGCGGACGGCCTCCCACGACGTCACCGTGAGCATGGCCCAGGTCGATGATTTTGGGAACCAGCCCTTCCGGGGTTTCTTCCAACAGGATGTTGCGCGGCGTGATGTCGTTGTGGTTCAGTCCGGCCACATCCCGGAGATGGACCAGGCCCTTGAGCACGGAACCGATGATGGCCCGGATCTCCTGTCCCTTGAACTGCCGGCCTTCCTGGAGGTATTCCGACAACAGCGTCCCCTGGAAGAACTGCATCACCAGATAGGGATACTCCTGGCCCCTGACTGTGACCCGGCCGTCGCCGATATAAGAAATGACATGTGGATGAGAAAGGTTGCGGCTGTTCACGATCTCCTCCACCTCTCCGTTGACCTGCCAGGTCGACGGAACGGCGGACGGATCGAAAAGCTTCAGGAAGCAGCGGCGGCCAGATGCGTCCGTCACCACATAGTTGCTGTTGAACACACCGTCCTTGATGAACCGCTCCACCCGGTACGGTCCGATCTGCGAATTGTTTTGTAAATGAATCATAGTATGCCATGCAAATTTAACAAAAATGATCGTTATATTTGCATAGATAAATGGAGAGAATCATGGCAGGAAAACCCTATATCCCGGCACCAGTCACGCTCGACGATGTCACGCTTCCCGACGCGCTGCTCCAACTCACGGAGACCATTGCCCGCAACACCCACGAAGTCTGGTCTGCAAAACGGCTGGAGGAAGGCTGGCGGTACGGCAGGCGCCGGGACGACGTCCGGAAGCTTCACCCCAACCTGGTCCCGTACGAACAACTCTCCGACTCCGACCGGGATTACGACCGGGCGACCGCCCTCAACGCCATCAAGCTGCTGGTTAAGCTGGGCTATTCGATTGTGCCGCCGCGTGAAGAAGACGGAGCGTCGTCTTGACGACGATCCAATCGTAATGGCGGACGACTTCCGTCAAGGTTGAATACTCCTCGATGGCGGGATGGATCTTCAGGTCCTCCCGTTTTTGTCTGCCCCATTTATAGCCGGCCGCCGCATGGGAAGCCAGCCAGCGGAGATGCTCTCCGATGGCCAGATATTCCAGCACGGAGGCGAAGCGGGGATCCGTACAATGCTGTCCCTCATAGACCGACGGAATGGATTCCATCACCGCCGGATCCTGCTGGAACGACACCGGACAAAGCGCTGCCTTGACGGGCATGTGCATATAGTCGGAATAATTCTGGCCGATCTTGCGCCGGTATTCCCGCTTTTTCCAAAGTGCGGATTTGTCGGTCCCTTCGATGGCCTCGCGCATCGTTTCCCAGGGAGCCCCTTCTCCAGCTGCCTGGCAGTAGCCCTCATAAAAGATTTTCGCATGCTGTTCGAAGGTCTCGTCAACCACGCTGTCGACCGACCAGACTTCCTGTCCCCCCAGGATCCGGACACAGTCCATCTGAAGGCCGGCGGCATAGAATTCGATGATCCGGCGGTATTTCTGCGGATTGTCCAGCCGGACCACGATGGCCGGAGGAATGGGATTCCCTTTCTCGTAGGCCATCTCCAGCATGGCCAGCGCCAATTGGACATTCAGGGCGTCATCGCCCAGCGAGACGGTTACATAGTTGAGCGTGGGCAAGGCTTCTTCAAAATGTTTCCAGAAGGCTTCCGTCCCGATTTCCATGGTCTGGAAACGGACCCGGTCCGGCAGGATGCCGGGATGCTCCAGGAAGTAGTTGCCCGCCAACGCGGCGGCGTTCCGGTCCAGGACCTCACACAGAAAGGGGACCTGGTTCTTGTCTTCACCCACAAAAGCGCCGAATTCGTAGAGGAAGTCCAAGGCGCCCCGGCCAGTTTCCCCGAAGCCAAGGACCAGGCTGTGGAAGCCGCCTTCCACCCAGCCTTGCGGCTGCCCCTGCCCGTCAAGCGCCCGTTTCACGAAGCGGACGGGATGGAAAGCCGGATCGGTCTTCATCTGTTTGAGGGTCAAGTAAGTCCGGTCAATCAGGCGGACATGCTGGTTGGAGGCCAGTTCGACACTGTCGTTCAAGCCTTTCCGTTCCGTCCGGCAGAAAATCCGGGCCGCACAATCGGGCAGGCTCTGCAGGACGAACAGATTCTCCGCATAATTGTCCGACAGGATATACAAGCTGGTATTGGGATCCTGCGCCCAGCGGGCGAGCCCGGTCAGTGCCAGTTCACGGAAAAGATTCTGGCCGGCGCATTGTTTCAACGGCAGCCGGGCAGAAAGAATCACGGCGCCAGGAATGGCCTGCCTGATTTTGTGATATTGTCCGGTTCCCGACGAAACGCCCCCCCGCAAGAACTGAAGAAAAGAGATCTTCGCCGGAAGCGCGTCTCCCTCGGGAAAGACCACAAAGAGGATCCGGCCGTCTTTTTTCTGCGCCAAGTCACCTGCGAGGGCCAGCGCCTGCTTGTCGGCGCCGAAAAAGATGTGCGCCTTCTCCCGGGAAGGATGATGGAAGGCCAGCCACAAGCGGCTCGAGAAGCGACGGGCGAACAAGTGGACGATCAAGATGGACGTAGTCCAGATGGCACAGAGGAACAGCCCGTACAACAGGATCAGGTGCGAAGACGTGACCGCCACATTTTCGGGCGAAGCCGGATCTGTCGCGAAGAAGTACGGTGCAACGCCCAGCGAACAGAACGCCTTGAACAGGAACAGGTCCAAGCCTGTCACAATGGACATGACCAGCCGCGGCAACCAGTTGCGGGCGCCCGCCACGCCATAGGCGTACCAATAGAGGACCGTCGCAAGTACGGCGATGAGGAGCGCCGGAATCCAAAGCCGACGGGCGTTCTTGCGGATCAGCCGGAGCGTGACATACATGTACACGAGGACCAGGGCCAGCGTGAGAATAGCGAGCAGGGCGGGATGCAGGAGCAGCGTATGCATGGTTCAGGAATGAGCGGGATTACTTGAGTTCAGCGTCGAGATTGAGCGAGGTGCTGTAAAAGGACAGGCTGTTGACCTTCAGGCGCTCGAAAATCTTCTGGAGCTTCGGCACGGCCGCCAGATTCAGTTCGGCGCGTCCGCCGGAAAAGTGCTCGACCAGGCCGGACGGCAGTTTTTCGAGCAGTTTCTGCGCAGCCAGGTCGAGGGCCATGTTCCCGGCCCGGCCGGCATCGAGCTGCAGCACGGCGCGGGGAAGGTCGAGTTCCACAAGCTGCACGTCGGCAGAAACCGTATGCGTGAGCGGACGGCTGAGGATGGGGATGGGGATCGAGGCCTCGTAAGAGAGCGTCAGCGTATCCGCAGTTTTGTATTGGATGCCGATGTTCTGGCCGCTTTTTTCGCGCACCAGCCGGGCGATTTCGTCGTAAGAAACAGAAAGAATCATGGGGACTTACAATTTTTTCCCAAATTTAACGAATGTTTCACTATTTTTGTAAGAGTAGGCTTCAAATTCTTTTTTTGCCATGAAACGATTCATTTGCATGCTGCTGACGCTGGCCGCCCTGCTGACGGGCGGCGAGGCTTTCGCCCAGCGGCTCCAGAACGGCAGCTACAGCACGGTCGGCTACATCAAGAGCGACGGCACCGTGCAGGATGGCTCCTACCGCACCGTCGGCCACATCAAGAACGACGGCACCGTGCAGGACGGCTCCTACCGCACCGTCGGCCACATCAAGAGTGACGGAACCATTCAGGACGGCTCCTACCGCACCATCGGCCACATCAAGAGCGACGGTACGGTCCAGGACGGTTCGTACCGGACCATCGGCCATATCAAGAGCGACGGCACCGTGCAGGACGGCTCCTACAAGACCATCGGGCACGCCGATTCCAGTATCCGGAAAGAATGGGTGGCATGGTTTTATTTCTTCCTGCCCTAAACAACTGAACGCTTCATGAAAAGAGTCTTTTGCTCCCTCTGCCTGCTGCTGGGCCTTGTCTCAGGAATCGCCGCACAAAACTTTCCGTTCAGCGACGAGACCCTGAACTATTCCATCCGTCACAACCTCATCCCCGGGAACATCGGGTCCATGACCTTCCGGGGCAGGAGCGTCGGAAACGCATACCATGTTGATGCCTCGATGAAAGGATCTGCCGCGGGCCTCTATACCATCGACTACACCTACGGTTCCACTTTCCGCAAGGACGCCGGCCTGACGCCGGTCTCGGCCACCCGCAACCAGACCGAGAACAACTACTGGGCCAAAGGTTCCTATAACTGGTCGGCGCCGGGCCAGGTTCACCTGTATGTAACCAAAAGCAGCCGTGCCCCCCGCGACCAGAACCTGACCTGGGCGGGCACCGTCCGCGACCTGCTGGGCATGATCTGGTGGCTCCGCACGCTGGACTATAGCCAGGGCAAACTCAATGCCGGCAACAACGCCCTCCTGCTCGACCACGACGCCCTCCCCGTCAGCATTACCTCCTATACGAAGAAAACCATCCGCTATAAGGGTTCCCAGACACCCGTCATCGAAGTAAACCTTTCGCAGAACGGAAAAAACGCACTCAGCCTCACCCTGACCGACGACGCGCGCCGGCTCCCTTTGAAATTTGCCATCGGCCTCTCCGTCGGCACCATCAAGGGAACCCTGCGATAGCTGCTCCGGAACCGACGACCTAAACCTGAAACCTGAACCTATGCCTGTCAACGAACCGGTCATCCTCGACCTTGACCAGATTGTCAAAAGCCGCTTCGGCGAAAAGAAAGTTCCTCAGTTCATCCTGAACTGGCTCAAAAAATTCATCCATCAGGACCACCTCAACGGCTATCTCAGCAAAGGCTATCTCGGCGTGGAATTCGCCGAAAAGTCACTGGAGTACTACGACGCCCACGTGACCGTGGAAGGGCTGGAGAACCTGCCCGACACCGGCCGTTACACCTTTGCCGCCAACCATCCGCTCGGCGGCCTCGACGCCATGAGCATCATCGGCACGGTGGGCCGGAAATACAACGGCAACATCGTCATCCCGGCCAACGATTTCCTGATGGCCATCAAGCCCATCGCCGAGTACACCATCCCCGTCAACAAGATGGGTGGCCAGAGCACCGCACTGGTGGGACTGATCAACGATGCCTTCAACTCCGACCGGCAGGTCATCATCTTCCCGGCCGGCCTGTGTTCCCGCAAGATCGACGGCATCGTGCAGGACCTGCCCTGGAAGAAGACCTTCATCACCAAGAGCCGCATGTCGCAGCGCGACATCATCCCCGTGTGGTTCAGCGGACAGAACTCGAAGCGCTTCTACCGGCTCGACAAGATCCGGAACCTGCTCAAGCTCAAGTTCAACATCGCCATGCTGGCCTTGCCCGACGAACTCTACAAGAGCCAGCACAAGTCGTACACCCTGGTGTTCGGCAAGCCGATTCCCTGGCAGACTTTCAATTCCGAAAAACGGGACGTCGAGTGGGCTGCCTGGGTCCGGGAAAAAGTTTATGAACTGAAAAAGGAGGCTTAAACTATGATACAGGAAGACATCATCGCTCCGGTAGACAAGGAGCTGCTCAAGGCGGAACTGACAGAAGAACGGTTCCTGCGCGACACCAATCATGCGGGCAACAAGCTTTACATCGTGGACAACCAGTGCGCCCCCAACGTGCTGCGCGAAATCGGACGGCTCCGGGAGATCGCTTTCCGCGCCGGTGGCGGCGGAACCGGCAAGGCGGCCGATCTCGACGCCTTCGACCTGGACGGCGCTTTCAAATACAAGCAGCTGGTCCTGTGGGATCCGGATGCCGAATGCATCATCGGCGGCTACCGCTACGTGCTCTGCGACGACGTGATGTACGACCGCTTCGGGCAGCCTATCATGCCCTCATCCCACCTGTTCCGCTTCACCCGGCGCTACCTGAAGGGAGCTTTCCTCAAGACGATCGAGCTGAGCCGCTCCTTCATCCGGCCGGAATACCAAAGTTCGGAACATGGCATGAAAAGCCTCTACTCCCTCGACAACCTGTTCGACGGGCTTGGCGGGCTCGTCGTGCTCTACAAGGGCCGCATGGAGTATTTCTTCGGCAAAGCGACCATCTATCGCTCGTTCCCGGAAGAGGGACTCCAGATGCTGCTTTACTTCCTGCACAAACACTTCGGCACATGGGAATCGGACATTCGCGGCCGCATCGACCGGATGGTCATCCCGAAGAATCCGGTGAAGATCAAACTATCCCGCGAACTGGGCAAGGTCTTCACGGAAGATGACTTCCGGGAAGACTACAAGATCCTCAAGCGGGAAATCCAGAAACTCGGCGTCAACATCCCGCCGCTGGTCAACACCTACATGAACCTCTCCCCCACCATGAAATCGTTCGGGGCGGGCATCAACGACGAATTCGGCGACGTCATCGAGGCCGGCATCCTCATCAAATTCGACGAGATGCATCCTGACAAGACGCGCCGCCACCTCTCCCTCCCCAACTTCGAGGAGCTCAAGCAGCGGCTGCGCCACCTCTTGAAAAAGCACTGATCGTTACCGCTTGTTCTTTACGGCTGCCTCCTCTACCGGGAGGCAGCTTGTGTATTGGGCGGTCCAGGCTTCGAAGCCCGCGATGTCTTCTGCCGAAGGGGCGATCTCCACGGCTTTCATATCCTTGAAAACCACTTGCTCCAGATAATCCGGCAAACTTTGTCCCGGCTTTTTGTTCACGGCATAGGAAGCCAGGAGGGCAATGCCCCAGGCGCCGCCTTCCCCGGCGGTTTCCATGACGGAAATCGGGGTGGCCAGCGCCGCGGCCAGCACGCGCTGCCCCACGCCGGGCGTCTTGAACAGACCACCATGGCCGGTGATGCGGTCGACTTTCACCTGCTCTTCCTTGAACAGGACGTCGTTTCCGATCTTGAGAACGCCTACGGAGGCATAAAGCTGCGCCCGCATGAAATTGGCAAGCGTAAACTTGTCGAGGGCATTGCGCACAAACAGGGGCCTTCCTTCCGCCAGGCCGGTCACGGGCTCGCCGGAGAAGTAATTGAAGGCGACCAGGCCGCCGCAGTCGGGATCTCCGGTAAGGGCGTGATTGTACAGCCTGCCGAAGACATCATTCATGTCGACCGGGACTCCCAGCAGCTGCTGGTACTCCTTGAACAAGTTGACCCAGGCATTGAGATCGCTCGTGCAGTTGTTGCAGTGGACCATGGCCACGGGTGCGCCGTCGGGCGTAGTCACGATGTCGATCATCTCGTTGGGCTTGGACAAGTCTTTCTCCAACACGATCATGGAAAAGGACGATGTGCCGGCAGACACGTTGCCGGTGCGGGGACGCACGGCGTTGGTGGCCACCATTCCGGTGCCGGCGTCTCCTTCCGGAGGGCAGAAGGGAATGCCCGGTTTCAGACGACCGGACGGATCCAAGCAGCGGGCGCCTTCCTCCGTGAGTACGCCTGCCGGCTCTCCCGCAGACAGCACCTCAGGGAGAATATCTTCCAACTTCCAGGGATAGCCTTTGGGGGCCACCAGCTTGTCAAATTGGGCGATCCGTGTCTTGTCGAAGTCGCCGGTCGAGGCGTCAATCGGCATCATGCCCGAAGCGTCCCCCACCCCCAACACCTTGCGGCCGGTAAGCTTCCAATGGACATATCCGGCAAGGGTCGTGAAGAATACGACATCCTTTACGTGCGGCTCCCCGTCCAGAATGCATTGGTACAGATGCGAGAGGCTCCAGCGGAGCGGCATATTGAACTGGAAGAGTTCGCTCAGCGCTTTTGCTGCGGCACTGGTGTTGGTGTTGCGCCAGGTACGGAATGGAACCAGCAGCCGGCCGGCCGCGTCGAAGGCCATGTAGCCGTGCATCATGGCGCTGATGCCGATTCCCGCAAGGTCCGTGATTTCCGCGTCATACCGCTTGCGCACGTCTTCCCGCAGGTCGGCATAGCATTGCTGCAGTCCGGACCAGACAGCCTCCAGGCTGTAGGTCCAGAGACCGTCCTGAAACTGGTTCTCCCATTCATGACTGCCCTGGGCGACAGGCTTGTGCTCCCTGTCGATCAGGACAGCCTTGATACGGGTACTGCCGAACTCGATGCCTAGAACGGCTTTCCCCGACACGAGGGTCTGTTTGGCGTCCATCCTATTTGAGGGCTTTGTTCAGCAGGTAATACACCTCGTTCATCCGGAGTTCCTTCTTGAACTGATGGATGGTGGTATCCTTGCCGATGTGCAGGAATTCGATGCCGGTAAACTCGGCAAAGTCCCCCCAGTACTCAGCCGTGATATCATAACTGAAGGCAGAATGATGTGTTCCGCCGGCCAGGATCCAGGCGCAGGCGCCGATTTCGAAAGAAGGACGGGGAATCCAAAGGGCCGATGCCACGGGAAGTTTGGGCATGGGCTTCGGCTCGATGCAGTCCACGTCCTGCACAATGACACGGAAGCGGTTTCCGAGATCCACGATGGTCGCCTTGGCGCCGGGTCCGGTCTTGGAAGTGAACACCAGGCGGGCCGTCGGCTGCTTGCGGATACCGATGCCTAGGAAGTGTACCTCAAGTTTCGGCTTGTCGCTCGCGATCATCGGACAGACCTCCAGCATGTGGCTCTGCAGGCAGGAGGATTTCTCTCCGGCGAAATTCAGCGTATAATCTTCCAGGAAAGAGCAACCACCGGGAAGGCCTTGGGACATTACCCAGACCGTACGCTGCAGGCAGGCGGTCTTCCAGTCTCCCTCGGCGCCGAATCCATAGCCCTCGACCATCAGCCGCTGGGTGGCCAGGCCGGGAATCTGATCGAAGCCGCAGAAGTCGGGCGCGTCCACATCGGCGTCGCCCAGGTCGTCGAAGTTGGTGGTAAAGGCGGTGGCGCCTTCGTCCGCCAGAACACGGCGGATCGCAATCTCCGCACGAGCGGCATTGCGCACCTTCTTCCAATACACTTCCGGACCAGTCTCGTCGATCTTGACGGTATAAAGATGTTTGTATTCTTCCACGAGGGCGTCGGTTTCGGCATCCGTGACCTTCTTGTAATAGTCCATCAGGGAAGAGACCGGATAGTAATCGACATGATAACCCAGGCGCTGTTCGAACTCCACGCGGTCGCCGTCGGTCACGGCCACATTGTTCATGTTCATGCCGAACATCAGGCAACGGACCCGGCGGGCATCGGCCAGCGCGGCGCTCACGCGGGCCCAGATAGCGATGCGGCGCTGGGCTTCCGGGCTCTTCCAATAGCCCACCACCACCTTGCGGGGAACACGCATCCGGGCACAGATGTGACCGTATTCGATGTCACCATGGGCGCTCTGGTTCAAGTTCATGAAATCCATGTCGATCTTGTCCCACGGAATCTCGGCGTTGTACTGGGTGTGGAAGTGCAGGAGGGGCTTCTCCAGGGACTGCAGGCCCTTGATCCACATCTTGGCCGGAGAGAAGGTGTGCATCCAGGTGATGACACCGACGCACTTGGGCTCGTTGTTGGCGGCTTTCATGACGGCCTCTACTTCATTGCTGCTGTTGGCCGTGCCCTTATAGACGATCTTGACGGGAATGTTGCCCGACGCATTGAGGCCTTCCACCATTTCCTTGGAATGCCCGTCGACCTGGACGACCGCGTCGCCGCCGTAAAGCAGCTGCGCGCCGGTCACCCACCATAGTTCGCAGTTTTCAAATGCCATAGTCGTATCTTTTATGTGTTATTTCTTTTGTCCGTAATAGGCGTCGGGGCCGTGTTTGCGGGCGTAGTGCTTCTCGATGAGGTGTTCGTTCATCGAAGGGGCGGAATCGGTCCTGTAGGGATCGCGGTTGGCGCCGATGAACGCCTTGTTGATCGTCGTCGCCACAAAGGCCATCTTGGCCACCTCTTCCAGGACGACGGCGTTGTGGACGGCGTTGTCGGCGTCCGTCCCCCAGGTGAAGGGGCCATGGTTGCGGACGAGGACGGCGGGCGTGTCCATCGGCTTCATCCCCTTGAAGCGCTCCACGATCACATTGCCGGTTTCCTTCTCGTATTCCCCGAAGATTTCGGCCTTTTTCATGTCGCGGGTGCAGGGGATGGCGTCGTGGAAATAGTCGGCGTGGGTGGTACCGAGGCTGGGGATGTCGCGGCCGGCCTGGGCCCAGGCCGTGGCGAAGGTGGAGTGGGTATGGACCACGCCGCCGATCTCCGGGAAGGCCTTGTACAGCACCAGGTGCGTAGGCGTGTCGGAGGAGGGACGCAAGGAGCCCTCTACGACATTTCCATCCAGGTCTACGACGACCATGTCTTCCGGTTTCATCGTGTCATACGAAACCCCGGACGGTTTGATGACCACCAGGCCGGTCGCCCGGTCGATGGCGGAAACATTGCCCCAGGTGAACAGCACGAGGCCGTGCCGGACCAGATCGAGGTTGGCCCGGCAAACCTTATCTTTGAAATCTTCTAACATATTGCAAGCGATTCCCGGTCAAGCCGGGAATGACGAAATAGTCTACCAGAAATAAATGTAGAAGGCCACGGTGACGGCCAGGATGATGACGGTGTGGATGATGTCCCAGGTGCCCCAGGAGGCGCGGGTTTCGGCTTTCTGCGCGGGCGTGGCGGTGCTGAAACACAGGCCTTCCACCTGCTGGGCGGCCGGCTTGGGCGTAAGGAGCGTCACCACGACGGCAAGCGCGATGCAGAACAGGAACATCCAGACACAGAACGCATACACGTTCATCTCATTGAAGATGTAGGTGAAGACATTGTGGGCTTCCGGGTTGATGATCATCGTCAAAAGACGGGTGCCGCCCAGGACAAGTCCCGCAATCAGCGTCCACATGCCGGCTTTGGGAGAAGTCTTCTTCCAGCAGATACCCATGAGGAACACGGCGGCGATGGCCGGAGCCAGCAGGCTCTGGACGCTCTGGATATAGTTGTAGAGGCTCTTGCCCATCCGCTGGATGACGAAGATCCACAGGACACCGAGGACGACCACGACCACCGTGGCGATACGGCCGATCAGCACGAGTTTCTTTTCCTCGGTCTGGGGATGCTTGCGCTTATAGATGTCGATGGTGTAAAGCATCGCGGAAGAGTTGTACAGGGACGCGAGGGAACTCATGAGGGCGGCGAGGATGCCGCAGATCACCACGCCTTTCAGGCCGACCGGCAACAGGGTGTTCACGAGCATCGGGAAAGCGATGTCCGGATTGGAGACGGTCCCGTTGGCCTGCAGGCCCAGGGCGACGGCCAATTGCTGGCCGACAGCGGAATCAGGGGTCCGGGTGAGCGCATAGGCGATCATACCCGGGATAAGGAAAAGGAATACCGGGAGAAGCTTCAGATAAGCGCCGAAGATGGTACCGCGGCGGGATTCCTTCTGGTTCTTGCCGGAGAGGACGCGCTGGACGATGAACTGATCCGTACACCAGTACCAGAAGCCGATGATGGCGGAGCCGAAGAGGGCGCCGTACCATGGGAATTCACTGTCCTTGCCGGAGCGCATCAGATTGGTCATCGTGTCGCCGTATTCGTTGACGGGTTGGGCGCCGCAGATGTCCATCATGGCGTTCCAGCCACCCAGTTCCTTCAAGCCGAGCCAGAGGATGACGAGCGAGCCGAGCAGCAGGATCGGTGTCTGCAGGACGGAAGTCTTGAGAACGGATTCCATGCCGCCGATGACGGTGTAGATGGCAGTGATGACCACAAGCGCCAGGGCGGCCACCCAGAAATTGATGCCCAGCAGGGTATTCAAGGCAAGGCCGCCCGCCAGGACCGTTACGGACACCTTGGTGAGAACATAGCTTGCCAGGGACAGCCAGGTCAGGATGCCGCGGCTTTCCTTGTTATACCGTTTCTCCAGGAATTCGGGCATGGTATAGACCATGCTGCGTTCATAAAAGGGAACGAACACCCAGCCCAGGATGAGGATCATCCAGCCCTGGATTTCCCAATGGGCCTGCGCCATGCCGGCCGACGCGCCGGTGCCCGCCAGGCCGATCAGGTGTTCCGATCCGATGTTGGAGGCAAAAATGGATGCGCCGATGGCAATCCAGGTGGCCGTACGGCCGCTCAAAAAATAGTCGCCGGAGGTCTCCTTCTTCTTACGGGAGACATCCCAGACAATCCAGACCATGGCCACGAAGAAGATGGCGATCACGATCCAGTCCCAGGAAGCGAGCGAAATCCGGTTCAAATCCGCTGCCACGGCGAGAGGCAAAAGGGAGAAAGACATTGTATCTAGCAGTAAATAATGATTCAGGTTACTCTTACAAATATAACAATATTTACATAAAAAAGAGAGGCAAACATTGAATGCTTACCTCTCTTCATTGATTATCAATGCCTTACTTGATTATCAAGCCCTGTTGAAGTATCAATATTCTTCCTCGTCGAAAAAGAAATCGTCTTTGGTCGGATAGTCGGGCCAGATGTCTTCGATGGATTCGTAGACTTCGCCGTCTTCTTCGAGGTCTTCCAGATTCTCGATCACTTCGAGCGGAGCGCCCGAACGGGTGGCGTAATCGATCAGTTCTTCGCGGGTTGCGGGCCAGGGGGCATCCTCCAGTTTGGATGCAAGCTCAAGTGTCCAGTACATTTGTATCAGTATTAAAAATGGTTACTTTTTCGGATTGGGGCCGCAAAGATAGAGAAAAAACGATATAACCAAATTTTTTTTCAATTTTTTACGGCAACCAGTTGTCATCGTTCCCCCCGCTCAAGTATCTTGCCAAAGTGAAGAGGTAGTCGCTCAGGCGGTTAACATAGCGGATGGCCATGGCATCCTGGTCGGTTTTGCCCTCGATCTGGACGGCGCGGCGCTCGGCGCGGCGGCAGACGGTACGGGCCACATGGGCCAGCGAGGCGGCATGGGGTTCACCGGGAAGGATGAAGGCCGTCTGGGGCGGCAGCGCCGCCGTCATGCGGTCGATTTCGCTTTCAAGGAAGGCGGTTTCGCCTTCGTCGAGGGGTTTGAGCTTGGTCGAGCGGCCGTCGTTGGCCAGGTGCGCGCTGGCGTTCATCAGGTGGATCTGGATGCGGCGCAGGGGCAGGTCCTGCCCGGCCGTCTCGCAGCGGAGGAGGCCCAGGAGGCTGATCAGTTCATCCAGGTCGCCGTAGGTCATCACGCGGGGATGCGCCTTGCTCACGCGCGTCCCGCCCACCAGCGAGGTGGTGCCGGCGTCACCGGTCTTGGTGTAGATTTTCATCGCGTTCTATTTTTCCGTCACGGAGGCGGACGATCCGGCCGGCATGGCGGGCGACGTCCTCTTCGTGTGTTACCAGTATGATTGTATTTCCTTTACGATGGATGGCATCAAAAAGTTTCATTACTTCGTCGGTCGTAGCCGTATCGAGGTTGCCGGTGGGCTCATCGGCCAGGATGAGGGCCGGGTGCGTGACCAGCGCCCGGGCCACGGCCACGCGCGGGCGCTGGCCGCCCGACAATTCGTCGGGCCGGTGCGCCGCCCGCGCT
>JAFZAF010000109.1 GCA_017548335.1 Bacteroidales bacterium | reverse complement strand
GCCAACGTGGTGAGCGTAGAGCCCAACATCGACAGCTATCCGCCCGACTATCCCGATTCGGAAGCACTGCTCTTCCCCTTCGTGGAAACGGGCTGGACGCGCGACAACTACGGTCCGCTCTGGATTCCGGCAAAGGGGGAGCCCGTGCAGCTGACCGCGAAGAACCTTCCGCTCTATCGCCGTATCATCGAAGTGTATGAAGGAAACACCCTTGAGGAGACGGCCGACGGCCAGTTCGTCATCAACGGCGAGCCGACCGACACCTACACCTTCCAGATGGATTACTACTTCATGATGGGTGACAACCGCCACAATTCGCTCGATTCCCGCTACTGGGGATTCGTCCCGGAAGACCACATCGTGGGCAAGCCGCGGGTCATCTGGATGTCGACCGACGGGAACCTGAAGTTCCCCCGGAACATCCGTTGGAAGCGATTGCTGAAGTTTTTGTAAATGAGAAATTTTATTTGGTTTTTTGAATAAAAATCAAGATATTTGCAGCCCCTTTGAAAAATAGAAAATAAAAATAGATACACCATGGCACGAGTTTGTCAAGTTACAGGAAAGAAGCGGGTGATTGGAAACAATGTTTCCCACTCCAAGAGACGTACTAAACGCGAATTCGCCCCGAACCTCAAGACCAAGCGTTTCTGGCTGGAAGAGGAACAGCGTTTCGTGACCCTGAAGGTTTCCTGCAAGGGTATGAAGACCATCTACAAGAACGGCCTCGCCGAGACCATCAAGGCCTCCCGGGAAAAAGGTTTGATCAACATCGTTTAATGCAACACGGATATGGCAAAGAAAGGTAACAGAGTTCAGGTGATCCTCGAATGCACCGAACAGCGTCAGAGCGGTGTTCCCGGCATTTCCCGGTATATCACGACCAAGAACAAGAAGAACACGAACGAGCGCCTCGAGCTCAAGAAGTACAACCCGTACCTCAAGCGCTACACCGTTCACAAGGAAATCAAGTAATCACGCTTAACTTTATTATACCATGGCAAAGAAAGCTGTCGCAACGTTCTCCGGGGACAAGTCCTCGCTGAAGAATGTGGTCAAGTGCATCAAGATGGTCAAGTCTGAGCGCACCGGTTCCTACCAGTTCCAGGAAGAACTGGTCCCTACCGACGAAGTAGCCGACTACTTCAAGAAATAATAAAGTAGGTAATTGAATGAAAAAAGGGAGATCCGATTGGATCTCCCTTTTTTCATGAGCCACTTGGCAGACTCGGACTGCCGACCTGCGCGTTACGAATGCGCTGCTCTACCGACTGAGCTAAAGTGGCTGAATATTTCCCTGCGGTTAAACTTGGGACTGCAAAAATAGTCAAAAGATAGAAATTGCGAAATTTTTTTCACACTTTATTTATATGAAACACATTTTGACAATAGCGGCAGCGCTCCTTTTGGTCACAACGGCTTTCTCACAGCCGCAGGGTCCGGGCCAGATGGGTCCGGACGGACGTCCGGGTTTTGGCCCGCAGTTTGAGCAGCGCGATCCCGTGCAGATGGCACAGGAACAGACCGACCGGCTTGACAAGCTGGTTCAGCTTACCCCCCAGCAGTACAAGAAGATTTTCAAGTTCAACAAGCGGCAGGCGAAGCAGCTGCAGCGTGAAAGGGAGAACATGATGCCTCAGGGCAGGCCGGAAGGCTTCCCGGAGGGAATGGGTCCCGGCATGGGCGGTGGCCGTCCTGAGCGCCCGATGGGTCAAGGCCGTCCTGATGGCATGGGCCCTGGCGGCATGGGTCCCGGTGGCATGGGTCCTGGTGGCATGGGCCCGCGTGGTGACGGTCAGTTCCGTCCCGGTCCGCGTGGCGGAGCGATGCAGGAGCTGATGGAAGAGCAGAAAGCGAAACGCGTGAAAAAGTACAGCAAAGTCCTAACCCCGGAGCAATTCGCCAAGTGGGAATCCTTCGAAGCAGAACGCGAATTCCGCCAGATGGTCGAACGGCCTTAATACAGCCGGATTACCCGCAAACCGTTGTGTGATTTGATGCCGTTGGTGTACTGCACCAGCGGCGTCTTGTTTATGACCACCTTCTTCTCAGAATAGGAGGCGTGGATGAAGGTCAGGGTATCGCCTTCCCAATAGGCGTAGGCCACGTGGGCTATGTCGAGGCCGGGAGTGGCGCTGTTGAAGCCGATGATGTCGCCGGTCTTGATGTTCTTGATACACTTGGGCAGGTCGGCTTTCGGAATGTACCAGTAGTCCCATGTCTCGAGATTCTGCTCCACAGTGCGGATCTTCTTCACGTTCTCCGGATTGTCCTTGAGCTGCTTGTAGGAGGTCGGATGGTTCGACATGAAGTTGAATTTCTGGTCGAGGGGACTTCCGCCGCACTCGCGGCTCACTTCACGGAAGATGCCGCGGGTCGTTCCCTGGATGATCCATTCCGACGTATAGTGCAGGCGGGACGCATAGCCGTCCACCACACCGTCGCGGTAGCGGAGCTTCCGCAGATTGTCCACGTATTTGTCGAACGTAGGCTCGGCCTCTTTCGCCGTGAGCGACAAGGCCAGACACATCTCCACAAAGAGGATGCAGTCGGTCTCGCGCGTGTTGACCGTCAGGCGCTCCGGCTCGATTTCGAGCGTACCGGCAACGTAAGGAGTGCCGAGGAAGTGCTTGGCCACCTTGATGACGAGCTCGCTCATCGGGAGGTCGCGGTCGCCGGCGACAAGGTTCATCACTTCGTTGAAATTCTCCACGTCTTTCTGCGTGAAGCGCGCGTCGCCCTTTTCATAGGCGCAGGCGCTGAATGCAAGCCCGAAGAGGGCGCAGGCGAGTATGATGGTACGTTTCATAGTCCCAATAAAAGGCAAGCTTGTAAGCCGGATTCTGTACCCGCATGCGGGCTTCTGTCATTTCTCTGATGCAGCCTACCCCTCGGCTCGGGCGAGCAACCCTCAATCACCGATATATTTGGCCTTGCAGCCCTCCGGTGCGTACCCCGCGTACGTCGCCGCACGCGGTCGTGGGCTCTTGCCCCACGTTTTCACCCTTGCCGGCCCCGGATCAAGTCCGGGCTAAACCGGCGGTTGTTTTCTGTTACGCGCTCCATGAACTTTCACCCATCTGTGCTTTCCACAGGGAGGTGCTCTGTGCTGTCCGGACTTTCCTCACCGCCCGAGGGCGGCGCGACAGAAAAGCTTGCCGGATGCAAAGGTACAAGAAAAATGGTTTGAACTGTTTTTTTTCCTATATTTGTAACCCGTAAACTTTACGGGACTATGAAAATCGGCTTCGATAACGATAAGTATCTGAAGATTCAATCTGAGCGCATCAAAGAGCGCATCTCTCATTTCGGCGACAAACTGTACATGGAATTCGGCGGCAAACTGTTCGACGATTTCCACGCGAGCCGTGTGCTCCCGGGCTTCGAGCCGGACAGCAAGCTCAAGATGCTGATGCAGTTGCGCGACGAGATGGAGATCATCATCGCCATCAGCGCCATCGATATTGAGAAAAACAAGGTGCGCAACGACCTGGGCATCACTTACGACGTAGACGTGCTGCGCCTGCGCGAAGAGTTCGAGAGCCGGGGCATGCAGGTCAATTCCGTCGTGATCACGCACTTCAACGGCCAGGCCAGCGCGGTTGCCTTCCGTGAACGCCTGGAACGGATGGGTGTCAAGGCCTATTACCACTATATCATCGAAGGCTATCCGACCAATGTAACACTGATTGCCTCGGACGGCGGTTTCGGCAAGAATGACTTCGTCGAGACGACCCGCCCGCTCGTTGTGGTCACAGCACCCGGGCCGGGCAGCGGCAAGATGGCCGTCTGCCTGAGCCAGCTCTACAACGAGCGCAAGCGCGGCGTGAAGGCCGGTTATGCCAAGTTCGAGACTTTCCCAGTCTGGAATCTCCCGCTCAAGCATCCCGTAAACATCGCCTATGAAGCGGCGACGGCCGATCTTGACGACGTCAACATGATCGATCCGTTCCATCTCGAAGCCTACGGCCAGATCGCGGTCAATTACAACCGCGACATCGAAATCTTCCCTGTGCTCGACGCCCTTTTCACCCAGATCTATGGCGCCAATCCTTATAAGTCGCCCACCGATATGGGCGTCAACATGGTGGGTTTCTGCATCAGCGACGACGATGTGTGCCGGGAAGCGGCCAACAACGAAGTGATCCGCCGCTACTACACCGGCCTGTGCAATATGGCCGAAGGCGAGGACAACGAGCAGGAAGTGAACAAGCTGACGCTCCTGCTCAAGCAGGCCAATCTGGCTAAAGAATACCGTCGGGTGACCGTGGCCGCCAAGCAGCGGGAAGCCAGCAGCGACGAATACGCTGCCGCCATGGAACTGCCCGACGGGACGGTCATCACCGCCGCCCAGAGTCCGCTTCTCGGGCCAAGTGCGGCATTGCTTTTGAATGCACTCAAGCACATGGCCGGCATCCCGCATCCGGTCAAGCTCATTCCGGCCGACATGATTGAACCGATCCAAAAAACAAAGGTCTCGTACCTGCATGGACACAACCCGCGCCTGCATACCGACGAGGTGCTGGTGGCCATCTCCATGCTGAGCCTCAGCGACGAAAATTGCCGCAAGGCAATCGACTGCCTTCCGCTGCTCAAGGGATGCCAGGTCCATTGCACCGTGATGCTGGCCGAAGTGGACCGGAAAGTCTTCAAGAAACTGGGCGTGGGCCTTACCTGCGAGCCCGTCAAGAAGCAGAGCGGGAATTATCGGAAGTTTTCTCAATAAACGCCAATTCCATGAAACGTCTTCCCTGCATTCTCCTCGCAGCCCTTTGCACCCTTGCGATCAGCGCGTGCAGTGCTTCCGCCCAGAACGTCAAGACCTACGGCTACAAGGTGGAAGAGGCGTTGCCGCACGACGTGGCGTCGTATACCCAGGGGCTCTTCTTCCATGAGGGAGAACTCTATGAGTCGGCAGGGCAGTACGGAGAATCGAGTTTCCGGAAGGTTGACCTTGCGACCGGTCGTGTGCTGAAACGGATGAATTTCGAGAGCCGTTATTTTGCGGAGGGAGCCTGCGTTCTCAATGGCCGGCTCTACGTGCTGACCTGGCAGGAAAAGGAGTGCTTCGTCTATGATATCGCGACCTGGGAGCGGCTGGGCACGCTGCGCTACCTGGGGGAAGGATGGGGCTTGACGACCGACGGCAAAAGCCTGATCATGAGCGACGGAACATCCACCATCACGTTCCGCGATCCGGAGACTTTCGTGGAGGAACGTTCCATTTCCGTGACGCTCCGCGGCCAGAAGGTGGCCTATCTCAATGAACTCGAGTATATCAAGGGGGAGATTTGGGCCAATGTGTACGGAACCGACCAGATCATTCGGATCGATCCCCAGACGGGCGTGGTGCGTGCCGTGATCAATCTCCGCGGCATCCTGCCGCAGCAGTTGCGGAAACCCCGTACCGACGTCCTCAACGGTATCGCGTGGAATCCCCGCAGCGGCGCCGTCTACGTGACCGGCAAGAACTGGCCGAAAATGTATCGAATCACTTTAGTAGAAAAGAAATAATGAGCAAAGAGAGTCTGATCGCCAGCCTGCGGACGGTTCCGGATTATCCCAAGAAGGGCATCCTGTTCTGGGACGTCACCACGCTGTTCAAGGATCCCGCCGCCTTCAAGGAGGTTGAGGACATCCTCTATGAAGAATACAAGGACAAGGGTATCACGAAAGTGGCCGGCATCGAAAGCCGCGGCTTCGTGATGGGCGCCGCGCTGGCTTCCCGCCTGGGTGCCGGCTTCGTCCTGATCCGCAAGCCGGGCAAACTGCCTGCCGATACGGTGAGCATGGAGTATTCGCTGGAATACGGCCACGACAAAATCGAAATGCACACCGACGCCATAACGGAAGACGACGTGGTGCTGATCCACGACGACCTGCTGGCCACCGGCGGTACCGCCCGGGCAGCCGTTAAACTGGTGGAGACCTTCCATCCGAAACAGGTGTACGTCAGTTTCATCATCAACCTGAAAGATTTCGGCAGCGTTGCCAAATTCCCGCCCGAAGTTCCAGTGAAAACCGTGCTCGACCTGGAAGGCGCCTAAAGCGGACCCATGCAGCAGATCCTGGATTATTTCGCCGGCCTGGATATCTGGGGATGGCTGGAGATTCTCGCAATGGTCGTGGGAATCTATTACGTGTTCTTGGAAATCCGCAAGACGAAGCTGCTTTGGTACATCTGCATCCTGACCTCGGTGCTGAACATCTTCGTATACTGGCACAATAGTTTTCTGTCAATGACAGTCATCCAGGTGTATTACATCGTGATGGCTTTCTACGGACTCCACGCCTTCAAAGAGATCAAGGAGGAGGCTGACGAGGAATCCGCCGGGGGGCAGAAGCCGGCAGAGGACCAAGTACTTATCCGTCGTTTCGACTGGAAGACGGGCGCAGTGGTACTCGTCATCGCCGTGGCCGCCTATTTCGCCGTCGCCCACATGCTCAAGGTGTATGCCGAGACACACGGTACGGCACTTTTCCCGAGCCAGCCCTATTGGGATGCCTTCATCGCGGTGGGGAGCATGGTCGGCACCTTCTTCCTGAGCAAATCGTATATGTGCCAGTGGTACGTCTGGATCGGACTCGACCTGCTCACCGTCGGCGTCTTCCTCTACAGCGGAATGTACTGGATGGCCGTCATGTATGTCGTCTACATCATCCTCTGCTTCTTCGGTATCCGCAACTGGCGCCGGAACGGGGTGTATGTGGAGTGACGGAAGGAATTTCGGGTTGATGGGAATATTATACCTTAAGCCGTTTTTTGCTATATTTGTAAGTTAATTCAACTTCAAATACGAAATTCTATGCAACTGATAGCAGACAGCGGCTCCACCAAGGTTTCTTGGCGGGCCCTTTGCGATGACGGCTCGGTCAAGTCGATCGAAACCGTGGGCATCAATCCGGTATTCATGGAGGATGCTGACATCGAACGGATTCTGACGGAAAGCCTGGTTCCCGAAATCGGGGACAAGGTGGAAAAGATATTCTTCTACGGAGCAGGCGTGGTGGGCGGTGAGCCCTCCGCAAAGCTGGAGCGCTGTTTCGGCAAAGTGTTCCCCGGCTCGACGTGCGAGGCCGTCTCCGACGTCCTGGCGGCAGCCCGGGCGCTCTGCGGCCACAAGCCGGGCATCGCATGTATCCTGGGCACGGGATCCAACAGCTGCTTCTATGACGGGGAGGGGATTGCCCAGAACGTCCGCGCCGGTGGCTTTATCCTCGGCGACGAAGCCAGCGGCGCCTACCTAGGCAAACGACTGATCTCCGACTTCATCAAGGGCCTGCTGCCGCCGGCCATCGAGAAGGAATTCACGAAACGCTATGGCCTGGATTATATGGCCATCGTCCAGAAAGTGTATCGCGAACCGATGCCGAGCCGCTTCCTGGCATCGTTCTCGCCGTTCATCGCCGAATTCAAGAACCATCCGCACATCGCGAACCTGCTCAAGAGCAGCTTCGAGGAGTTCCTCCGCCGCAACATCATCCACTACGACTACAAGAAATACCCGGTGAATTTCGTCGGCTCCATTGCCTACTATTACAAGGACATCCTCGAAAAAGCCGTGAACGCCGCCGGCATGCGCATGGGCATCATCCTCAAAGGCCCCATCGACGGCTTGGTCGACTATCACAAGAATACGAAATAGACCTGTCTGGTTCTAGTAACAATGGATGCGACGATTTGTGAGCAGCAGGAAGATGGCGGACAAGCGGAAGTCCCGTCTCGTGACGGCGTCTGTCTGACGACCGTTAGACTCGCTGTAAGCGAGGCTAAAAGGGAGGAGTTAGCCGTCAAGGGACTGGAGCACAGCTCCGCCCCTGTCGCGAACCATGAGGAGCAGACAATGTTACTAGAACTAAGATAAAAAAGATAATCATAATGAAAGTTACAGAACAGAGTTCGAATTATTCGAATCTCGACAAGATGACGACGCGGGAGTTGCTTGAGGGCATCAACCGGGAGGACCATCATATTCCCGACGTGGTGGCGGGCTGCATTCCGCAGATTGAGAAGCTGGTTGACGGCATTGTCGAACGCATGCGCCGCGGCGGCCGCGTGTTCTATATGGGCGCCGGCACGAGCGGCCGACTCGGCATTCTCGACGCCTCGGAGATTCCGCCGACCTACGGCGCACCGTATGACCTGTTCATCGGCTTGATGGCCGGCGGCGACAGCGCCATCCGGCGTGCCGCCGAAGGCGCCGAAGACAACAAGGCCCAGGGCTGGATGGACATCGAGCCCTACCGGCCGACACCCGATGACACCGTCATCGGCATTGCCGCCTCTGGTACCACGCCCTACGTCATCGGCGCCGTCGAGGAGGCGCGCCGCCGCGGCCTGCTGACCGGCTGCATCACCTGCAATCCCGATGCACCTGTGGCCGCTGCCGCCGAGATTCCCATCGTAGCCGTCGTCGGCCCCGAGTTCGTGACCGGCAGTACCCGCATGAAATCGGGTACCGCGCAGAAACTCGTGCTGAACATGATCTCCACATCCGTGATGATCCGCCTGGGCCACGTCAAAGGCAACAAGATGGTGGATATGCAGCTCACCAACAAGAAGCTCGTGGACCGCGGCACCAAGATGATCATGGACGAGACCGGCATCGCCGACTACGGCGAGGCCAAGGCCATGCTGCTGCGCTACGGCTCGGTCCGTAACGCCGTTGATACCTATTTTGCCCAGAACCCCGATAAGCGCAAGTAGCACCCCGAGTCGAAGATGTTCCGCCGGAATTATTCCTCTTCGCTGCTGGAAGACGCTGTGGACCAGCTCTCCTCGCTGCCCGGGGTCGGCCGCAGGACCGCCCTCCGGCTGGCCTTGCATGTGCTGGGCCAGCCCCGGGAGAACGTGGAACAGTTCGCGGGTTCACTGGTACGCCTCAAGCGTGACATCCGGCATTGCCCCGTCTGCGGAATGATCTCCGACGATGGAACCTGTCCCGTCTGCAGCGATCCGCGGCGCGACGCTTCCGTCGTGTGCGTAGTCGAAAGCCTGCGCGACGTGCTGAGCATCGAGAATACCGGCCAGTACAACGGAAGGTACCATATTCTGGGCGGAATTATCTCGCCGATCGACGGCATCGGCCCCGGCGACCTCCGGATCCGTGAACTTGTCGACCGCCTCGGGGCGGGGGATGTCGCGGAAGTGGTGCTGGCTCTCAGCACCAGCATGGAAGGGGAGACCACGGCCTATTATCTTTACAAACAGATCTCCCAGTTTCCTGTCAGGATCACGGCCATCGCCCGAGGCGTGGGATTCGGCGACGATCTGGAATATACCGACGAGCTGACCCTGGGCCGCTCGATCGCCAACCGACAACTCTTTAAACCCTGAGCATACGCATGCGACACGATTTTCCTTTCGTCTGGTTCCTGGTGGCCTTTGCCGCCTACACCGCGCTCCTGTTCCTCATTTCCTGGCTGACGGGACGCAAGGCCGGATCCAATTCCTTTTTCTCCGGTGACAAGAAAGCCCCCTGGCCTGTGGTGGCCTACGGCATGATCGGCGCCTCAATATCCGGCGTAACCTTCATCTCCGTCCCAGGCAACGTCTGGGCCCAGAACTTCTTCTACATGCCGCTGGTGCTGGGTTTCGTAGGAGGTTACATCATCATCGCCAAGGTCCTGCTGCCCTTGTACTATAAGATGAACCTGACCTCCATCTACACCTATCTGGGTGAACGCTTCGGGCCGAAATCGCACAAGACCGGCTCGACGGTGTTCATGGTTTCCCGTGTGTTGGGCGCTGCGGTGCGTGTGTTCGTTGTGATTGTCGTGTTCTTTGCCTTCATGCCCCGGAGCCTGTCGGAAAAGATGTCACCCGTGCTGCTGTTTACCCTCATCACGGCCGTCTTCCTGGTCTTGCTTTATCTTTATACCTACAAGGGCGGCGTGAAGACCATCATTTGGACGGATGTACTGCAGACAACGTTCATGCTGCTGGCCGTGGGCCTGACCATCTATTATATCTGCAGGAACATGGGCTGGAGTTTCGGGCAGATGTTCTCCGTCGTGGGGAATACTGTCAATGAGAATGCGGGTGCTGTGGGATATGGCCGCACGTTTACCAGTTGGTTCGACTGGAACTGGAGCGATGGAACGAATGCCGTAAAGCAATTCATCTCAGGCATTTTCGTCACCATCGCCATGACCGGACTCGACCAGGCGATGATGCAGAAGAACCTGGCCTGCAAGGATATCAAGGCGGCCCAGAAGAATATGTACACCACGTCCATCATCATCGTGGTGGTGAACTTCTTCTTCGTGCTGATGGGTGCTTTGCTCTGTGTCTATGCCCAGAGCCTCGGCGGTTTCGATGCACTCGGCATCACCAAGACCGACGAATTGTTCCCGACCATCGCCAGCCAGTATTTCGGCGTAGGGGTCGGCATCCTCTTCCTGATCGGCCTCATTTCAGCTTCCTATCCGAGCGCCGGAGCAGCGATGACCTCGCTGACCACTTCGTTCTGCGTGGACTTCCTGGGCTTCAACGCCCGCACGGACCTGGATGACAGCCGCAAGGAATCCATCCGCAAGAAGGTGCATGCCGGTGTCGCCCTGCTGTTCCTGATCATCATCGTCGTGCTCTATATCGTGAGCAGCGATGCGGTGGTCAACCTTGTTTATAAGCTGGCATCCTACACTTACGGCCCGCTGTTGGGCATGTTCTTCTTCGGCATCCTGACGAAGGCGAAGGTGCGGGACGGCGCGACGCCATGGATCGCGGTGGCCGCGCCGGTGCTCTGCCTGCTGTTCAACCTGTTGAGCAAACGCTATCTCGGCTTCGATCTGGGATTTACCCTGCTGATCGTCAACGGCCTGCTTACCTTCCTCGGAATGTGGCTTTTCCGCGTACGCGGTGAGCAGAAATAAAAAATTAATTCTTACCTTTGCAGGATTATGGTACGGATTGCAGCGATCAACTATCTGAACACGATCCCGTTCATCTTCGGGCTGGAGGCCAGGATGGCCCCCGGAGCGATTGCTATGCAGTTCTGCACCCCTTCCGAATCCGCTGCGCTGCTCCGGGATGACCGGGCCGACGTGGGCATCATGCCGGTCGGCGCTATTTCCGACCTGTCCGATCCCCACGTTATCTCCGACTACTGTATCGGATCGACCGGCAAGGTGGCCAGCGTCGTGGTCTGCTCCGGACGTCCCATCGAATCCGTGGAAGAAATCCTGCTTGACGTCGACAGCCGCACGTCCGTCATCCTGACCCGCTATCTTTGCCAGGCCAAATGGGGGATTGCACCACGCTTCACTCCTTTTGATTCCCGCCGGCAAGCACTCGATCCAGGCCGTTGCTATCTGCTGATCGGGGACAAGGCCCTTTTGCATGCCGGGGCTTTCCCGTATGTCTACGACCTCGCTGAAGAGTGGATCTCCCTCAAGGGCCTGCCTTTCGTGTTTGCCGCCTGGACGGCCAACAAGCAGCTGGACCCGCAGTTTATCGAAACGTTCAACCAGGCCCTCGAATATGGCATCCGCCATATTCCTGAGGCCGTAGCAAAATACAATCATCAGTTTCCCGGGGATTATGCCTGCCGATACCTGCAGGATAACATCTCTTTCGCCCTCGACAGCG
Source organism: Bacteroidales bacterium (assembly GCA_017548335.1). Classification (GTDB taxonomy): domain Bacteria; phylum Bacteroidota; class Bacteroidia; order Bacteroidales; family UBA932; genus Cacconaster. Next base: position 9,819 of record JAFZAF010000109.1, on the reverse strand, counting down.
AAAAACGCGCCGGCCTGACCGAGTTCTGGCGCGTGGCCCTGGAGAAACTGACCCCGCGAGAATGTGTGTCGTGACAGGTGGCCGCAAGGCCGGTTCACGGAATCTCAAACACATTAAACGCGAGGAACATGATCAAAATCTTTTATAATCTCAACGGACAGGCCGAAGTTTCCGAATCGATCGGAATCCTGAAGAAGATTACGCTGGAAGACGCCCTCTGGCTCGACTTGTTCACGCCCACGGGCGAAGAGAAACGGGCGGTGGAAACCTTCCTGCATACGACCCTGCAAAGCCGGGCCCAGGCCGAGGAGATCGAGAGTTCATCCCGCTACAGCGAGACGGTCGATGCAATCTTCGCCAATACGAACTTCCTGATCCCGAGCGCCGAGAACTACACGATGGAATCGGTTTCCTTTGTGATGACCGGCCATACCATGACCTCCATCCGGCAGGTGCCCCTGCGCAGCTTTACCGACATCCAGCGGCGTATCCTGTTCAATTCGAAGCTCTATCCCACGGGTTTCCACGTGCTGGTAGGCATCCTGGAAAACCGGATCGACCTGGATGCGGACATGATCGAGCTGATGTCGAAGGAAATCGGACAGTACAGCAAACGTGTCAGCCTGGGCGAGGATGTCAACGAGGAATTCCTCCTCGACATCAACCAGTTGCAGGAAAACACGATGCTGGTGCGCGAGAACATCGTCGACAAGCAGCGCATGATTTCGAGTATCCTGCGCAGTGACAAGACCCCCGATATCATCAACGGCAAGCTCGGCATCCTTCTCAAGGATATCACTTCGCTGATCAACCACACGGACTTCAGCTTCGAACGCCTGGAATACCTCCAGAACACGGTGCTGGGTCTGATTGAGCTGGACCAGAACAAGATCATGAAGATCTTCACGCTGGTGTCGCTGCTGCTCATGCCGCCCACACTCATCGCCAGCTTCTACGGGATGAATATCAAGCTGCCCCTGGTGGGAGGTAACTGGGATATGGCGATCATCCTGGCGGCGATGCTGGCCATCGTGCTGGTGGTCCTCCTGATTTTCCGCAAGAAAAAGATGCTGTAAGCGATGAAGAAGCCCGGACTCCTCCTCTCGCTGGTGCCTGTGCTCGCCCTGATTGCCCTGTTGATGTTCGGGGTGTTCATCTTCGGCGACGACCTGACCAGCGGTCCCTCCCAGATCGCCATTTTCGGGTCGGCCGTCCTTACCTGCCTCATCGGCCTGTACGGCCTCAAAGTACCCTGGCGTACCTTTGAGGAGAAGGTGGGGGAGAATCTGGGTAATACCAGTTCAGCCATCATCATCCTGCTTTCCATTGGTGCGCTGACTGCGACCTGGATGCTTTCGGGCATTGTGCCGACCATGATCTATTATGGATTGAAGCTGATTCATCCCAAAATCTTCATCGTGCTGGCCTTCCTGTTGTGCGCGGTGGTGTCGCTGCTGGCAGGCAGTTCCTGGACGACGGTGGGGACCATCGGCGTGGCGCTTTTCGGGGCCGGCACTTTCATCGGCATCCCATCGGGCTGGCTGGCCGGTGCCATCATTTCGGGCGCCTACCTGGGTGACAAGGTTTCACCGCTGAGCGACACCACCAACCTGTCTGCCTCCATCGCCGGGGTGAATCTGTATACGCATGTGCGCTATACTTTGCTGACCACTTTGCCTGCGCTAGTCATCTGCCTGGTTGTATACGGCATTGTGGGATTCGTGGTTCCCGTTACTTCCGAAGTGGAAATCGGCCGCCAGATGGCCGTGCTCCAGGAGACATTCCACATTTCCGGCTGGTACCTGCTTGTTCCGGTCCTGACGATTTTCATGATCTTCAAGAAAGTGCCGCCGATGGTGACGCTTTTCCTCTCTGCGCTTGCGGGGGGCATCCTCGCGTATTTTGCCCAGCCGCAGATCATCGACCAGATCGTGGGAGGAGACGTTTCCGGTTGGCGCCGGTTTTTCGGATCCATCATGCAGATGATGTCGACCGACGTCGACATCGTAACGTCCGATCCCCTGATTACCCGTCTGGCCTCTACTAGCGGTATGTCGGGCATGGTCAATACCGTCTGGATCATCATTGCCGTCATGCTCTTCGGCGGCTGCCTTTCAGCCTGCGGCATGGTGGAGACCATCACGGCAGCCATCCTCTCCCAGGTGCGGCGCACCGGCGGTCTGGTGTCGGCCACTGTGCTGAGCTGCATCTTCTGCAACCTCACGCTGTCTGACCAGTTCATGGCCATCCTGTTGCCGGGAAATATGTTCCGAGACGCTTACAAACGTTTCGGACTGGCGCCCGAGGTACTCAGCCGAACCCTGGAGGATTCCGGTACGGTGAGTTCCGTGCTGATTCCCTGGAATACTTGCGCCGTGGTGCAGTCCAGCGTGCTGGGCGTCGCCACGATGGCGTATTTCCCCTTTGCGATCTTCTGCTTCATCACGCCGCTGATCGCCATTACCTATGCTGCTTTCAACATTAAAATCCATCGATTACCACAAGATGAACCGGCTCAATAAGTTCGTCGTGGCTGCGGCGGCCCTGCTGCTCTGTGCTGTCCCTTCAGGCGACGCCTGTACCTCCATCATGGTGGGCAAGAAGGCTTCCAGCGACGGCTCCGTGATGACCGCCCACTGCTGCGACTCCTATTATCGCACGTATGTATCCATCGAACCCCGCAAGACTTTCCAGCCCGGCGAGACGGAACCTTATTTCTTCAACGTGCTGCACAAGGAGGAGCCCTGGGATCCTCGCGGCGTCTATGAAACCGGACGTATCGTGCCGCCCGCCCTCCAGACCTACCGCTTCGTGAACACGGCCTATCCATGCATGAACGAAAAGCAATTGGCCATCGGCGAAACGACTTATGACGGCAACAAAGACCTGATCAACCGGAACGGCGTGTTTTGGATTGAGGAGCTGGAACGGCTGGCGCTCCAGTATTGCGACAACGCCCGTGACGCTATCCGCCTGATGGGGGAGATGGCCGAGAAGTATGGCTATGCCGACTGGGGCGAGACCTTGACGGTGGCCGACCCGAACGAGGTGTGGCAGTTCGAAATCAACGGCCCCGGCCCGGGTGAACCCGGCGCCATCTGGGCCGCCCAGCGGATTCCCGACGACCATGTCGGCATCTCTGCCAACATCGCACGCATCGGCACCATCGACTTTAACGACCCCGATCACTTCATGTATTGCAAGGATCTGAAGAAGAAGGCTAAGGCGCTGGGACTATGGGATGGCAAAGGCCCGTTGAAGTTCTGGAAGGTGGTGGGCGACGCCAACCGCAAGCCGTTCTCGGTTCGCGAATGGTTCGTGCTCAGCACGCTGGCCCCCTCACTGGGGCTCTCGCTCGACGACGAGGAGATTCCCTTCTCGGTAAAGCCGGAGGTTCCCGTTACGCCCGAACGCATCCTGGCCTTCTACCGCGAGACGTATGAAGGTACGGAGCTCGACATGGGCCAGAACTTGAAGATCAAGGCCCATCGTCGCGTCAAGGACCCGAACAGTGCACCCTATCCCCATTCGACCTATACCGAATACGACGAAGTCGTCACGCCGGTTTCCAACTGGATGTCGGCCGATATGCGGAACATGCTCAACCAGCTTGCGCCCGGGACCGTGACGAACCGTCGCACCATCGCTGTGATTCAGTGCTCCTATTCCTGGATTGCCCAATGCCGTGACTGGCTGCCCGACGAAGTGGGCGGCGTGCTCTGGTTTGCCTTTGACAACCCGGGCCAGAGCCCGCGTTTCCCGATCTATGCCGGCGCGACCCAGCTCCCGGTGGAAATGGGCCACTGCGGCCAGAACAGCTACCGTCCCGAAGCGGCTGTCTGGGCTTTCCGCGAGACCAACCGCATTGCCACCATCTATTGGGATAAGACCCGCAAAGTGCTGGAACCTGAACAAGCCTTGTTTGAGCGGATGATGTTCGAGCAGGACAAGGCGCTGCAGGAGAAGGTCCAGGCACTTCCGGCAGAAGGCCGGGAAGAGGCGGTCGCACAGCTGCTGAACGAACAGACGAACAGTTTCTATGCGATGGTCTCCGGTAAATGGCGGGAACTCAAGGGGCGTGTCCTCGAAATCTTTGTCCGTAGCATGTAGCGTTCTTATCCGATATGCACCGATTCTCTACGCTTTTTCTGCTGCTTTGTTGCCTCAGTTTCGTAATACCGCTCCAGGCGGAGCCGGTAGGGGAACGGCGTGCGCTTGAAGCGGCGCGTGCCTTTTTCCAGAATGACCGGAATTATGCCCGCCGGATGGCGCCTGTGCAGCCGGTCAGCGTGGCCAGCGCTCCGCTGACCAAGGCAGGCGCTCCCGATCCGGCCTATCGGGTGTTCAACCGCGCAGGGGGCGGTTTCGTCATCATCGCGGGCGATGACGCCTGCACGCCGGTCCTGGCCTATTCTTTTGATAATAATTTTGGAACAGGTACGGATATGCCGGAGAATCTGCGCGAATGGCTGGATGAGTTGGAAACCCTTGTCGGGTATGCCCGTACCCACGCGGTAGCAGCCACCCGGGAAAAAGCTTCCTGGGATGCGCTTTTCGTGCAGACGAAGGCAGGAGGAAACTATCTGCCTGCTGTCAAGCTCGATACGCCGCTCTGGACACAGACAGAGCCTTTTAATCTGCTTACGCCCTTGGTGGATGGCAAGCATACCGTTACCGGCTGTGTGCCGCTGGCCATGGCCATGATCATGCGGTTCTATGGCTATCCGGAGAAAGGGACCGGTACCCTGGCGCCTTACAATTATTCCCTGGACAATGGCTCCACCTGCTCGATCGCGGGTTTTGACCTGGGTCATGCTTATGACTGGGCCAAGATCAAATTCGATTACAATAGCGGCTATACAGAGGAGGAAGGGGCAGCCGTAGCCCGCCTGGTCTATGATTGTGGTGTGGCCGTCCAGGCCAAGTTCGACGAATCGACGAGTGCCAGCACGCCGAAGATGGCCGGCTGCGCCGTCGAACATTTCGGCTTCGACCCCGGCGCGTATCACTACAAACGGGAACTGTTCACGGATGCGGAATGGCTCGACATGATCAAGGCGGAGGTTCAGGAGCGGCCGATTCTGTATTCTGCGAAACGGGACGGTGGCGGACACGCCTTTCTGGTCGACGGGTACGACGAGCGGGACTATGTCAGTGTCAACTGGGGCTGGGGCGGATCGAGCAACGGCTACTTTGCGCTTTCGGCCTTCTCTCCGAGTGCCAACCGTCAGTATATTTACAACCACGGGGCTGTCTTTGGCCTCAAGCCCATGGAGGCGGAAGGCGGCGTGTCGCAGGAGTATCTGTACTACCAAGCCGGAACCGCGTCGAGCAGCGGAACCGTCTATAACGGACTGACCCCTTCCGAGACCATCCGGCCGGGGCGTTCCTTTACGATGAAGGCCGGTTTTCTCTACAACGGCGGCATCCATTCTTTCTCCGGAGAGTATTGCATCGTCCTTTGCGACAAGGACGGCCAGATCAAAGAAGAAATCAGCAGCATCAACGAGTTCGGCGACCTGAATGCCGGAAGTGGCCGGGGATACCCTTCCATCAACTGTTTCATGCAATCCTATCCGCTGGAGGGTGACAGGGTCTGCCTGGTGTACCGGAGCAACAATTGGCCCGCAGGCGTATGGGAGAAGCCGCTTTATGACTTGACTTCCGACATCGTGGCGGAGATTCCCGTCACCGACGGTACAAAACTGGAAGAAGTGACATCGTTCAACTTTAACAAGACTTCCGGCGATGTCATGATCCAGACCAAGGACAAGGTGGACTGGCGCCTGGAGGATGCATCCGGCCAGTCCGTGACGGCGGGAGTGACCTACGAGATGACTGCCCTCAAGATCGAGACCTCCGGTCTCGCAAAGGGAACTTATAAGCTGACGCTCAAGCGTTTCGATGAGCAATTGACACTGACGCTGAAAATGGGAACCAAATGAAACCGATACGCATTTTAGCCCTTTGTCTGGCAGTTGTCGTGCTGCCTTTCCTGGTCTCCTGCGAGAAGGAGGATCCGTCCATCACATTCGACATGACATCCCTCGAGGTAATGGCTTCAGGCGGTTCGCAGACGGTCAGCCTGACGACCAACTACGACTGGACTGCGGCCGCTTCGGATCCCTGGATTCAGGTTTCTCCGGCTTCCGGCTCAAAAGGGACGACGTCCCTGACCATCCGTGTCGACGCCAGCGACAAGAGTACCTCCCGCAAGGGATCGGTGAACGTTACCTGCCGGGATTTGGTACGCGGGGTCAATATCAATCAAATGCCGAGTCTTTCGCAGACGCTGATTATCAAGCATACGAAGGCTTCCTTCCAAGTCCCTTCCTTTACCGGCAGCAGTTATTCCGGCCTGGTCAAATGGGGGGACGGCCTGGAGGAGAAGTACAGCAGCACGCTGACGCATACGTATACTTCTGCCGGAAGCCATACGGTGGAAATCAATGTCGCCGGCGCTTACTCCTTCAAACTGGAGTCCGTCACCGGCGTCACCGAAATCGATTTCTTACAATTCTAAGGTCGGAAGAAGCGGGCGATCTCGCCGATCAGGCAGTCGATCTGCTCCGGTGTTTCCAGGGTTTCGACGGGGAAGCCGAGGACGACGGTCTTGTAGTCGCCCTTGTAAGCTATGCCGGCGGAAATGTTGTTTTCCGCATAGCGGAAGATGGTGTAGGCGCCCGTTCCGACCGGGGTGATGCCGTCCGGCGATTCGACGCAATACACCTCATCGTTCAGTTCCGTGTTGAAGATGAACCGGCAAGCGTTGGGGAGTCCCAAAGGATTGGCGACACCTTTCACCTCACCGGTAACGGCCGCGTTGTTGGTCATCCACCGGTAGTGGAGCACTTCCTGGGCGAATTTCTTGCCCGGTTCGAAATAGTCGGCCTGCAGTGTTGAGTCGATGGCGAAGTCGAAGACCGGCTCCCACAGGTCGGAACCGACGTATGCGCCCGATACGAGCAGGTTTCCACCGACGCGGGTGAAATCTTCAATCTGTTCGCGAAGTCCTTGGGGGAAGACGGGATAGCGGAGAGCCGTGGCGCCGTCGCGGCCGACCTGTGTGGTGAGCTGCTTGCCGCAGATGAGGTCAGCAACCGTGTAGCGGTTCATCTCGATGCGACGGCGCTCGATGGCGGTACGGCTGGCCGATACGAAATTGCAGCCGGCTGACATCCAGGCTTTTCCGTGGACATAGGGATAATCGAAGGAGTTGCCTGCCAGGGCCTGGGTTTCATAGTTGCTTTCCGAGGCGCCGAACCCGGCACTGTCGTCGTCCATCCAGGGGATGGGGCGGCGGTATTCGTACTGGTTCCCGATGTAGGAGATGTCGTAGAGGTAGGGGACGCCGCCGTCGAGCCGGTTGTTGAAGCCGGCAAGGGTGGAGTCTTTGGAGGCAAAGCTCACCGGGGCGCTGACGCGGTCGAAATTGTTGATGATCAGCACAGTCGGAGCATCTTCAGAGACGATGCCGACCGCGAGCGTCTCGCTCGGGAAACTCTCGCCGCCGGCGTTGGCCGCCGTTACCCGGAAACGATAGACGTGACCCGGCTCAACCGGGACTTCCGCATGCGAGTTGTCGAGTGCCACGCCGTTGTCGAAGCCGCCGTCATCAATACAGGTATAGAGGACATAACCGGTGGGGTCGGCCGTCGGTTCCAGGGGATCCTTCACGGGATCCCAGTCCAGGACGGCGTTGCCTTCCGCGCCCATGTGCACTTCAAAGCCGTCCACGGGCAACGGCTGGACGATGTAATCGAAGCCGTTGATCCAGGCCAGGAATTTGAGCATGCCCTTGTAGATGGCGCGTGAGACGGTGAAACGGAAAGTCGGGTCGAGGCCGTAGCGCATGTCGGCCAGGTTCTGGTGGGAGAGGAGTTCCAGCAGCATGCCGGGCACTTCAGGCATCCGGCTTTCGGCATAAGAACGGTCCCAAAGTTGGCGGCGGCTCCACAAAGGTTCGTAGAGCGCCCGGATATCATTGACGATCTGGGTCTGGACGATGTCGGTGTAGTCGCGGCCCAGGGAACGGTCTTCGCCGTTGGGATACTTCTCGTTGTCGTTCGACAGCCGGGTGTAGATGGCCAGCGTGCCGACAATCGAGTCATTCAGGGTCGTTCCGGCGTCGGTATGGAAAGCGAAGGACAGGTCGAGCGGGATGTTGTAGCCTTTCTTGCCGGGCTTCAGGTAGGAGCCGTCGGAGAGGGTGTTCACCCACAGGCCGCGTGACATATAGTCATCGTTGTAGTCGGTGGCATTGTTGTTGCGCGAGTAGATGGTGTCGTTGAAGCCGGCCCATTGCAGCCAGTAGCGCGACCCTTCGGTGAAGCGGGGATAGCCTGATATTTCCGCTTCAACGTCGAAGTCGCCTTCTTTCACTTCGGCGGGCTTGCGGGCCATGTTGCCCATGCCTCCGCCGAACTTCACGGCGTCGCCGGTCACCACGCTGTTGCCGTCACCCAGGTTGGAGAGGAAGACACCCTGGTCGCGTTGATGCCCCTTGTCGAAGCGGAAACGGCCCAGGTAGATCCAGGTTCCGCCGCCCATCTGCTGGTTCACGCTGAAACGGGTGCTGCCGCCCTGGTGCCGCACTTCGTACTGGGCGGCCGTGGTGCTGTTCTTCACGGTCTGGTAGGAAATATAGACGCCGTATTCGCCCTCTTCGGGAAGATTCGGGACCCAGCAGGCGTTGCTGCCGCCTTCCGGATCGGTTTCCGTCATCCGGGCGGTGCCCATCCTGAAGGGATTTTCCTTGAAAAGGTAGGCTGCCTTCGGGTTGGCGAATCCGGTATCGGGCGCCGGCTGCCAGGTTCCGGACTCGAAGTAGCCGGTTCCGGTCTGGTCGTTGTCCACGATCACTTCGTGTACGTTCCAGTCGCGTTCCCGCGGGAGCAGGACCACGGCGCCGGCGTTCTCGAGCATGGGAACGAGGAATGGCACGACGTAGCTCTGGGTGTAGAGATCCTCGACCGTTTCGAAAATGCGTGCGCGCTGCCACTCCCATCGCTTGAGCGACTGTTCATAATACCATCCGTGGCTTTGCCACAGAGCGATGTGGCGGTTCTGCAGGCCGCGGGTTGGCCGGACAGCCGCGTCCATGCGCCGGACCAGCGGGGCTGCGAGTTTGTCGTGGTATTGTCCGGCATATTTGCGGTGTTCCTTGACGGGCGCTGCGGCGGGCGTGCCGATGAAGTAGCGGCTTTTATAGAACTCGATGGGTTTCTTGTCGGCGTAGAGGGAGAGTTTCTTCTTGTACTGCGCATATTTCTTCGGGAGCAGTTCCCGGGCGATGGAATACAGGTCTTTGATCTCGCGGTCGCGGAGCGGGTGGTCCACCAGGCTGCGGCTGAGGGTCAGCTGCAAGGTGCCGTCGTGGAGTACGGTGGCTTTCTCGACGGATACGTAGCTTCGCACAGTCGTCTTTTCCCGGAGATAGTTGCTGATGGAGTCGGCCATTGGGACGAGGTCCTTGTCACGGGCGGCCTGTGCCTGCACCGGGAGCAGGAGGGCCAGGGAGAGGAGCAGCAGAAAGAAGGGGTGTCGCATATCGGATAGTAGGTTTGTCGCGGTTTATCCAACAAATTTACTTATATTTGTTGAAAATGCATTTCAATAATCTGCACAAATCATGAAAAAACTGGCACTGGCAAACCTTCCGACGAAGATTCAGCGTCTTTCCCGCTGGTCGGACGAATGTGGCAAGAACCTCTATATCAAACGTGATGACCAGACGGGCAGCGAATGGTCGGGAAACAAGATCCGCAAACTCGAATTCGCTGCACAGGAAGCGCTCGAGCAGGGATGCGACCTGCTGAT
>JAFZAF010000108.1 GCA_017548335.1 Bacteroidales bacterium | reverse complement strand
GCGTCCCCTCGCCGAACTGTATGATGTGGGGGAGGAAGAGACGGCCCTGGGACGGGTCGTGACGGCCAAGGCCTTGCAGGAAGGGAAAGTGCTCCTGAGCGGCCCTTCCAGCGCACCGGCCTTGAAACGATGGATGCGTTCCTTGAAAGATTTCGGGATAGACCTGATCCTGATTGACGGGGCACTTTCCCGCCTGAGTACGGCGTCGCCCGCTGTCAGCGAGGCGATGGTGCTCTCGACTGGAGCGGCCTATTCGGCAAACATCCGGGAACTTGTGGCGAAGACGGCTTTTGTGGTGGAATTGATCCGGCTGCCGCTGTATGTGGGGCCGGAGCCCGACCTCCGGGTTTCGTCGTTTTCGCCGCTGGATGCCGGGACGCTTAAGGGAAACCGGATCATCGAAGTGGAAGGCGCCCTGACTGACCGGCTCTTGCAGCTGGTGAAGAACGGACTTGGAGAAGGGGAGATCGAGCTGGTGGTGGGTGATTTCACCAAGGTGTTCTGCTCGCAGGAGTTGTACCGGGCCTTTGTCCGGCGCGGCTGGCGGATTTCGGTCCGGATGAAGTGCGAACTGCTGGCGGTCTGCGTCAATCCGGTGGCCCCCAACGGCATCGTGCTGGATTCCGACACGCTCTGCCGGGAGCTTTCGCAGCGGATCGGACTGCCCGTATATGATATTGTTAAGAACGAATATGAAGTTTAGAGAAATCGTAGAGAGCCCTTGTGGCATCCGTTATCTGTTCGACGGCCTGGACCTGCAGAGCGGTTATGCCCGGAAGGTGCTGCTGGACCGGGAGATGATGGTCGATCCGGACCGCATTGATGCGGCATACGCATCGCTGCGCAGGTATTTCGACCTCGTCGTGTCCGACCGGCGCAGCGTGGAAGACATGCGCTTCCGCCTGCAGGGCCTTCGCGATATCTCGGGCACCCTGGCTTCCTTGGCGGACGGCGCCTCGCTCGACGAGATCGAATTCTTCGAAATCAAGCACCTGGCGATGCTGGCCGCATCGCTTTCACGGGGAGCCGATATGGAAACCGTCATCGGAATCCTTGATCCGGACGGCCTGAGGATCGGCACGTTCTACCTGTACGATTCCTATTCCGTGGTGTTGCGCCGGCTGCGAGATGCCGTGGAGCAGGATCCGGACAATGCGCAATGGCAGGAAGAACTGGCCAACGAGGAAGACCGGCTGAAGAAGATGATCAGCGACAAATTGCGGCCATTTGCCGCTTCGCTGAAACAAACCTTGCAGGAATTGGCAGAGCTGGACATATCCCTGGCACTCGCCTTACAGATGAACCGGGAAGGACTGATTATTCCTTCTTCAGGGGAGACGACCGCGGTTACCGGAATGTTCCATCCCGGTGTCCGGGCGGTTCTCCGGGCGAAAGGACGTGATTTCCAGCCGGTGGATTTCGCGTTCGAACGCGGGATCCCGGCTACGGTGATCGGCGCCAATATGGGCGGAAAGACCGTGGCGCTCAAGACGCTCTGCCTGCTGCAATACCTCTATCAATTCGGTTTTGCCCTACCGGCCGCCGCGGCTGTGATGACGCCTTTCGACGACATCCGCTTCTGTATCGGCGACGAACAGGACGAAAAGACAGGACTCTCTTCTTTTGCGGCCGAGATTCAGCGCATCGACCGTGCCGTGTCGGCTGTCGAGCAAGGCGGCCGGGTCCTGCTGCTGGTCGACGAGCCGGCCCGCACGACCAACCCCGTGGAAGGGACGGCGCTCGTAGCCGCGCTGTTGGAACGTCTGGCTGACAAGCCGAACCTGGCGCTGGTCATGACGACCCACTATACCGTTGAACACGCCGGCCAGTGCTGGCGGGTGCAGGGATTGCTTCCCGGCACGAAGGGCCGGAAAATGGATTACCGGCTCGTCCGTACGACGAGCCACGAAGTGCCGCACGAGGCACTCAACATCGCGCGCGAGCTGGGTATCGATGCGCGATGGATTGATTTGGCTGACACTATAATGAAACGACAATATGAATAAAAGCAAACTTGGACTGGACCAGCGGAAGGTCGACCGGGCACGGCAACTGGCACGGGCGATCGCCGAAGACGTACAGTCGTTCGCCGACGGCTACACGACCGTGGCCGTGGAACGGACGATCTGCCGCCTGCTGGGCATCGACGGCGTCGATGAGAACCAGGTCCCGCTGCCCAACGTCGTCGTGGACTCCCTCAAGGGAGCCGGCGTGCTGGGGCAGGGTGTCCTGTTCTACATCGGCAATGCGATGGTCGCGACGGGAAAGACCCCGCAGGAAATCGCCGAAGCGGTGGCCGATGAATCGCTGGACCTGACGAAAATTCCCATTTCGGACCAAAAGAAGGTGGATGCGGCTTTGCAGCCGGTCATGACGGCTTCGATCGAACGGATCCGGGCCCGGCGCAACCGGCGCGAGCAATACTTGCGCACGTTGGGTGAGGGCCCCAAGCCGTATCTGTATATCATCGTGGCCACTGGCAATATCTACGAAGATGTGGTTCAGGCCGAGGCCGGTGCCAGGCAGGGCGCCGACGTCATCGCCGTGATCCGCACAACGGGCCAGTCGCTGCTCGACTACGTGCCCTATGGTGCCACGACGGAAGGATTCGGCGGCACCTTCGCTACGCAGGAGAATTTCCGCATTATGCGCGCCGCCCTCGACAAGGTGGGCGAAGAGGTGGGCCGCTACATCCGCCTTTGCAACTACTGCTCGGGCCTCTGTATGCCGGAAATCGCCATTATGGGCGCGTTCGAAGGCCTCGACGTGATGCTCAACGACGCCCTCTACGGCATCCTGTTCCGCGACATCAACATGCAGCGCACGCTGGTCGACCAGTTCTTCTCGCGCGTGATCAACGGCTTCGCCGGCGTGATCATCAACACGGGCGAAGACAACTACCTGACCACGGCCGACGCCGTGGAGGCCGCCCACACGGTGCTGGCTTCCGACATCATCAACGAGCAGCTGGCCCTGCTGGCCGGTCTGCCCGAAGAGCAGATGGGCCTCGGCCACGCCTTCGAAATGGACCCGATGCTCACCAACGGCTTCCTCTACGAGCTCGCGCAGGCGCAGATGACCCGCGAGATCTTCCCGAAGGCCACGCTGAAATATATGCCGCCGACCAAATTCATGACCGGCAACATCTTCCGCGGCCATATCCAGGATGCCCTGTTCAACATCATCGGCATCTGGACCCACCAGGGCATCCAGCTGCTCGGCATGCCGACAGAAGCCATCCACACGCCCTTCATGAGCGACCGTTACCTTTCCATCGAGAATGCCCGTTATATTTTCAACAATTTGCGCGATATCGGCGAGGAAGTGGAATTCAAGGAGGGCGGCATCATCCGCCAGCGGGCGGCGCTCGTGCTCGACAATGCCGTGGCGCTGCTCGAGGAACTGGTGAAGGAAGGCCTTTTCAATGCCTTGGAGAAGGGCAAGTTCGGCGACGTGAAGCGCCCGAAGGACGGGGGCAAGGGCCTCGACGGTGTATTCGCCAAGGGCGAGCACTATTCCAATCCGTTTATTGACATGATGAAAGGGAGGAGATAAAAGATGAGTGGCGGACTTTATTCAATGGATGCCAAGGATTTCGACAAGACCTTGGATCTGACCAAAGTGAAGCCTTATGGCGACACGATGAACGACGGAAAGGTGCAACTGAGTTTCACGCTGCCCGTTCCCTGCGGTCCGGAGGCGGTGGAAGCGGCCAAGCAACTGCTCAAGGAGATGGGTTTCAACAATCCGCTGGTGGTGTTCTACCAGGAGCTTACGCCCGGATACACCTTCTTCAATTGCTACGGGAGCACCATCCACACGGTCGACTATACCACGATCTATGTACCAAAAGTCGAGTCGTCGGTCATGGAGATGAAAGAGACCGACGAATACATCCGGCAGAACATCGGCCGCAAGCTGGTGGTCGTGGGGGCCTCGACCGGTACGGACGCACATACCGTGGGCATCGACGCCATCATGAACATGAAGGGCTACGCCGGTCATTACGGCATCGAGCGCTACGACATGTTCGAGGCTTACAACCTGGGCAGCCAGGTACCGAACGAGGAGTTCATCGCCAAGGCCCTGGAACTCCATGCCGATGCCCTGCTGGTTTCCCAGACGGTGACCCAGAAAGATGTGCACATCAAGAATATGACCGAGCTGATCGAACTGCTGGAGGCGGAGGGCCTGCGCGACAAGATGATTGTCGTGTGCGGTGGCCCCCGCATTTCCCACGAGTTGGCCAAGGAACTGGGTTTCGACGCCGGTTTCGGCTCGGGCACCTATGCCGACGACGTAGCTTCGTTCGTCGCGCAGGAATTTGTCAAGCGAATGAATACCAAAAAGTAACAATATCAAATCTATCGTATTATGGACAAAGCTCAAATCAGAGAAACGATTGCACGCCGGGCTGCCCTGGAACTCAAGGACGGCGACGTGGTAAACCTCGGCATCGGTCTTCCGACCGCCATTCCGAATTATCTTCCTGAAGGTGTCAACGTGACGCTCCAGTCCGAGAACGGCCTGGTCGGCATGGGCCCGGCCCCCGAACCCGGTAAGGAAGACAAGGACTATGTCAACGCCGGCGGCGCCTACATTACGGCTTATCCGGGCGCTTATGCCTGCTCTTCCGCCGACTCGTTCCTGATCATCCGCGGCGGCCACGTGGACTGCACGTTCCTGGGCGCCATGCAGGTGGATGAGAAAGGCAACCTGGCCAACTGGATGATTCCCGGCAAGCTGACTCCGGGCAT
>JAFZAF010000107.1 GCA_017548335.1 Bacteroidales bacterium | reverse complement strand
GGTTACGGGATTGCCTTCCGGGTCGTTGAGCGTAAAGTCGGGAGCGACGGCGCCCGGCATCGTCGCCTTACGGGCGGCTATCTCTTCCCGCGCGCCCTTAGCCAGGAAACTGTTCCGCACTTTTTCAGAAAAACGGTCAAAACCTGCCTCAAACTCTTCAAGCGAAAGGTCGCGGGAATACACGTCATACATACCGGCAGCGGCTTCCACATCCGGACTGTTTGCGATACATTCGTTGATGGCCTTCTGAATCACTTCGTAATAGGCCGGCATCTGATCGGCAAACTTAGTCTGGATCTCCGCACTCTTCTGCTGATAGGCAGCCATATCGGAATAGCCCATTGCCTGGACTTCGGCCAAAGCTTCCGTGAGTTCCTTAAACTCGGGCATCTGGGCCGGCGCTTTCTGCGCCGCTTCCATAGCCTGGGCAAAGGCATTGTTCGGGCCGCCGTTCACCTTGACATCCGACAGGACCTTGCCACCGTACTGGGCATAGTCAATTACCTTTTCGGGGTCTATATCGAGGGTAATCGGGCAGTTCTCGACATACATCGTGTAATGCAGCGGATCGCTTCCGGCAGGAAGGAGGGAAACTGCGCCACGAACGACATCAGAGACTACGCCTTTGAACGTAAAGCGTCCCTTATTCATTGCGACCGTATCGTTCACAGCTTCACCTTCCGGCGTCGTATAGGTCAGGACGGCCTTGCCGTCCAAGTCGCCAGCCTGGCCCTTGATCACGTAGCCGGGCTCTTTCGAGCAGGCGCAGAGGGCTGCAACGACGAGCAGTAGGGAAAGTATTCTTTTCATAATTGATGAGATTCCCGGTCAAGCCGGGAATGACGACTATAGTTTCACTTTGAATTCTTTGGTTTCGGGCATCAGGCAGGTGTTGTTGTTGCAGCACTGGTAGGTGACCTTGACGGTCGCCTCGCCGGCACCTTCACCCTTGATGGCCTGACGGAACTCGCCGGTGCCGCGATAGACGGTCGTACCGGAGGCATCGAGCAAGCCGGCTTCAGGGGTGTAGAGCGGACCGACTTTCTCCCAGCCTTCGGGAAGGGTGATCTCGACGGTCGTCACGACGAAGACCTCGTCGGCAGGAACCACGGCATAGGTGTGGTAGCCGGGATGGATCTTCTGGAAGACCACGATGTCCTTGCCGCGATCGGTCGGCCTGGCTTCTGCCTGCAGATAGACAGGGTTGCGGTCGTCGGTCAGTTCGGCGGGCTCGCCACCGCGGCCGGGACGGCCGCCCTGCTGCTTCTCAAGCATATATCTCTCCTCCTTCTCGGCAAGACGCACACGGTAGTCGTTGCCCGGCACGTTCTCGAAGGTATTGACGAGCCACAGGTAGCCGCCGCCCTCGGTGAAGAAGAGTTTGTCCTTATAAGTTTCGAACCAATTGCGCCATTCTTCGGGTTTCTCAAAGCGGCAAAGCGTGTAGCGCTTCAGCACCGCCAAGGCATCTACCACATCTTCCCCACCCTGTTCCAGAACGGAGATACACTTGTCGAGCAGGCGGATATCGTTGTTCGGGATGCCGAAGTAGCGGGCTTCTTCATCGATCTTCACATAGTACTCGCCGTCGGGGCAGTAGAAGTAACCATAGTTTTTCTCATAGTAGCGGGCATACTCCGCCTCATCCTCGCCAAAGACGGCATAGAGGTCGCGGGCCTGCTGCTTGATGAAATCGCGGAAGCGCGGAATGGGTTGCAAAGGGAACTGGAGATAAATGGCCATATTGGGGTCGATCTCCTCGCCCTTGTCGAGTTTTTCCTGTAATTCCTTCTTTACTTTGGCAATCGACTGGTTGGACTCTTCAATCATCGCGACATAGTCGTTGTACCCCTCGCGGGTAACCAGATTGGAAGTCATTGCCAGATGGTCGCGGGTGGCCACGCCGTCGTTGAACTTGTGGGCGATCGGATGCTGGCCGGCGAACTGCTTCATATAGACGATGGCATTGACGAACATCGCCTTGGCGGCGTCGGTCATATAGGCCGGCGAAGCCGAGAAGCCCCAGGTCAGCCAGTTGGCGTGACGGCCGATGGCCACCGCGTCGATGCTCTTGGCGCATTTGCCGCTGGTGATGACTTCCGTCTCCGGCGAATCGAGATAGCCGCCCGGACGGGAGACCATACCGATACGGTATTCGCGGTTCTGCTCATAGTTCATCGACTGCATCTGGAACATTTCGGTCTGCTCGGGCAGGGTCTCGCCCATCATCTTGGCGTATTCCAGTGCCGGAGCCGGCGTGGATTCCATCGTGGAATTAATGACCACCTTGACGGGACCCTTGAAAATCGGGTGCTCCGCATTCCAGTGGTGGGCCTTGTCTTCGAGGCAGAGGCAGTACCAGTCGTTCTTCGTGCCGATGCGACGGCCCATCTCCTCACCGAAATTGGCGATGGTGATGACCGGGCGGTCGAAGTCGAGCGGGAAATACTGGGGCATCTCATAGCGGGTCATCCGGCCACCAGGGCCAACTTCCCGGATACCGGGCGCAATGGGCTCCGGCTTGCCGTCGATGATAGTCACGTCGTAGGCGTCGGACATCGT
>JAFZAF010000106.1 GCA_017548335.1 Bacteroidales bacterium | reverse complement strand
GCCTGTTCCTGAAGCAGTTCGCGAAAAATGGCACGATCCAGTACCAGATTGGCCAGGCTGATGAAACGCAAATGCACCGTCAGCCTTGCCAGCGTAAAACTGAGTACGTCGGCTCCGTAGCAAACCACCTGCGGCGTACCTGCCAGGGCCGCTTCCAGCGAAGCAGTCCCTGAACTAATGACCGCCGCATCGGCCTGATGCAGAATATCTTGCGTCCTCCCCGAAAGCAATTCGATGCGCGAGCCTTCCGGAAGATAGCGCTGGTACTGTTCCTGGTCAAGCGAGGGCGCACACGCCACCACCAGCCGATATCCGGCCATCCTGGGATCGGCGTCCAGCAAGCGCTCCAGCGCCACGAAGCGCGGCATCAGGAACTTCAGCTCGAACGGACGGCTTCCGGCCAGCAGCGCAAGCAACTTTCCTTCGCCCACAGGTTTGAATTCGTTCCGGGCCATGCTGTCGACCAAAGGATTCCCAAAATAGCGCGGTTCAATCCCATGGGAACGGAACCACGCCAGTTCGAAGGGAAAAATGGAATAAAGCACGTCCACATACCGTTTCAGGAGTTTCACCCGCCAGCCATGGTGCGCCCACACCTTGGGTGCAATATACCAAAAGACCTTGAAACCCTTCTTTTTCGCGAAACGGGCCACGCGCAGGTTGAAACCGGGATAATCGACCAGAATGACCGCATCAGGATTCCAGTCCAGCAGGTCCCGCTTGCAGAAAGCCAGCCGGCCCAGGATCTGACGGGCCTTGCCCAGCACCCCCACCAGCCCCATCACAGCCGTGTCCCGGTAATCCCGCACCTGCGTGCCGCCGACCGCCGCCATGGCATCACCGCCCCAGAAGCGGATGGTACAGGCAGGGTCGTACGCCAGCAGCCCGCGCATCAGGTTCGATGCATGCAGGTCGCCCGAGGCTTCGCCGGCTATAATGTAGCATTTCATCGGTCCAGTTTCCAGTTTTCGCGGAGCCGCTCCAACTCCTCATAGTCTGTCGTATCAGCCCGGTGCGGCACGATCGACACATAGCCGGAATCCACCAGATGATGGTCGGCATCCGGCGCACCCACCGGCTCCTGATCCTCGAACTCGCCCACCATCCAGAAATAATGCTTTCCGCGCAGATTGACGCGGTGGTCGAACTCCTTGACCCAGCGTCCGGCGCCCTGCCGGGCCATCCGGATTCCGCGGATCTGGTCCTTGGGAATAGCCGGGATGTTGACATTCAGATAGACGCCCCGCTTGATGCCGTCGGCAAGCACCCAATCGATGATCTGGCCGCCATAGAAGAGCGTGCCCGCAAAGTCCGGATCTTCTGCATGGGTGTTGATGGAAAGGCCGACTGAGGGGATCCCGTACAGCGTACCTTCCACCGCCGCCCCCAGCGTCCCGCTGTAGATCGAGGCCGCCGAGGCATTGGAGCCGTGGTTGATGCCCGACACCAGCAGGTCCGGCAGTCTCCCTTCCTTCAGATAGATATTGATGCCCAGTTTCGCGCAGTCGGCAGGCGTCCCGGTCAATGTATAGACCCGCAACGATCCAAGCCCGTCACCGGCATTCGTCTTTTCCACGACATCGAACATCATGGGCTTGTCGAGCGTCAGGGAAACCGACTTCCCCGACTGCGGCTCGCGGGGAGCCACGACCGTGACGTTCCCATAGCCGCGAAGCATCTGCGTCAGTACGTGGATACCCCGGGCCTGGTAGCCGTCATCGTTGGTAACCAGTATTTCCCGTGTTTTTTCCATTTTTCATGTTCGACCCACAAAGATAGGAATAATCACAAAAATTATTACTACATTTGCACGTTTGAAAATCGATTATCAGTATTTAACACTAATAGCAACAATGAAAAAGATCAAAGTAGGAATCAACGGCTTCGGACGTATCGGCCGCCTGGTTTTCAGGGCTGCCCAGAAGAGAGATGACATCGTGGTGGTCGGCATCAACGACCTCATCGACGTGGAGTACATGGCTTACATGCTCAAGTACGACACCATGCACGGCAAATTCGACGGCAGCGTCGAAGTGAAGGACGGCAACCTCGTCGTCAACGGCAACGCAATCCGCGTCACCGCCGAGAAAGACCCCGCCAACCTGAAATGGAACGAAGTGGGTGCCGAGTACGTCGTCGAATCGACCGGTCTGTTCCTCACCAAGGAAAAAGCCCAGGCCCACATCGCCGCCGGTGCCAAGAAGGTCATCATGAGTGCGCCTTCGAAAGATGACACCCCGATGTTCGTCTATGGCGTCAACCAGAACAAATACAACGGCGAGGCCATCATTTCGAATGCCTCCTGCACCACCAACTGCCTGGCTCCGATCACCAAGGTCCTGAACGACAAGTTCGGTGTGGTCAACGGCCTGATGACGACCGTCCACTCCACCACCGCCACCCAGAAGACCGTCGATGGCCCGTCTGCCAAAGACTGGCGCGGCGGCCGTGCCGCTTCCGGCAACATCATCCCGTCCTCGACGGGTGCCGCGAAGGCTGTCGGCAAGGTGATCCCCGAACTCAACGGCAAGCTCACCGGCATCTCGATGCGCGTCCCGACCCTCGACGTTTCCGTCGTCGACCTGACCGTCAATCTGGCAAAACCCGCCACGAAGGCTGACATCTGCGCCGCGATGAAAGAAGCCGCAGAGGGTGAACTCAAGGGCATTCTGGGCTATACCGAAGACGCCGTCGTCTCGAGCGACTTCCTCGGCGACCCGCGCACTTCGATCTTCGACGCCAACGCCGGCGTGTACCTCACCGACACCTTCGTAAAGGTGATCTCCTGGTACGACAACGAATGGGGCTATTCCAACAAGCTCCTCGACATGCTCGCCTACACCGCCGGCAAATAATTCCGGAAAAGGCACCTGATTGAAAACGCAGAGAGAGAACCTCTGCGTTTTTTTTGTATATTTGTTCACTAATCTGCCTGTTATGAAAAAGATCCTCCTCCCCCTCCTGCTGGCCGCTTTCGCGCTCTCCTGCACTCCGAAGGCCGTTCCGGCCGGCGGCTCCGGCAAAGCCGGCGCCGACATCGTCATCCTCTACGACAACGACGTCCACTGTTCTGTGGACGGCTATGCCGAGATGGCAGCCCTCAAGGCCGAGAAGAAACAGCATACACCTTACGTCACCCTCGTTTCGGCTGGCGATTTCGTGCAGGGCGGTTCGCTCGGCGCCGCTTCGAAGGGCGGATACATCGTCGAAATCATGAACACAGTGGGCTACGACTTCGTCACGCTCGGCAACCACGAATTCGACTATGCGATTCCCCGGCTGCTGGAGCTCACGAAAGAGCAGAAAGCCACGGTTCTCTGCTGCAACCTGATCGACCTCAAGACCGACCGGCGGATGTACAAGCCCTACGAGATCGTGGACTACGGCGGCACCAAAGTGGCTTTCATCGGCGCCGCGACGCCCTATAGTTTCAATTCGTCCACACCGGCCTATTTCCAGGATGAAAAAGGGAACTACGTCTATTCCCTGTGCGCCGACACCTTTTTTGATACGTTCCAGAACTTCGTGAACGACGCCCGCCTGCAGGGCGCCGACTATGTGGTGGCGCTCACCCACCTGGGAGACGATGTGAACTACGACCCCATCAACGCCCATTCGCTGATCGCCAACACCTATGGCATCGACGCCATCCTTGACGGCCACTCCCACAGCCTGGTTCCCCGGCTCATGCTGAAGAACAAACTGGGCCAGGAAGTGCTCTACTCCCAGACAGGCGCCCACTTCGACAACATCGGCATCCTGACCATCTCACCCGACGGAAAAATCACCAACGAACTGGTCGCCGTCAAAACCTACGGAAAGAAGGATCCTGCCGTCCAGTCGGTCATCGAGAGCAAGAAGAAAGCCTATGCCGAACTGGGCGCCCGCAAGGTCGGACACTCGGAAGTGATGCTTCCGGCCAAGGATGAAAACGGGGACTGGCTGGTCCGCAAATATGAGACCTCACTCGGCGACCTGTGCGCCGACGCCTTCCGCTTCACGCTGGGAACGGAAATCGCCATGCTGGGCGGCGGATCCATCCGCAAGAATCTCCCGGCAGGCGATCTCCGCTACGATGACCTCTTCAATGTCTTTCCTTTCAACAACACTTCCTGCATTGCTTCCCTGACAGGCCAGCAGATCCTCGATGCACTGGAATACGGCGTGGGCGCCTGGCCCACCGATTTCGGCGGGTTCCTCCACGTTTCCGGCATGACCTACGAATTCGACGCATCGGTGGAGAGCCCTGTGGTCTATGACATCAACAAAGCCTTCGCCCGCATCGACGCGGGCCCGCGCCGCGTATTCAACGTCCGCGTCCTGGATCCGGAAACCGGAAACTATGAGCCGATCGACCCCGCACGCACCTACAGCGTCGGCGGAACGACCTATCTGCTGCGGGACGCCGGCGACGGGTACGAGATGTTGAAAGGGCTCGGCCGCGACACGGGGACGCCCGACCTGGACCTGTTGGAGAAATATATCGTGGATTACCTGAAGGGCGAAATCCGCACCTCCCAATACGGCCAACCACAAGAACGCGTCATTCAGAAGTAGCCAGCATTCCGGGACGCAGCCGTTTCGTCCGCTCCAATGCCTGTTCATCCTGCCAGGCAGCAATCTTCTTCGGATCGCCCGATAACAGGACGTCGGGGACTTTCCAGCCATTGAATTCGGCCGGCCGGGTATAGACGGGCGGCGCCAGCAGGCCGTCCTGGAAGGAATCGGACAGGGCGGAAGTCTCATCGCCGAGCGCACCGGGCAGCAGGCGCACCACGGCATCGGTGATGATGGCCGCAGGGAGTTCACCGCCGCTGAGCACATAATCGCCCACCGTGATTTCCCGCGTGACCAGGTGCTCGCGGATACGGTGGTCGATTCCCTTGTAGTGGCCGCACAGGATCATCAGGTTCTCCATGCACGAGAGCTCGTTCGCCACCTGCTGCGTCAGCGGCTCCCCGTCGGGCGACGTGAAGATAATCTCGTCGTAATGGCGTTCAGCTTTCAGTTTTTCCATCAGGGTGAACACCGGCTCGATCATCATCACCATCCCGGCGTCGCCGCCGAAGCTGTAATCATCCACCTGGCGATACCGGCCTTTGCCATATTCGCGGAGATTGTGCACGTAGATCTCGACGAGCCCTTTGTCCCGGGCACGCTTGACAATGGAATAGCCGAGCGGGCTTTCCAGCAGCTCCGGCACGACAGTCAGGATATCGATTCTCATAAGCAATGCAAAAATAGCGATTATTTCCAAAAAAAGACTATATTTGCAAGTTACAATTAAAACATGTAAAGTCATGAGTGAAGATCTTAACCCGGTTGTTTCCCCTGAGGAGCAGCCAGTAGCAATGCAGGAAGAAGCCGTCGAGACCACGGTGGAGACCCCCGTTGAACCGACCGCCGAATCCGACAAAACCGATTTTTCGAACAAAGGCCTCAAAGAAATCGTCGACACCTTCAAGGAGTTGCTCGACGGAGAGAACATGCAGCAGCTCTACAAGCATGCCGAAGCCCTGAAGGCGGCATTCTATAAGAACCTGCGCAAAGAGAAGATCGCTTCGGGTCTCGTGCAGCCTGCCGAGCCGGTCGCGACCGATGTTCCCGCCGCCGAAACGGAAACGCCCGCCGAAGAGACGACGACGGAAGATGCACCCGAAGAGGAGACCATCTCCTACAACCCCTTTGCCGAGATCGAACGTGGGTTCAAGGATCTTTACAGCCAGTATAAAACCCGCCGTGCCGCCTTCACGCAGGAACTCGAGAAACAGAAAGAAGAGAACTACCAGACCAAGCTCGCCCTCATCGACGAGCTCAAGGCCCTGGTCGAGGCCAGCGAAGACCTCAAGGAGACCTTCCCCAAGTTCCGCGACATCCAAAGCCGCTGGCGCGCCACCGGTCCCGTGCCGCAAGCCCGCGTCAAAAACCTCTACGACACCTACCAGCACTATGTCGAACTGTTCTACGATTATGTGAAGATCAACAAGGAGTTCCGCGACCTCGACTTCAAAAAGAACCTTGAAGCGAAGGAGAAGCTCTGCGAGCGCGCCGAAGCCCTCGCCGAAGAGGAAGACGTGGTGGGTGCCTTCCGGACCCTCCAGAAACTGCACGAGCAGTGGAAAGAGCTCGGTCCGGTGAGCAAGGAATTCCGCGATACCATCTGGGACCGCTTCCGTGCCGCCACTGCTGTCATCAACAAGAAGCACCAGGCCTTCTTCGAAAGCCAGAAAGGCAGCCAGAAAGAGAATTTCGAAGCCAAGACGGCTCTCTGCGAAAAAGTCGAAGAGATCGCCAAAGCCGAAATCACCGACTCTACCGTCTGGAACAAGTTGACCAAGGAAATCGAAGCCATCCAGAAAGAATGGAAAAAGATCGGCTTCGCCTCCAAGAAGGAAAACCAGAAAGTCTACGACCGCTTCCGCGCTGCCTGCGACGCCTTCTTCACCCGCAAGCGCGACTATTATGCCGGCTTCAAGAACCAGATGCAGGACAACCTCGCCCGCAAGATCGAACTTTGCGAAAAAGCCGAGGCCCTGAAAGACAGTACCGACTGGAAGAAAGTTTCCGAGGAGTTCATCGAGCTCCAGCGGCAGTGGAAAGAGATCGGCCCTGTGTCCCGCAAGAAATCCGAACAGGTGTGGAAGCGCTTCCGCGCCGCCTGCGACGCCTTCTTCAACAACCGCGACAAGAATGCCGGCGGACAGAATTCCGAACAGGCTGCAAACCTGGAAAAGAAGCGCCAGCTCATCGACGAAGTCCGCAACTTCGTCGTGGAGGAACGGGAAGACGCCCGCGAAGCTCTCCGTGCCTTCCAGGAACGCTGGAACGCCATCGGTTTCGTTCCGTTCAAGGAGAAAGCCCGCATCCAGGATGCCTTCCGCAAGGCCCTGAATGAGAAATTCGCCGAATTCCGCGATGGCGGAAGCCGTTTCGTCGGCAAGGCAGAACGCGCCGTCCGCAGCGAACGCGACCGCCTCGTCCAGAAGTTCATGAAGAAAGAGCAGGAAATCGCCACCTGGGAAAACAACATGGGCTTCTTCTCCCAGTCGAAAAACGCCGAGGCCCTGCTCGAGGAGCTGAACAAGAAGATCGACATCGCACGGCAGGAACTCGCCCAGTTGGAAGAGGAAATCAAGGAATTCGACCGTCAGCACGAGCAGGAGTAATCCGACGAAGGAAAGAGGATGAACGAAAAGAGAAGCAGCATCGTCGGGTTCGCCCTGATCGGCGTCATCTTGTTGTTGTTCAGCTGGTACAACACCAAGCAATTCGAAAAGAGACAGCAAGAGGCCATGGTCCGCGACTCGCTGGCCACGGCAGCCGCCATCCAGAACGGCGAAATGCTTCCGGACGATACCGTCGCCCCGGAAGACACGCTCCTGGTCGAAGAGCAGCCCGCCGCCGAAGAATACCGGCAGCAGTACCTGCAGGAAGCCAGCCGCGCCGAAACCGAATACTACACCCTGGAAAACGACAAGCTCCGGATCCGCATCAGTTCGAAGGGCGCCCAGCCTTATGAAGTGCTCATCAAGGACTACTACACCTACGACAGTGCCGCCCTTTTCCTGGTCCGTCCGGACAAGAGCCTGTTTGACCTGGAATTGAACACCGACCAATGGCTCAACACCAGCGACCTTCACTTCCGTCCGGCAGAGCAAAGCGACAGCACGCTCACGCTTCGGCTGCAGTTTGAGGAACAAGCCTGGATCGATGCCGTATATTCCCTTGCCTCCGACAGCTACATGCTGGGCTACCAGCTCCACTTCGTCGGCATGGACCAGGTCCTCGACCGCCACACCTCCCAGATGACCCTCAAGTGGGTGCTCGACGTTCCCCGCCTGGAAAAAGGCTACCAGAACGAGCGCAACTACTCCGGCGTTGCCTATAAATATCTGGCAAACAACGAAGTCAAGACCCTGGGCAAACGCCGCGACGCCGCCGAAGAGAGCTTCAGTTCCTCCCTTCGCTGGATCGGCTTCCAGCAGCAGTTCTTCTCCGCCATCCTCGTGGCGGAGAACGGCTTCCCGGCCGGCAAGCTCGTCAACCGCTTTTATCCTGACGGGCAGGAGGACGGCAGCCTGATGCAGTCGGGCGCCGAAATGTCCGTCGTGCTTGACACCCGCAGTGCAGACTTCGCCATCCCCCTCCAGTTCTACTTCGGCCCGAACCACTTCTACACGCTCAAGAGCTACGGGGAAGATTTCGAAAAAATCATTCCGCTCGGCGGCAAGGTCATCGGCACCATCAGCCGCTACGTCATCATCCCCACCTTCAACTGGCTGAGCAAATTCATCCGGAGCTACGGCCTGATCATCCTGCTCCTGACCATTATGATCAAGCTCGTGATCTCGCCGCTCACCTGGAAGTCGTACTCCTCTTCCGCCAAGATGCGGGTGCTTAAACCCGAGATCGACAAGATCAACGAGAAGTATCCCAAGCAGGAAGACGCGATGAAGAAGCAGCAGGCCACGATGGACCTCTACAAGCGGGCCGGCGTGAACATGTGGGGCGGCTGTCTCCCGATCCTGCTGCAGTTCCCGATCCTGTGGGCCATGTTCCGTTTCTTCCCGGCTTCCATCGAGCTGCGCCAGCAAGGCTTCCTCTGGTGCCACGACCTGAGCGCTTACGACTCGATTCTCGACTTTGGCTTCAAGATTCCGCTCTATGGCGACCACATGTCGCTCTTCGCCCTGCTGATGGGCGTCACGATGTGGGGCTACTCCAAGATGACGATGTCCCAGCAGCCGAGCACGCAGACGATGCCGGGCATGGAATTCATGCAGGTCTGGCTCATGCCGATCATGATGATCTTCATCTGCAACAACCTGTCGGCCGGCCTGAGCTACTACTACATGCTCTCCAACATCATCACCATCGGCCAGAACTGGGCAATCCGCAAATGGTTCGTCGACGAGGAGAAGATCTATGAGACCCTGAAGAAGAAAGCCAATTCCAAAGAGCCGCCCAAGAAATCCAAATTCCGGCAGCGGCTCGACGAGGCTTACAAAGCCCAGCAGGAACAGATGAAGCAGCAATACAAGAAAAAATAGGACATGTCCATTGCTTCCGCTATCCAGCAACTGAAAAACGAGCTGCCATCAACCGTCAAGTTGGTGGCAGTTTCCAAATTCAAGCCTGTTTCCGACATTCTGGAGGCCTACGCGGCCGGCCAGCGGGCGTTCGGCGAAAACCGGCCGCAGGAGCTGGCCGCCAAGGTGCCGGTACTGCCTGCAGACATTGAATGGCACTTTATCGGGCACCTGCAGACCAATAAGGTCAAACTGGTCGTCCCATGCGCGCATCTGATCCATTCCGTCGATTCGGAACGGTTGCTCGCCGAGATCGAAAAAGTCGCCTGCAATCTGAACAGGACGGTGGATATCCTGCTGGAGGTTCACATCGCCGAAGAAGCCACCAAGCAGGGGCTTGCTCCTGACGAAGCCGAAGCCCTGATCGGACGCATGACCGATTTTCCGCATGTCCGCGTACGCGGACTGATGGGGATGGCCACTTTTACGGACGACACCGCCCAGGTCCGTCGAGAGTTCCGGACGCTCAAAACCCTCTTTGACCGGCTGTCCGCCCGTACGCCGGGCTTCGACCAGCTTTCAATGGGCATGTCGGAAGACTGGCCCATCGCCGTCGAGGAAGGCACGACTCTTGTTAGAATCGGAACGTTTATTTTTGGAAAAAGAAACTGATCCATATGAAAAGATTTACTTTGATGCTGCTGACGGTCCTTGCTGCCGTCGCCTGCCGCAAGATCACACCGGAAGAACAGATTGCTCAAATCGCTAAATATTTTGAACAGAATACAGACAGCTACGCCGAGGACCTGTCCCGTCATGAAGGCGGGAAGCGGCTGGACTACCTCACGCTGACCCTGGCGAAAGACCTTCAGGCCGATGACATCTGGACCCTCGAACACGCCGGCGAGAATTCCCTGATTGCCGAGTTTCCGGGCAGCGAAAGGAAGCAGACCCAGTTCTCGCTGCTCTCCGCCTCGCTTGAAGATCCGGAGGCATGCGCCGCGGTGCTCCAAACGCTCCATGCTTTCAAAGACCTGAAAATCAAACCAAAAGGAACCATCCGTGCCATTTTTTACAACCCTGTGACAGATACGACCGGACGATCCGGACTCAGTGCCCTGGCCAAGGAGTTTGACGAAACGGGTGAACTGGTTACGTTTCAGATCGAAGTGTCTTCCCGCGACTCGATTCCCGTCCATACTTTCCGTATCGAAGACAATCCCGTTTTCGTCAACCAGTTCATGGAAGTGGTTCCCCCCTATCTCACACCGTTGGGAACTTACCAGTTTGAGCGGGGACGTTTTATGAACAAGCAGTGGCCTGTCCATGCTACGCTCTACCGCTATCACCTCGACCCCTCCGATCTCCCGAAAGAGTCAGCCGTCATAACCGCCTTCGCCTTCCTGGTCAATTAGAAAGGATAGCCGATACCGAAGTGGATGGCACTGCCGCCTGAGACCCAGTCGTTGATACCCCTCCAATCCTGCAAACTCGGATCATAGAGTTGCAGGCCCAGATCCAGACGCACCAGAATCAAGCCAAAATCGAGGCGCAGGCCAAATCCCCAGTCAACGGCCAGGCTTTTAGCCAAATCGTTGAAAGAGAACAGACTCCGGGGATCACGCGACGCTCCGTCCACGTCGGCGCGCGCGATATTCCAGACATTGCCCGCCTCCAGGAAGAGCGCCCCCTGCAATTTTGAGAAGAGCGGAAACCGGAATTCCGCATCGGCCTCCAGGTGCATGTCGCCCGACTGGTTGACAATCTTGAAACTGGTGTCGCGCGGGGCCATGCCCGGGCCCACCGCCCGGGCCCGCCAACCGCGGAGGCTGCCGGCTCCGCCTGCATAGAATAGTTTTTCAAAAGGTAGGGAAAGGGAATTCCCATATGCATAGCCCAAACCGGCCAGACCGCGCAGCGCCAGCGCGAACTGGTCTTCCCGGCCCAGGCGGAGCGTCTCAACGACCTGCAATTCCCCGCGGGCATACTGGGAATACGGAATCCCGAAGATCGATTGATCTACCGATACCTGTCTCTGCGGATTGACCAGTCCCCCGATCAGGGAAGCCATGTTCCCCGAAACATCAAATTGAAAGCGGGTGTAGAAGTAAGAAACTTGGGGATTGACCGTTGAATTGGTGGTATAGTAAAACATCCCGCCGCCACCCAGGTCCAGGTGACTCCGGAAGGAGTTCTTCAGATAAGGGTCGGTCATTCCGTTGTAGAAGTCTTCGTCGATGCGCGAGGTCTGGACGGCACTCAGCTGAATCGGATAGATCTGATAGTAGAAGTGCTTGTCCACGTTCCAACTGAAGCCGTAAGTTCCCGTGACGATATTGCGGTTGTACTCAGGACGGTCCTGGAAACTGTACGAGAAGTTGATATCCATCTGCGGGAGGTTGATGCGGGGCATCTTCCAGACGAAGGCGGGATACCAGGGAATGTTCAGGCCGGTTGACACGGAGAACTCGTTGGCCCGGACCGGCGAATTGAGCATGAACTGGAAGTTGCCGCGGAATCCCAACGACAGGACTTCACCTCCACCGAAAAGGTTCTTGTGGCTGTACGACAAGGAAGGCGTCACGCCGAACAGGCCGGTAGAATTGAATGAACCCTCGAGATTGAGCTTGACGGACTGGAGGCGGGCCTGCTGCAGCAGGATGCGGCAGTCCACGGCTGACGAATCGATTTCGCTCTGCCGGAGCATCATGTTGACGCTGCTGAAAAGCGGGATGCTGGAGAAGCGGTCATAAGCACGGTTGATGCGTTCCTCGCTATAAAGTTCTCCGGGCGTGAGCTGGTTCAGGTTGTGAAGAAAGTTCTGCCGGACCCGCATGCCGGGTTGCGGCACCAGGGCCACGTTGCCGATCCGGTATTTCCGGTGCGGGCGGGCATTTTCTTCGCTTTCGTTGCGGGTATAGTTTTCAATGGCCACAATCAGCGACGCGGTATCGCGTACCGTGGTCGTATCCGCATAAAAGAAGAAATAGTTCTTGGAGAAGCCCCAATAACCGTTGTTCCGGAAATACTGGGCAATCCGTTCACTCTCGCTTTCGAGGGCGACTTCCGCCAGCGGATCACCGCGGCGAACGGTGAAATGGGACGAATCGGCCGCCAGCAGGCTGGCAAGTTCCGGATCGCGGACCCGATAGGTGATATCGGAAATGGGGAAGCGTTTCCCCAGCGTGACATCATACGACACTTTCGCAATCTTCTTGCGGATCTTCACCGAAGGCTCGATGGCGGAATCATACCAACCGTCGTATTTCAAATGGTCGAGCATGCTCTCGACGGAATCGTCGACCAGGTTTTCGTCAAAGATGACCGGCGGTTCGCCGACTTTCTGGCAGAAGCGGTCCCATCCGCCCCCTCTGCCATTCTGCCAGTTATAGACATACAACAGCGGGTTCTCGCTTCCCAGGAAGGAGCTGTTTGCTTTCTGTTTGATATAGGGTTGGAGCGATGAAGCCCGGTACGGGTCGTCCTTTTGGATTCCGCCGACGATGGAGACCTTATTGTCGGCCAGCCTCGCCTCATCTTCGGCCAGCACGCGTGTGGTCGAACAGCCGGCTGCCCCGAAGAGGCAAGCCGCCAGCAGGAGTCCGATCCACGGCGCTGTCTTTCTCATAACTGACAAAGTTACATAAATAAACGGTTACTGGACAGGCGACGGCGGAATTCTGCACACGCGATGGCGGCGGCGACGGCGACGTTAAGGGATTCGCTGGTATGGGCGTCCGGCGGATATGGCGGGATATGGAGTTTCTGCGTGATCGTGGCCGCCACTTCGGGCGAAATACCATTGGCCTCGGAGCCCATCACGAGGATGCCGCCTTTTGTCAGCGGCGTCTCGTAAATGCTATCTCCTTCAAGAAAAGTCCCATAGACAGGAACGGCTTCTTCCGTCATGCCCGGCTTGACTTCTTCCGTCATGCCCGGCCGGACCGGGCATCTCAGCATCGTCACCAGGTCGCAATAGTGGACCCTTACCCGGAAGATGGCACCCATCGTAGCCTGAACGACTTTCGGGTTGTAGAGTTCGACGGTATCTTCGGAGGCCAGGACCTGACGGATGCCGAACCAGTCGGCGATGCGCAGGATGGTTCCCAGGTTGCCGGGGTCGCGGATGCCGTCGAGGGCGAGCACGAGTTCGCCGGGGAGAATCTGCGGTAACTGCGGTTTGGGTTGCCGAAGGACGGCCAGGGCCGGTGACGGATGGGTCAGCTGGCTGATGCGGGCCATCGTTTCCTCGCCGATTTCCTCGACCCGAAAATGACGGACCACTTCGAATTCCGACCGGAGCGCCTCTTCCACCAACTTTTCACCTTCAACGACGAACAAGCCCTGCTCATCGCGGAACTTTTTCTGTCCCAGCGCCCGGATCTCTTTGATTTCGTTTTTCGACAGCATTCCTCCGTCATTCCCGGCTTGACCGGGAATCTATCGGTTTTTGTACATGTCTTCGTAGTACTTCTGGTAGTCGCCGGAAGTGACGTTGTCCATCCAGGCTTGGTTGTCGAGGTACCAGCGGACGGTTTTTTCGATGCCTTCCTCGAACTGGAGCGAGGGCTCCCAGCCCAGTTCTTTCTGCAGTTTGGTCGAATCGATTGCGTAACGAAGGTCGTGGCCGGCGCGGTCGGTAACATAGGTGATCAGATGGTCACTGGTGCCGACGGGGTTGCCGAGCAGGCGGTCGACTGTCTTGATGAGAACTTTGATCAGGTCGATGTTCTTCCATTCGTTGAAGCCGCCGATGTTGTAGGTTTCAGCTATCTTCCCTTCATGGAAGATCAGGTCGATGGCGCGGGCGTGGTCTTCTACGTAGAGCCAGTCGCGCACATTCTCGCCCTTTCCATATACCGGAAGCGGCTTTCCGTGCCGGATATTGTTGATGAACAGCGGGATGAGTTTCTCCGGGAACTGATACGGGCCGTAGTTGTTCGTTCAGTTGGTCACCACCGTCGGCTATCCATAGGTGTCAGGGTATGCCCGTACGAAATGGTCGGAGCTGGCGTTGGCGGCGCTGTAGGGGCTGTGAGGCTGGTATTTCAG
>JAFZAF010000105.1 GCA_017548335.1 Bacteroidales bacterium | reverse complement strand
GGCCACGCGCGGGCGCTGGCCGCCCGACAATTCGTCGGGCCGGTGCGCCGCCCGCGCTGCCAGCCCCACCCGCTGCAACGCTTCTGCAGCACGGCGCAGCCGTTCCTCCTTCCCTACCCCCGCATACGACAGGGGCAACGCCACGTTCTCCAGGGCACTAAGACGGGGCAGCAGGTTGAACGACTGGAACACGAAGCCGATCTTCCTGTTCCGGATTTCCGATAGCCGGTCGTCGTCGAGACCGCCCACATCGCAGCCGTCCAGCAGGTAGCGGCCTTCCGTCGGCGTATCCAGACAGCCCAGCAGATTCATCATCGTTGATTTTCCGGAGCCCGAAGGGCCCATGATGGCGACAAACTCTCCTTCCCGGATGCGGAGGTCCACTCCGTCAAGCGCCCTGACCACACTGTCGCCCGTGCGGTAAAGCTTCTTCACGCCCTCCACGCAAATAATCTCTCTCATAGCGTTCATATAAAGTATCGACGGCCCGGCGGCCTTCTTCTCCCAGGTCGAGGGAGAAGCGGTTGACGAACAGGTCGATATGTTTCCGCTGGATCGTTGTCGACAACTCGCGGGCGTACGAGGCGACATACTCGCGCGATGCTTCCGGATGGGCGAACGCATAGGAGATGCTCCGGTGCAGCACACGGTCGAACGTGGCAGCAATTTCCGCGCCAAGCGACCGGCGGACGGCAATGCCGCCGAGCGGAATCGGGCAGCCCGACACTTGCTGCCACCAGGCGCCGAGATCCTGGACCAGATCCAATCCCTTGTCCCGGTAGGTGAAACGACCCTCGTGGATCAGCACGCCGAGGTCGAAGTCGCCGCAGGCAACGGCCGCCTCGATGTCGGAGAAGAGCATCGGCACCTGCTCGCCCAGGCCCGGATAGGCCAGCGTGCAGAGCAGGGCGCCGGTGGTATAGCGACCCGGAACGGCGATCCGCAAGGCAGCGCGCCGGAGCACGCCGGCATCGCCGGCGCGGCACACAAGCAGCGGCCCGCAATCCCACCCCAGGGCGGAACCGGATGCGAGTATCGCATAGCGGTCGCGGACAGTGAACCAGCCGTGGTAGCTAAGCTTGGTAACGTCGTAGGTGTCGCGTTGTGCGCGCTCGTTGAGTTCTTCCACGTCGTGAATGTCGACGTCGAAGGTCAGCCCTTCGGTATCGACCAGGCCGTGGACGAGGGCGTGGAACATGAAGGTGTCGTTGGGACAGGAGGAGAAGGCGAGGGAGAGATTCTTCACTTTGTTCAGAATGTCAGAGCGTTCAAGGAGGAATGGAGGTTGTGGAGGGCGAGGGGGATGTTCCAGCGGGTACGGTCTTCCTCGCCGACGGCGTTGGAGACGGCGCGGATTTCGGCAAAGGGGACGCCGGCGCGGAGGCAGGCCTCGAAAAAGGCGGCGCCTTCCATCGACTCGATATCGGCTTCGACCTTGCGGTATCGCGCTTCCAGGGCTGGAACAGTATTGCCGGCCACCTGCGGCAGCGTGGAGAACAAGGCCGGCGGCGCAGGATTGGCCAGCACACGGCCCGGACGGTCGCCGAATCGCTCGGTCAAGACCTGGACCACGCTGCCGACCGGATAGCGGTCGCGATAGCTCCCGGCAACGCCCAGGTTGACCGCCAGATCAAACCGGCGGCCGGACGCGAAGGCGCCTTCCAGCGAACGGCGCGTCGCTTCGGGACCGATGCCGCCGCACAGGAACAGGTCGTCCGTTCCCGAGCGGAGTTCCCGGGCAACGGCCAGTTCAAATTCGACGGCGGCAAGGAAAAGAATCTGCATAAAAGCGGGTTTAATGGTCTAAATTAAGAATAATTTCAAAAAAATGAAATAATATTTGTAACTTGCCATACTTTTAAGAGAAACTATGTCCTACCAAAAAGAGGAAACATTCGACCCGCAGGTCACGGAAGCGCTCGCCGAGCATTACCGGGAGATCCTCCGCCTGCTCGGCGAGGACACCGGCCGCGAAGGCCTGCTCAAAACGCCCCTCCGCGTGGCCCGTTCCATGCAGTTCCTGACCAAAGGCTACCAGGAAGACGGCGCCGACATCCTGCGTTCGGCCATGTTCCGGGAAGAATACCACCAGATGGTGGTGGTCAAGGACATCGAACTCTACTCCCTGTGCGAACACCACATGCTTCCCTTCTATGGCAAGGCCCATGTGGCCTACATCCCCGACGGCTGGATCACCGGCCTGAGCAAGATCGCGCGCGTGGTCGAAACCTACGCGCGCCGGCTTCAGGTCCAGGAGCGGCTCACGGTCCAGATCCGCGACTGCATCCAGGATACCCTGCATCCGCTCGGCGTTGCCGTGGTCATTGAAGCCGCACACATGTGCATGCAAGTGCGCGGCGTCCAGAAGCAGAATTCCGTCACGACCACTTCCGCCTTCACGGGAACCTTCCTCAAAGACATCCGGACCCGGAATGAATTCATGACGCTCATCGGCGCCAAACTACACTAATCACCATGAAGATCGTCATTGCCGGAGCCGGAGAAGTCGGATGCCACTTGGCCAAGATGCTGAGCGAGGGCTACCATGAAATCACCATCATCGACAACGATGAAGAGCGGCTCGCCTTCGTGAGCGAAAGCATGGACGTGCTCACCGTCCAGGGAAATCCCACCTCCATCGGCATCCTCAAGTCGGCCGGCGTCGACAAAGCCGACCTTTTCGTGGCCGTCAGCCCGGCCAAGGAGCAGGACGTGAACCTGGTGGCGGCGCTCATCGCCAAGAAAATGGGGGCCAAGAAAGTTACGGCCCGCATCAACAACGCCGAATACCTCAACTACGACAACAAGTTGATGTTCACGGAGCTGGGTATCGACCTGCTCTTCTACCCCGAAAAAATCGCCGCCACTGAAATCGGCGACCTGCTCAAACAGTCAGACGTGTCGGACTTCGTGGATTTCGCCCGCGGGCAGTTGCAGATGGTCGTCTTCCGGATCGAAGAAGGCTCGAAGATGCTCAACAAGTCGGCGGCCGACTTCCCCTATCCAGCTGAAAGCCTGCCCTTCCGCGTCGTAGCGGTCACCCGGGGCGGCGAGACCCTCATCCCCCAGCGTGACACTCAGTTCAAGCGGGGCGACATGCTCTCCGTGGTCTCCAAACGGGAATACGTGGACGAACTGATGTCCTGGTCCGGCAAACGCTATCTCGACATCAAGCGCCTCACGATTCTGGGCGGCGGCCGTATCGGCGAGATGGTGGCCCGGCAGTTCGAAAAGAGCGCCGAATTCGTCAAGATCATCGAAATCAACCGCGAGCGCTGCGAGGTCCTCTCAGAAAACCTCGACCGGACGCTCGTGATCAACGGTGACGGCCGCAACTCCGACTTCCTCTATGAGGAGGACGTCAAGAGCTGCGACGCCTTCGTGGCCGTCACCTCCAGTTCCGAAACCAACATCCTGGCCTGCGTGGCCGCCAAGAAGATGGGCGTGGCCAAGACCATCGCCGAGGTCGAAAACATCGAATACATCAAACTCGCCGAAGGCATGGGCGTCGACGCCGTGATCAACAAGAAGATCATCACGGCCGGCCGCATCTTCCGCTTCACCATGAGCACCAAGGTCCGCACCGTGAAAGTCATCGGCGGATCCGACGCCGAAGTGATCGAATACATCGTCAATCCCGACAGCCCGATCACCCGGGGTCCCATCCGTGACATGAACTTCCCGAAAGACGCCGTCATCGGCGGCATCATCCGCGGCAACGAGACCTTCATCGCCGTCGGCGACACCCGCATCAAACCCTACGACCGGGTCGTGATCTTCGCGCTGCCCACCGCGCTGAGCCGCATCGAGAAATTCTTCGCATAATCAATAACCTCCATACAACTACAACCATGATCGAATACAAATTCAAAACCTCGGGCAAGACCCGTTCAGAACACGACCTTCTGGGTGACAAGGATGTACCCGTGGAAGCCCTCTTCGGCGTACAGACCCTCCGCTGCATCGAGAACTTCGACATCAGCCGCAACCTCCTCGGTGACCATCCGGAATTCGTCAAGGCTTTCGGCATCGTCAAGATGGGTGCCATCCTCGCCAACCACGACCTCGGCCTGGTTTCCGACGAAATCACCGACGCCGTCGTAGCCGCCTGCAAGGAACTGATGGAAGGCAAGCACACCGAGCACTTCCCGATCGACATGATCCAGGGCGGCGCCGGCACTTCCGCCAACATGAACGCCAACGAGGTGATCGCCAACCGCGCCCTCGAGATCCTGGGCAAGAAACACGGCGAATACCAGTTCATCCACCCGAACGACCACATCAACATGGCGCAGTCGACCAACGACGCTTACCCGACCGCCATGCACCTGGGCCTCTACATGATCCACGCCGACCTGATGAAGGCCCTGGGCGACCTTGCCAAATCCTTCCGTCGCAAGCAGCGCAGCTTCGCCCGCATCATCAAGATGGGACGCACGCAGCTCCAGGACGCTGTCCCGATGACCCTCGGCCAGACCTTCGGCGCCTTCGCCACCGCCGTCGAGACCGAGATGAAACGGCTCGACAAAGCTGCCCGCGAGTTCCTCGTGATCAACATGGGTGCCACGGCCATCGGCACCGGCATCACTGCCGAACCGGGCTATGCGGAAGCCTGCACCCAGCACATCAAGGAAATCAGCGGCTGGAGAATCTCGCTCGCCAAAGACCTCGTCGAAGCGACCAACGACACCTCCTGCATGGTCTGCTACCACGCTGAGCTGAAGAATATCGCCATCCGTATCTCCAAGATCTGCAACGACCTCCGCCTCCTCGCTTCCGGTCCCCGCACCGGCCTCGCCGAGATCAACCTCCCGCCGAAGCAGCCGGGCAGCTCCATCATGCCGGGCAAGGTGAACCCCGTCATTCCGGAAGTCACCAACCAGGTCTGCTTCAAGGTGATCGGCAACGACACCTGCATCACCATGGCCTCCGAAGCCGCCCAGCTCGAGCTCAACGTCATGGAACCCGTGCTCGTTGAATCGCTCGTCGAATCGATGACCTGGATGAAGAACGCCCTCAATACCCTGCGTATCGAATGCGTCGACGGCATCACCGCCAACAAGAAGCACTGCAAGCAGCTGGCCGAACACAGCATCGGCATCGTGACCGCCCTGAAGCCCTACATCGGCTACGCCAAATGCACCGAGGTGGCCAAGGAAGCACTCGTGAGCGGCGGCAGCGTCTACCAGCTGGTGCTCGACAAGGGCTACCTCACCAAGACCCAGCTCGACAAGATCCTCGATCCGAAGAACATGGTCAAGCCCACGAAGGTGGAGCTCTGATCAGGGTCCGAGGATCCGTTCCCGCATAGCGCAGGCGGTAGCGCCTGCGCTTTTTTTAATGTAGCGGTTCATCGTGGCCATGTGGGAGAAGCCGCTCAGTTCGGCGATGTCGGCGGGCGGAGTATCGCGGTACTCCGGGTCGAGCATCAATTCGATGGCATATTGCGCCCGGAACGAGTTGACGAACTGGGAAAAATTGAGCCCCCGGCCCTTGAGGGCCCGCGTGATGTAGGTCCGGTTGGTCATCACCTCCAGAGCCATTTCGTCCCGGGTCAGGTGTTTCCGCAGGAACAGTTTCTTTTCCAGCATCAACTGCAGCATCCGCCGATAGATCTCCTCGTCGCTATGTCCCTTTGGCCTCATTTCTTTTGCGGTACTCTTTGCACCATTCCGCCGGGGTGAAGCCGGTGTTCCGCCCGAACGCCGTGTTAAAGGTGGTCATGGAATTAAAACCGACCCTTCGGCACAATTGAGTAATGGTAAGCTCAGGATTCAGGGAATAAAGCCGCATCGCTTCTCTAACTCGGTAATAATGAACGAGTTGACAAAAGTTCTTGTTGAGTTTTATTTTGATAGTCTGGGCCAGGTAGCTTTTGTTGGTGTAGAGGCGTTCGGCCAGGTCGCCGACACGGATGTCAGGATTGAGATAGAGTTTTTCCCGTTCGAGGACGTTGCAGAGCCGGTCTTTCAGCTCCTCCATGTCGGCGTCTTTCAGACTGGGGCCGGCGTCCTCCAGGATCCGGTCGGCGTTGGGAATCGCCCGTTCCTGGCGCGGGTATTCCTTGGGCTTCGGTTCCGGTGCGGCCGCACCCTCCGGAGCGGCCGCTTTCCGGCGAATCCGGATAAAGAGATAGACCAGTCCCGCCAGCAGGGGCACATAGGCAAGCAGCAGATAGAGCGTATTCATCGTTTCGTTTTTCCTACGAAACTACAAACAAAAAGAGCGGTTACATGTTTTCCCCATATAACCGCTCCTTAACAAGGAAAAAGCCGTTTTTCAGCTATTTTTTAATTACATCGAAGCCCGAACCGTAAACGCCCGTCACGCTGGCGACGGAAATGAAGGCCTGCGGGTCTTCCTCTTTGATGAGCGTGAGTAAAAATTTAAGTTCCTGCTTGCGGGCCACGACCACCAGCACCGTCGACTCGGTCTTTGTGTACCAGCCCTTTCCGTCGAGCGCCGTCACGCCGCGGTGTACGTCATTGGTGATGCGGTCGGCGATTTTTTCATAGTTTTTCGAAAAAATGAAAATCTGCACGGACTGCTTGGAACCCGACACGAAGAGGTCGAGCGCCACGGCAAAAACACCGGCCATCACATAGCCATATACCAGGTTGGCGACCCGCACGCCCCAGCTCCCTTCCGTCGGGACGATCAGCGAGGAAGCGATGATGAAGATATCGAGGATGAGCAGGATCTTGCCCGGAGAGATGGCGCGGTACTTGGTGATCATCAGGGCCACGATGTCGGTGCCGCCGGAACTGCCGCCCTGCGAGAAGGTGAGCGAGATGCCCAAGGCGCAGATCATGCCGCCGATGATGACGCTGAGCAGCTTGCCGTTGTCCAGGGCGATGACCTGGATGAATTCCTGCGGGATGACCATGGGCATGAAGCGCAGCAGCAGCGTAGTGACTACCATCGCGTAGACAGTCTTGACGCCGAAGGCAGGCCCCAGCACCTTGAGGGCGATCAACAGCAGGATGCCGTTGATGATGAAGAAGGAATAGCTCACGTGGAACCCGGTGCAATACTGGATCACGGCCGAGATGCCGGTAACGCCGCCGCCCACCAGCTGGTGCGGCATGATGAAGACGACCCAGGCCAGCACATAGAGGATCAGGCCGACGGTAATGATCGCGTAAGACTTGAGCGTCTTGAGGACTTTGTTCTTTTCCATTTAACAGACGATGTTGATGATTTTGCCCGGCACCACGATGACCTTGCGGATCGTCGCGCCCTGCAGGTATTTGGCCGTGCCGGAATCGGCGCGGACCGCAGCTTCCACCCCCTCCCGGTCGAGGCTCTTGGGCAGTTCGAGCAGGAAGCGCATCTTGCCGTTGAACTGGACGGGATATTTTACGGTGTCTTCCGCAGTATAGGCGGCCACATATTCCGGATAGGCGGCGAAGGAGATGCTGTCTTCGTGTCCCAGCAGCTGCCAGAGCTCC
>JAFZAF010000104.1 GCA_017548335.1 Bacteroidales bacterium | reverse complement strand
CCCATGGCGATGAAAGTCTATTTGTTCACCATAATCCCGTCGGTATCCTACAATGTCTATTTCTGAGCATAAGTTGTTGTCGGTGCTTCTCAGCCTGGCCGTTGTCCTGCTTACGGGCTGCAGCGAGGAGGTGAATGTCCACACGCGGAGTATGGACAGGTGCTATTTGGTGGTTGAAGCGATGCTTACCGATCGTGCCGACAGGACGCAGATTGTGCAGCTGACGGAATCCATCGACTTTTTCGAGGATGAAAAGCCTCCCGTGGTTTCAGGTGCCGAAGTGGCCGTCAGCGTCGGGAACGAAAGGTATCAATATAGGGAATTTCCTTCGGGAAGCGGCCGTTATGTTGGCCCGGAGGGCTTCCACGGTACGCCGGGCAACACCTATACGCTTTCGATTGATGCCGTTGTCGGCGGAAAAGCCAACCATTATGAAGCCGTGTCCAAGATGGAAGAGCCGGGGTTTGAAGTCCAGGCGGTGGACTATATGTATCTGGGCGCGACGAATCCGCAGGCGGACAGCCTTTGGACCGTGGCGGTGTGGGGGCAGGACAACCCGCAGACCAACTATTATTATGTCAGCGCCCAGCTGAACGACGCCGTATTTCCCCTCGGGCTCTCCCTGGTAATGGACGACAAGTATTTCAACGGGCAGAAAGTCGTCTGTTTCCCGATCACCACGCTCTACCAGACGGAAGCAACCCGCAGGCAATACGGAGATTGCGGGAAGTATCTGGAAACCGGCGACATCTTTACCCTGAACGTTTACTCGGTCCCCAAGGAGTATTATACATTCTACACGGGATTTATCTCCAGCAGTGTCGGCGCGTCGGTACCGATGCTTCAGTCCCAGCCGGCCAACTGTCCCACCAATGTAACCGGCGGCGACGCCGTCGGCTTCTTCGTGGCCTGTTCATCTTCTTCCGCGAGTGTGGTCATCGACAATCCCTTCCGACCCTTCTATCAGAAAGCATTCGGCGGGTTTACGCAATAAGCTTTCGCTGCCCGGACCGTTATTTTTTGTATTCCAGGCAGGTCACGTTAACACCATACAGATATTTGTAGTCGGTACGGTCGCAGGCGGCTGGGTCGACTTGTTCGGCCACGAGCTGCAGCGGCTGGCCGATGGTCTTGAATGTGACCTGGGTCTGGTCGGGCTTGTCCACGAGACGGATTTCGAAGCCACTCCGCATACTCTTGTCCGAAGCCCGTCGGACGAGCAGCTTGTTCATCAGGTCTTCACAACTGTTCACCAGAGATTGCTCCTTTCCGGCCGGCAGTTCGCAGATGGCGGCGATTTTCCGAATCTTCTCCATCGTCATGTCGATGGCCTTACGGGTATAATTCACGCTGAAGTCGGCCTCTACATCTGTCGGGAAAACTTCCTCGAGGAAAGGTGCCCGTACATTATGTTCCCGCTTCTGGATTCGCCAGGTCCATGTCAGCTGGATTGCGAAAAGCAGGAGGGCTTGCAGCGGGAATGACCACCAGAACAGGGCGGGACAGATCAGGCCAGCCAGGAAAGGGGCCCCGGCCATTGCCGCGGCTTGTGCGAGTTCAAAGGTCAAAGCCAGCCGTTCGCGACCGACAACCGCATGGATATTTTCGAAGAATGTGATCAGGGACAGCGGGACGAGGAACAGCGACATGATCCGCAGGACCCTGCAGCCTTCTGTGAGGATGGCCGTTTCGCCATCGGCTCCGAACAAGGTGAAAATGAGTTGCGGGAATGCCAGCAGGAAGACGCTGATGGTGAGAAGGGTGATGCAGAGGAAACGCAGCGTTCGCCGTACGTAGGCGCGGAAGGCCTTGAAGTCGGAAGACCCCAGCAGCATGCCGCCGAACGACTGGTTCATCTCGGCGACACCCACGATGAACATTTCACAGAGCGAGATCATCTCCATGACCACGGCCCAGATAAAAATGCCGTCCGTCCCCTTGAAGAAGAGGACGATGCGGTTGAGCACCAGGTCCAGGGCGGCGAACAGGAACTGGGAGGCCGCCAAAGGGAGGCCGATTAAGAAACTGGCGCGCAGCAGCGAAGCCCATGAGGCCGGCATCTGAAACCGGAAGGATGTCTTTTTCCGCAGGAAATGGACGACCAGGATGGCCAGTCCGGCCAGGTCGCTGAGGAGGGTGGCTATTGCGGCGCCGGCGATTCCCAGCCCGGTAAAACGGATCAGGATCACGTCCAGAAACGGGTTGAGCAGGAAACTGGCCAGGATCGACGCCGTCACCAGACGCGGTTTTCCATCGATGTTGACAAAGCAGCGCAGAACGATATTGGGCGCCATCACCAGGAAGGTCGGAAGCATCCACCGCAGGTAAGTGGCCGTATAGTCGCGGACAACAGACGCTTCGCCGCTCGCCAGCAGGGAGACCAGCGGCTGCAAGAACAGGGCGCACAGGGCTGTCAGCAGGGCGATCATTGTACACGTGCCAACCAGCGACACCGTGAAGAGTTGCGATGCTCCACGGTAATCCTGGCGGCCCATCCGTCTGGCCGCCAGGAAACTGGCGCCGAGCGCGAAGATGGAAATCATCGCCTCGAGCGCGGAATCCAGCGGCATATAGAAATTGATGGCGGAGAGGGCGGAAGGCCCGATGAGGCGGCTGACGATGATGCCGTCCGTAATGACACGCAACTCCACAATGATGCCCGTCAGGATGGCGGCCGGCAAGAAATGCCGGAAAGCGTGTTTGACAATGTAACCTTCCACCGGTGAAATTCCTTTCTCGGTTGTCTGCGGCTGAATCGTCGGGATGACACGACTCGAACGTGCGACTCCTTGGTCCCAAACCAAGTGCGCTACCAACTGCGCCACATCCCGATAGATTGCAAAGGTATAAAAAAATTTGGCATATTTCAGAAAAGCCTCTATCTTTGCATTCCCTGTCGCCTTCAGGCGCGGGGTACGGGGCAGCGCCCCGACATAAAGGTGAGGTGGGTGAGTGGCTTAAACCACCAGTTTGCTAAACTGACGTACGGGATTACCGTACCGGGGGTTCGAATCCCCCCCTCACCGCAACCCTTATTTAACAGCGCCAAGCCCACTTGAGCGCTGTTTTTATCCAAGGAAGAAAACGGCATGGACCTGGAGAAAAACAGAATAAAAGAACCCGGATTCTGGCGGATCGTGCTGGGCGCGATGGCGCTGGGCTGTGCGATTCTGGTGGGGTTCGTGCTGGGACTCCGGTCGGGCGACCGGGGGCCGAAACAGCCGCCGATCACCAGCCTGCTGGAGATGCCGTTGCTGGATGTACCAGTTTCTGTGCTGGATTCTGTCTTTGCCGAGGCGGAGGAAGAAGCGGATTCGACGGCTGCGGAGCCTGCGATGATGGTTAAGGTTGTTGAGCCGAAGCTCGTATTTACCAAGCCGCAGATAGCCCAAGGCGTTGAATACCTGGCCTCCCACAACCGTTGGAACCGCGACGAGATGGAACATATCCCGGCGCTGGT
>JAFZAF010000103.1 GCA_017548335.1 Bacteroidales bacterium | reverse complement strand
GTACATCGAACCGGAGCAGAAGGTCACGCCAGTGCTGGGGCTGGAAGTGGAACGGGACTGGAGCGCCGCCGCGATGCTGCTGGTGGCCGGTGCCTTGGCGGGCGACCTGACGTTCCGCGGACTTGACCTCCACTCCCGGCAATCGGACGCCGCCATCTACCATTTGCTCAAGCAGAACATCGTGGATATTGTGCACGATCCCGAAAAGAATACCATCTCCGTACGAAGGTCCATCCTTTGCCCGTTTTACTACGACATCACCGATGCACCCGATCTCTTCGCGCCGCTTTTCGTCATGGCCTGCTTCGCCGGCGGTGAAAGCGTATTGGCCGGCATCGGCCGCCTGAAGAACAAAGAAAGTGACCGGGCCGCCACTTTTGCGGAAGAATTCCGCAAATTGGGCGTCCGGACATCCGTCTCGCATGGCGAAATGACCATCTACGGCCAGGAAGACCGCCGGTTGCGGGCCGCTACTTGTTCTTCGCACGGTGACCATCGC
The DNA here is from genome assembly GCA_017548335.1 of Bacteroidales bacterium. Classification (GTDB taxonomy): domain Bacteria; phylum Bacteroidota; class Bacteroidia; order Bacteroidales; family UBA932; genus Cacconaster. The sequence continues at coordinate 10,494 of JAFZAF010000103.1, read as the reverse complement.
CTGGCGATGGCCCTGACCGTTGCTTCGCTTTTCGCCGACGGACCGGTCGATATCGACGATACGGACTGTATTGCCAAGTCGTTCCCCGGATTCCTCGACATTTTCGAAAAACTCAAGAGATCTTGATATGGACACGTTTGGACACCGCTTCCAGCTGGACATCTTCGGCGCTTCCCACGCGCCCTGCGTCGGCGTTAAGCTCCGGGGCGTCCCCGCCGCGCTGCCGCTGACGGAAGACGATTTCACCGCCGACCTCCTGCGCCGCAAGAGCGGCGCCCCCGGCACGACGCCCCGCATCGAAGACGACCGCCCGGAACTGGACGACCGGCGCGCTACCGACGGCACCCTGACGATTACCTTTGCCAACCGCAACTACCGGAACGAAGACTATAAGGGCTTCACCGACATTCCGCGTCCGGGCCACGCCGACTTCGTCGCGATGGCCCGCTACGGCTCCCTGCGCGATGGCTGGTTCTCCGGCCGCATGACCCTGCCGCTGGTCGCGGCCGGCGTCGTGGCCAAGAAACTCATCGCACCGCTGACGGTGGAAGCCCGGCTGGTGGAAATCGGCGGCGTGGCGGCTGAAAATACGGCCGCCGTCGGGCGGCTGCTCGACGCAGCCGCCGCCGAAGGCGACTCCCTCGGCGGTCTCGTGGAATGCCGTTGCACGAACGTTCCGGTCGGCCTGGGCGAACCCTTTTTTGATTCCCTCGAGTCGCTTCTGGCCCATGCGGTCTTTTCGATTCCCGGCATCCGCGGCATCGAATTCGGCGACGGCTTCGCCGCCGCCCGCATGAAGGGCTCCGAACACAACGATCCCATTATCGATGCGGCCGGCCATACGTCCCGCAACGGGGCCGGTGGCATCAACGGCGGCCTGTCGAACGGAAATCCGATTGTCTTCCGCGTGGCAGTCAAGCCCACTTCAAGCATTCGCAAGCCCCAGCGCACGTTCGATTTCGCCCGCGGCTGTCTCACCGATTATTCCATCCCCGGCCGCCACGATACTTGCTTCGCCCTTCGCGTCCCGCCTGTCGTTGAAGCCGTTTCTGCCTGTGTATTTGCCGATCTGATGCTATGAAAAAACTCCTTCTTTTCCTGACCGCCGCCGCACTTCTGGCGGGCTGCGGCAAGGGGCCGAAACTCGACCCACTCGTCCAAGCCTACTATCGCGATTCCCTCGCCTCGCTCACAGCCCGCTGCGAGAAAGTCCTCAGCGCTGCCTACATGGCCGAAACCTTGCTCGGCGAGAATACCGAAATCCCCGACTGGGAAGGATATCCTGTCCAGCTCTGGGAATACCATACGGGCAATGACATCTACCTGAACGCGCCCAAGCGCGGCCTCGTCTACATGCTGAACCCTTCGCCGGAACAACTGGCCCGCTGGGTCGTCAATGCCGTGTTCGACGCCACTGGCGCACTCGATCCCGATGACATCGAAAAGACCTGCTCCTTCATCCAGTGGCAAAGCGGAGCGCAGTTCCCCGTACGCGGCGTCGTGTACGAAGACATGTACACGGCCGGCTTCTACGAACCCTATGTGTTCAAAGACGGCGTAACGGTCTATGTGGCCGACTCGACCTGGCTGACCCCCGAAAAACACCCCACCGATGCGATGCTGGAATACTACCTGACGCTGACGAACGACCAGCTCCGTCCCAATACAGGCCGGTTCGCCCGCATCAGCTCCACGACACGCGAGATGTACTACGCCGCCGGCGGCAAGACCGACGTAGGCCACAGCGACGACGGCCAGCGCTCACAAGCCTGGCTGGCCGAAGTCGGCCGCCTCTACCGCGAAGCCTGGAACAGCGACAAGAACTTCCTGATCTACGCCTGGGCCAAGGCAAATTTGTAAACTTGGCCAAAAATACATACCTTTGCGCGTTCTACGACCGCAAGGCAAAACGAAAACGCCCGGATGGCGGAATCGGTAGACGCGCTGGTCTCAAACACCAGTGGCCGCGAGGCTGTGCCGGTTCGACCCCGGCTCCGGGTACGGGTAAAAAGGCTGCAAATCTGCAGCCTTTTTCTGTTCCCGTACCCGGAGCCAGTCGGCGGCTGAAGCCGCCTCCTTCTCTGACCCCTCCTTTTAATGGTTCCCTCAGGGAACCAAAGCGCCGCAGAAGCGGCGCAGGCTTCGCGCCCCTTTTTCGGCCTGTCCCGCCCGCTCTCCGTTCGCTGGCCACTGGGCCGCTGGCCACAGAATGGCTCCACGCGGCGTCTCGATCATTCTGTGGCCGGGATTCGGGCGGAATCGGCGGTTTCGTGGCCACAGAATGACTGCCAGCCTTGCCAGAATCATTCTGTGGCATCGCCCGCATACTTGAGGCATAGGCAGCGTTGTAGCTGGGCGTCCGTGACGAACTTGTTTCCGAAGACAGAACGGCCCTTCCTGTACCGTGCCGCCTGGCTCTCTTCACGAAGGCGTTCAAATAGCTGGATTCGCCGGGATAACGGCACGTCATAGACCGATGTCTTTTCAGGATTGTCAAGCAGACGGGGGACAAGGTCCGTGTCTATCAAGCGACAGAGTTCGATGTCCGTCATTCTTTGCCTGTTCACTTTTCCGAACTCGTTCGATCTGCAGAAGTCCGCTTGGAAATCGGGCACTCCCTCTTCAATAACTTCCAGGGTTATCGGAGGTGTGTCGTTTTCCTCCTTCTGCCGTTCCAGGCTGCGCTCCTCTTCGCTGATGCGGTTCATTTGGAAAAGGAAACTGCGGGGAGACACATAGAGTTCCTCGACATAAGCCGTATCCAGAATGTCTTCCCGCAACAACAACCCGGATTCGCTCATCCGATACCGGGTCGGAACGGTCACATTGGACGGAAGATAATGACTGCGAAGAAAATCGGGAAGCAGGGACACGGGGCTGTTTTTCCCCAGTTCTTTCCGGAACACGGCGTTCGCCGAGCCGTGCGGATAGTCGAAAGGCGTCGTGGCCAGACCATGATGCAAGCCCTGGCGGTTGACATAGTTGAGGGCGGCCATCGTATGATGCAGCCCTTCTATCTCCAGATAGTAATAGTGCTTCTCTCCCAGTCTTCCCCGACGATGGTATCGCGAGTTAAAATACCGCGCATACGCATTCCGGCTCCGGTGCATCGCTTCCCGGGGCGCATCGGATTGGATCAGTTGATGGCTGTGGGTCGAAAGAAAGCCTTCGGCCAGCGCCCGGGATTCCGTGTAGAGTACAGCAACGGCAAAACAATTGAAGCCGGCGATCAGGTCGGCCTCGCTTCGGTACATGACTTCGTCGTGAGACGAAAGACACAGATGAACGGTCTTTCTCATAGCATTCCTTTTTCTTCTTCTACAACCTCCTGCACCTGTCCTGCTCCGCGAATCACCCGCTTCATCAGGAATGCAGACGCCCGGCTTCGCTGCAAGAATCGTGCAGAAAAAATCTTGCCCATTCTGTGGCCGGAGGGACACAAAAGCGCCTCCACCTTATGGGTAGAGGCGCTGAAGAAGATACTTTTTCCGGCCTTCTCGCCAGGCGGCAGAATCAGTCAAAGCCGGATCGGTCAAGGCTGGATCGGTCGAAACCGGATCAGTCCGGGCGGTACTCCAGCACGTCGCCGGGTTGGCAGTCGAGCGCCTTGCAGATGGCGTCGAGCGTCGAGAAACGGATGGCCTTCGCCTTGCCGGTCTTGAGAATCGAAAGGTTGGCCGCAGAAATGCCTATCTTTTGAGCCAATTCTCCCGAAGACATCTTTCTCCGAGCCAACATGACATCAACGTTGATAATGATAGGCATGACTTACTTTTCCTCCGTGACTTCGATGGTTTCAGCCTTGTCGGTGGACTTGCCTTTCAGGTAGGACGGCAGTTCCATGCCGGCGAGTTTGAAAAGGTCCTCAAGCGGGGGAACCGATTTCATCAGGCCGGAAATGAAGTTGGACGTGGCCGTCTTGCCTTCGCCGCCGTTGCCGGTGTCCCACACGGTGACCTTGTCGATGTTGATGCCCTTGACGGCTTCGACCTGCGTAGCGACCAGTTCAGGCAGCTTGTCGGTGATCAGCATGGTGATGGCCTGCTGGGCGTCGCCGCCAGCGGCTGCTACCAGTTGGCCGAAACCGGCAGCCTGCTTGGAGAGGATCTCCAGGGTACCGCGGGCCTGGGCGTCCATCTTGGCAAAGATGGCGTCGGCCTCGCCTTTCGCCTTGCGGCGGATCTGTTCGGCCTCCGCTTCGGCGTCAATGATGGCTTTTTCTTTCTCGATCTGCGCGGCCACGACGATGTTGGCCTGCTGGGTTGCTTTCTCGCGCTCGGCGCGGGCGAGCTCGGCGTCGCGCTCGCTCTTGTAAGCCTCCTCGAGGGCCTTGGCGGCCTGCACTTTCTCGGCGGCGACAGCCAGGCGCTCGGCCTCGGCCTGTTTCTCACGGCGGGCTGCGTCGGACTGGGCGATGGCGATCTTGGAGCTGTTTTCACCTTCGACGGCCTTCGCGTTGGCGTCGGCGGTACGGATACGGGTGTCACGGGTGGTTTCGGCGATCCGGATATCCTTGTCCCGGTCGGCCTCGGCCTTACCAATCTCACCGTAACGGTTCTGCTCGGCCACGCTCTTCTTGGCGTCGTTGATGGCCTTGGCGGCGGCTTCCTTACCGAGGGCCTCGATGTAGCCTGATTCGTCGCGGATATCCGTTACGTTGACGTTGATGAGCTTCAGGCCGATCTTACGGAGCTCGGCTTCCACGTTGGTGGAGACGTTGGCGAGGAACTTGTCGCGGTCGGCGTTGATTTCCTCAATGTCCATGGTAGCGATGACCAGACGGAGCTGACCGAAGAGGATATCGGTAGCGATGTTCTGGATCTGCTCAGTAGTCAGGCCCAGCAGACGCTCGGCGGCGTTGGTCATGTTTTCCGGTTCAGTGGAGATACCCACGGTGAAGCGGCACGGTACGTCGACGCGGATGTTCTGCTTGGAAAGGGCGTTGGTCAGGTTGCACTCGATCGAGATCGGGGTCAGGTCGAGGAAGGCATAGCTCTGGAACACGGGCCAGATGAACGAGGCGCCGCCGTGGATGCAGCGGGCCGACGAGATGCCGCCCTCTTTGTTCTTGCCGGTTTTACCGTAGATGACCAGGATCTTGTCGGAAGGGCAGCGCTTGTAGCGCCGCAGGATGGCGGTGAAGGTGACGAACACGACCGCCACGAGAATCAGAATCAGATAGAATTCCATGGTTCCTATTGTTTAGATGATTAATGATTCAAGGGGTTCGACGAGCAGGGTGCCGGGGCCGATGACCTCGACCACGCGGATCGGCGTCGTGGTTTTGAGGGCGTCGCCGTCGGTGAGGGCGTTGTATTCGCGGACCGATCCGTTGATGGAGATCTGGACCTTTCCTTCGCCCTTGCGCTCGGCCGGGATGGGGATGTAGACCGTTCCGTTGCAGCCCACGGCCGACTTGTAAAGGTTGATGTTGCCGGACTGCTGCATGCCGCTCAGCCATTTGAACAGGTACATGACCGCCGCCACCAGCGCCACGCCGATAACAGCCGATACGATGAGCAGCAGGGGAATCGACGTGATTTTCTCCTGCAGCAGGATGGCCGACCAGCCGAAGCCCAGGATGAAATTGACGAAGTTGCGGAACGTGTAGAGATTGGTGCCGCCTTCGACGGTCGCATCGGCCACTTCGGAGTCGAAGCCGCTGTCGAAATCGGTATCGATGCCGCCGTCGCCGGAATCGGCACCGAGGAAGGTCAAAATGCTCTGGATGATGAAGATCAGCGAAGCGGCCAGGGTGACGCCCCACAGGATCTTCATGGCCAGCGAAAGGGAAACCCACCAGGAAGTAATCATGTCTTTAAGCGTTTAATTTCTGCAAATATAGAAATTATTATTGAAAAACAATAATTATTTTAGAAAAAGTTTAAAATTTGGGTATAAAAAAGCCGGCCCCGTCAAGGAGCCGGTCTCTATTGCCCTGCGAATGGCTTCTACAGTTCCACGACTTCGGCGACGGGTGCGTTCTTCATCACGGACGCGATGCCGTTGTTGCGGTTGCGCTCGGAAGCATACATCTGGCTCTGGCCGATGATCTGGCCGTTGGTAGCCTTCAGGGTGAAGTACGGTTTGCCGTTCTTCGCCACCAGTTTCTCGAAGCGTTTTTCCTCAACGGCGTTCTTCTTGACGGACTCGACACCGTTCAGGCAGGCCGATTTGGTGGTGTAGCCTTCGCTGGTGAGGATGATCTCGCCGTTCGAGGCTTTGAGATTGAACTGGAATTCGCCGTTCTTTCTCACAGTGATTTCAAATTTTGCCATAGCGTAATGATTTGATAAAAGTGTATATACACTACAAATATACAAAAAGTTAAAAAAATAATAACTAATTTTGTAACCATGATGAAAAAACTGATTCTTCTTTTACTTGCGGCAGCATCGCTGCTGGTCTCCTGCACTTCCTTCGAGGTCCTGGTGGACGAAGGCGGCGATTGTACCCTGCTGACGCCCGACGGCAAGAAAGCCAAGTTCCAAGTTGCACGGATATATACTCCGAATGTCATTAGCAGCTGTACGGACGGGAAGTATTACTCGGAATACGCTTCCCTGAACCTTTATTACGAGGGAGACGTGAGGTCGGGAAACATCCAGGTCGACCGGATGGAACTCACGCTGCCGCTGTCCAGCACCGGGCTCGACCACACGCACGTGTTCAGCGGCAAGGTCGGTATCGTGAAAGTGGCCGATTCCTATTTGGTTCTCCGGTTGAAGAACGTGAAGTACAATCTTTCCCAGGGGGAATACGTCCTCGATGGCGACCTGGTGGTAGCCACGGGGGACCTTCACTTCCTGGAAGCACCGGTCAAGGACGGCGCGATGGGCGGGAAGTATCATATCTCCGTGAATCATTGGAAGAACGATACAGGCACCTGGAGCACCGATCTGAATGATATTACCTACAAGTACCTGGGCGTCCTGACGGGGATGGATGGAATCCCGGAAAAGGAAGTGGGCTATGTGGTGCTGACCAACGACCTGAGCATTACGTTCGACGAGGTGAAAAGAAGTATGTACTCGTCGAATTCCCAGGACTGGATTCCGGAAGAACGAGCCCGACTGATCGGGTTCTACTACTAGACTCATCGCGGCGGAAACCGCCGACGGGTACAAGAAAAGCGATGCCGAAGCATCGCTTTTCTTGTACCCGGCTGACCATGCCGTGGCGCTACAGTTGCAGCAGCAGCCAGTTCTGCGTGCCGATCTTCTCGATGAGCTCCACAGCACCCTGGCTCCAGAAGAGGTCTTCCTCCTCGTCTTTCAGGTAGGCCTTCAGTAGGTCGTAGGTGATGGGATCATCCTTCACGCCTTCCATGCACTTCATCAGAAGCTCAACGCCAGGCACCTGGATGGCGAGGTCGGCCTTGACATACTCGACGGGGTCGCAGATCAGGGCGCGGCTCTTCATGCCTTCGAACTTGACCTCTCCGCCAAGGTCGAGGATGCGCTCCGTGAATTTCTCTACCCATGCCATCTCTTCGCCGAAATGGCCGATGTACTTTTCTCCGAGTTTGGTGAGTCCTTGCGATTTGAAGATCATGCCCTGCTGCTTGTGAACAATGGCACCTTCTGCCAGATGGGTTACGAAAAACTGTAATGCCTCAATAGATTTCTTTTTGTCCATAATTGGTCTGTATTTAAGGTTTAACGATATGCTTCCTGGTTTTCTATGACAAAGTTACTCTATTATACATACAAAACGTGTTTTGAAACAATACTAAAATTGTCTGAAACGATACAATCGAAGATAACTTCGTATCTTTGTATCCGATATGTACACGTTGAATGAATATCTGCCGATAGTTGTAGGCGACGACTTGCCCGAAAAAGGCTGGGACAACGGGATGTACTGTCTGGAAACAGACGGGACGAAAGTCCTTCGTTCCAACCTGTTGCGGGGATTCGTTTCCTGCTTTGCCTTTATGCTGGTGGACAAAGGGTGGATGACGATTCACTACAATGGCCGCGATCTGACGTTGCATCCCAATGACTTGTACACCTATTCGCCAGGCCTCCCAGTCGATGTCCTCGCCACTTCCGACGATTTCCACGGCCTTTGCCTGATAGCCGATGAACACGTCACCATTGAGGCACCATCCCTCCATGACCTTGTTCATCTGGCCTATCTGCCTATCGTACAGCTGCACGAACCGAAACAGACGCTGCCACCGGATGCCGCACAGCATCTGTCCGAGAAGATGCGCGATATCATCGACTGTCTTCATTCAGATCATATCTACAAGGGAGAGGTGTTGCGTATGCTCTATTCCATCTTCCTGCTCGACCTGCAGAATGCCCAGCAGCGCGCCATCGTTCACCGCCAGACGCCACAGCGCGTAGAGGAAATATTCATCGAATTCATCCGTATTCTGCCTCGCTACTTTGTAGAGCACCACGACATCCCGTTTTACGCCGACCAGCTCCATATCTCTCCCGTCTATCTCTCCCGCGTGGTCCGTCAGGTCACTGGCCGCACCGTTGTCGATTATATCAATCAGATGCTACTGATGGAGGCTTCTTTCCTGTTGCAAACCTCTCAACTCAGCATCACTCAGATAGCCGACCACCTCCACTTCGCCGACACCCCTTCCTTCAGCAAGTTCTTCTCAAGGCTGAAAGGCCTGTCGCCGAGGGCGTATCGGGGATAGCATAAATAACCGAGGGGGTCTTCGTAAGACCTAACCTATGCCATAGAATGGCTCTGGCGATGCTGGCAGTCATTTTATGGCCACGAAACCGCGGATTCCGCCCGAATCCTGGCCACAGAATGGCCCCCGGCGGCGTCTTGCTCATTCTGTGGCCAGTGGACGGAGACCAAGCAGGAGTAGAGATGCCCGGTCAGGCCGGGCATGACGCGAGGCCCAGGAGGGCCTGTGAAAAGGGGACTGTTCTGATTGACGGTCCCCTTTTTTGTGTATCTTTGTAAGTTATTCGATTAATTCATGGATATTGTTCTCCAGATCCTGACCTTGCTGGGCGCCGTCACCCTTTTCCTTTTCGGCCTCAGCTTGCTCAGCGGGGGTCTCCAGAAGGTGGCGGGCGACGGGCTCCGGGCCTTCCTCGCTTCGATGACCTCCAATCCGTTCAAGCAGATCATCACGGGTATTGGCGTGACGGCCGCCATCCAGTCGTCCACTGCAACGACCATTATGGTCGTCAGTTTCGTGAATGCGGGCTTGCTGGTGCTCGGCCAGGCTGTCGGCGTGATCATGGGCGCCCACATCGGCACCACCGTCACTTCGTGGATCATGGCGGTTTTCGGCTTCTCGTTCAACATGGCCGACTTCGCTTTCCCGCTCATCCTGGTGGGTTACGTGATGATGCAGATGAAAAAGAAATCGAAGCAATTCCGCGACGTCGGCGAGATCATCATCGGCTTCGCCCTGTTCTTCATCGGTTTCGCCCAGCTGCGCGCCACGGCGCAGGTGCTCATCACCCCCGAACGGCTCGGCTTCGTGCAAGCCTGGACCAACCTGGGCGGCTGGAGCGTCATGATTTTCCTGCTCATCGGCATCATCCTCACGGTTTGCTTCCAGTCGTCGGCCGCCACGATGGCCATCATCATGATCCTCATCACCACGGGCGTGATCCCGTTCCGTCTGGCGGCGGCCATGATTCTGGGCGAAAACATCGGCACCACCATCGCGGCGAACATTGCGGCCTCAGTGGGCAACACGGCAGCGAAACGAACGGCCATCTCGCACACCATCATGAACACCTTCGGCGTGTGCTGGGTGCTCTGCATCTTCCCGCTCTGGCTCCGCATGGTCGGCGGTATTGTCACCCTTTTCGGCCTGCCCGACCCCAACACCGCCGACCTGACCGATACGGCCAATGCCACTGCCATCACGACTTCGCTCCTCTACAGTGTCTGTACGATGCATACCCTGTTCAACGTCGTCAACACGTCGATCCTCGTGTGGTTCATCCCGACCATCACAAAGCTTTGCTGCGCCATCTTCCCCGACAAGGGCGAAGAAGAGAAGTTCCAACTCAAATACATCTCCGGCGGACCGCTCTCGACGGCCGAACTCTCCATCACCGAGGCCGACCAGGAGCTCATCAACTTCGGCGAGGTCTGCTACAAGGGCTTCGGCTATATCCGCCAGGCCATTTTGGCCACCGACAAGGAGCAATTCGAGAAGTTGCGCGAAAAACTGGTCAAGTATGAGGAGATCACCGACCGGATGGAATATGAAGTGGCGGCCTACCTGAACGAAGTGGCCAGCGGCGAAATCAGCGCCGTGTCGGCCAGCCGCATCAAGGGCATCTACAAGATCATCGGCGAGATGGAGAGCCTCGGCGACTCCGGTGAATCCATCAGCCGCATCCTCAGCCGCATGCGCTCGCACGACAAGGCCTTCGAGCCCGAGATGCTCGCGCATCTCGGCACCATGCTCAACCGCGTGGACAACGCCTTCCAGGCCATGCTGGCCAACCTGAACATCCCCGCCCACACCCTGAAGGACATCTCCAATGC
>JAFZAF010000102.1 GCA_017548335.1 Bacteroidales bacterium | reverse complement strand
GTTGCTGGTGATGACCAGGAAAGTGTGACCAAATGCGACCAAATTTGGTGAACATAAAAAAGAGAGACTTTATAAGTGATTGAAAATTATCAACTTATAAAGTCACTCCAGTGCCCCGGGCGGGACTCGAACCCGCACGGCCGTTTCGGGCCAAGGGATTTTCTTACCACTATGGCTTTCGCCACCTTTGACGTTTGTGGTCCGGACTATTCCTTCACCGTGGATCCAGGATCTTTAGGTGTGTCGTGTCTAGTCTCTGCACCTTCCTTCTACTGAAGGCTTGGCTCAAGATTACCATCAGCATTACCTGTTAAGGCTTCCTTGAATTTACGACATTCTACATCTCTCCTTTCAGAGAGTGCACTCAAATGTGCTCTTCCTCGATAATTGTCTGTAAGCGCATGACAGTTGGGGCACAAGAGCTGAAGATTCTCAAGGCGGTTATCCGTGTTGATACCATTAATATGATGAATCTCCAAAGGGATATCGCGATTCAGCCATCTTGAAAGATTACAACTCTCGCATGAAGAAATTCCAGTAACTTGTTTATAGCGTTCCCTCAATCGCCAAGAACATCTATATGCTGAATTCTCCACAAAAATCGATTCATTGGTAATTATCCCTTTCGGTTTGAACTGAAGGCCAACATTCCATCCTTGACCTGTAAAATGAGAGGTGTCCAGATGGTTTTCATCGATCATTCTGTGGATAGTCTTATAATTTCCTCCTACCGGTCGTAGTCCTAGCAGTCGTAAAACCCCAGCAATTGACTTGCTTTTACGAACCGCCTTCTTCACATCCTCTATTGAATATTTCTTCATAGCAGACGTGAAGATAAAATAAAAATCATGTCTTACAAAACAATTATTTCAAAGAACGTGTCTAAGTCCCTCGTGTCTACCATTCCACCACCAGGGCGGGGTTCCGGACGGGTGGGGTCCGGATGGTGGGTTTTCAAAAAAGGGGAGGGCGGTACCCTCCCCTTTTGATTTCGGGCCAGCGGCCGCAACGATTACTTGCTGAAGAACTTGTTGTTGAGGTAAACCTTGCGGAGCTCGTTGGCGTTGGTTGCAGCGCTCTTCACATTCTCGGCTTTCTCGAGGCAAGCCTTCGCATTCTCGTAGTCACCCTTCTTGAGGTAGCAGCAGGCGAGGTTGTTCATCACTTCCTCGGTATTGCCGGCATTCTTGTAGAGCTCGATGGCTTTGTCGATGTTGCCGTCTTCGTAAGCCTTGGCAGCAGCGGCGGCAGCCACGCGGGCGTCGTTCGGGTACAGCTTGACAGCGGCGTCGACCACATCCTGCGGAGCGTCATCCTGGATGAGGAGGACGTATTCGTCGGCGGAAAGGTTGGCCGGATCCTGCTCGTAGAGCGAGAGGGCGTCGGTGCGGTTGTAGCCCTTGTTCTTGAAGGTCACGACGGCTTCGGCGAAGCGGCTGCGCGGGTAAACGGCGTCGAAGATGGCCTTGTACGGTTTGCCGCCGGCAATCTTCTTGATGGCAGCTTCGCGTTTGTCGAGGTCACCGTTGGCGGCGATGGCTTCCTGGATGGCGGCGCGGTTCTCGGCCACGATCGGCTCGTCGGTGTTGTCGACATAGTCGATCACGGAATCCCAGTACTCACCGTTGCCCTTGACGGAGTAGACATCCTGCGGGAAGTTGTACTGCTCGGCGATGATGTTCTTGACCGTCTTGGCGCGGTTGATGGAGAGGTTCTGGTTGTAAGGAACCGTGGCTTCCGGAGAGGCCCAGCCTTCGATGGCGACGGAGGTAACTTCGAAGTTACCCTTGTCGAGCGTATTGAGGAGCGCGAGGGCTTCGGCGTTCTCGAGGTAGTTGTCCACCTTCTTGGTCACGTTGACCGGATAGTAGAGTTTCGTGCGGAGGACGCGGGTGCCTTCCAGGTTGGCTTCCATCGGGACGGGAGCGAGGACCGGATCGACCACGAGCGGCTCGGACAGGTACGGGATGTCGCAGATGTACTCTTCGCCCGGATAGTTGTGGATGCAGTTCGGCTTGTAGGTGGCCTTCTGGGTGGTGATGTAGAAGGCGGCGCCGTCTTCCATCCATTCCTCATACGGGACCTGGGTGCAGGTCTTCACGTGGAGGGCTTCACCTTCCTTGAGCGTGAAGAAGCGGACGTTGTTGGGATCGCACACATCGTAGCATACGCGCTGCAGCCACTCGGTATTGACCTTGCGGGACTGGCCGTTGACCACGATCATCTCGATCAGCTTCTTGTTATTGTTGTTGTCACGTACCAGCGGCGTGATGACCAGCGAAGAGCATTCGTCGATGGCGTCAGCGGCCACATCGATGTTGTAGCAGGCGATGAGGGCCGTTCCGTCAGCGTTCGGAGCAAGATCGGAGATCGTCACCGTGACTTTGCCGTTGCCGACCTTGTAGGAGTTTTCCACTGCGGAAGCAGTGAAGCTTGCAACGAGCATCAGGGCCACCGCTGCAAACAAGGTACTCAATTTTTTCATGTTTTTTGTTTATTTAGTTTATTATTAATTATTTACGCAAATTTCTAGGATACACTATCGTCCTAACATACTTAGCAACCCCAAAGTTAGGAAACTTTTTCGTGAAATTCAAACTTGAATCTCAATTTTTATTTGTACTTCGTTTTTTCGGTTAACTTTGTAAAAAAATAAACACCATGCTTCGAAAAATCAGAATCGTCGTGGCAGCGCTGTTCTTCGTGCTGATCACCCTCCTGTTTCTCGACTTCACAGGGGCCTTGCACACCTGGTTCGGCTGGATGGCCAAAATCCAGCTGCTACCGGCCGTCCTGGCCCTGAATGTCGCCGTCATCGTCGGACTCGCGGTCCTGACCCTCCTTTTCGGACGGGTCTACTGCTCGGTGATCTGCCCGCTCGGCGTTTTCCAGGACATCGTCTCCTGGATCAGCGGGAAACGCAAAGGCAAGAAAAACCGCTTCGGCTTCAAGAAGGAGATCAAATGGCTCCGCTACGGGATGCTGGTCCTGTTTATCGTGCTGATGATCCTCGGGCTGAACGCCATCGCCCTGCTCATCGCACCGTATAGCGCCTGGGGTCGCATCGCCACCAGCCTGCTCACACCCGTCTACGGATGGGTAAACAACCTGCTGGCCGCCATCTCCGCTCACTTCGGCAGCTACGCCTTCTATCCTACGGAAGTTTACATGAAGAGCCTGCCGGTCCTGATCGTGGCCGCCGTCACCTTAATTATAATTGTCATCCTGGCCTGGCGCGGCGGACGCACCTGGTGCAACACCATCTGCCCGGTCGGCACCACCCTCGGCCTGCTGTCGCGCTTCTCCCTCTTCCGCCCCGTCATCGATACCGACAAATGCGTCAACTGCTCCCTTTGTGGCAAACGTTGCAAAGCTTCCTGCATCGACACGAAAAACCACCGCATCGACTACAGCCGCTGCGTCGCCTGTTTCGACTGCATCGAAAACTGCAGCAGCGGCGCGATCAGATACCGGATTGCATGTGGGAAACATCAGAGCGCAGCGGCGCATAAGATGCCCGATCAGGTCGGGCATGACGTGAAGGTCGGGCATGACGAAGGCCGGCGGGCATTTATTGCCGGCACCGCTCTGGTCGCAGGGGCTGTGACCGTCGAGGCAAAGAAAAAGAAACTGGCCGAAGGAGTGGCCAAACTGCAGGATAAACAGATTCCGCCCCGCACGGTGGTTCCTGTGCCGGCCGGCGCCGTCAGCCGCAAGAACTTCTATAGCCATTGCACCGCCTGCCAGCTCTGCATCAGCGAATGCCCGAACGACGTGCTGCGGCCCTCCGCCCGGCTCGCTACCCTGATGCAGCCGGAAATGGCCTTCGAAAAAGGCTTCTGCCGCATCGATTGCAACCGCTGCTCAGCGGTATGCCCCACCGGCGCCATCCGCCTGGTGGAAAGCGCCGCCGACAAGAGCGCCATCCAGATCGGCCACGCCGTCGTCATTCCTGAAAACTGCGTAGTGAACCGCGACGACGTCAACTGCGGCAATTGCGCCCGCCATTGTCCGACCGGTGCCATCACGATGGTGCCCAAAGAGGACAACGATAAACGCAGCGTGCCGGCCGTCAACGCAGAACAGTGCATCGGCTGCGGCGCTTGCGAATTCCACTGCCCGGCTCGGCCCGTCAGCGCCATCTACGTCGAAGGACACGAAGTACACAAAGAAAGATAAGGAGGAACCCGCTATGAAACGTCGCGATTTTATCAAGATCTTTGGAACGGGAGCCGCCGTCACGGCCGTTGCCGCCTGTACCGACAAGACCCCCAAAGCCGCCGATGCCCCCAAAGAGCCCGGCACCATGACGTACCGCAAAGACCGGCACGGTGAAGACGTGTCGCTCCTGGGCTACGGTTGCATGCGCTGGCCCACGACCACCGATGCGGAAGGAAAGACCGTCATCGACCAGGAGCAGGTCAACGCACTGGTCGACTACGCCCTCGAACACGGGGTCAACTACTTCGACACCGCCCCGGTCTACGGACAGGGCGAATCGGAACGTGTGACCGGCATCGCTTTGAGCCGCCATCCCCGCGCTTCCTACAAGATCGCCACCAAGATGTCCAACAGCCGGGGGGACGATTCATTCGAATTTGCCCGCAAGATGTACCGCCACTCTTTCGAGATGCTGCAGACCGACTATATCGACTACTATCTCCTGCATTCGGTCGGAGGCTCTCGCGGAGAGCTCAGCGGCATGGAAGTACTGCAGAAACGTTTCTTCGACAACGGATTGCTCGACTTCCTGCGTAAGGAACGCGAGGCCGGCCGCATCCGCAACCTCGGCTTTTCGTTCCACGGCGACCAGGAAGTCTTCGACCATCTGCTTGCCTTGCATGACCAGCAGCCGGCCGGCGAGCGTCCCCTTTGGGACTTCGTGCAGATCCAGATGAATTACGTGGACTGGAACTATGCCCATACCCTCTCTGCCCGCAACGTCAACGCCGATTATCTCTACGGCGAACTCGACAAACGGGGCATCCCCGTGGTCATCATGGAGCCCCTGCTCGGCGGACGGCTGGCCAATCTGCCCGACCACGCGGCCAACCAGCTGTTGGCCCGCATGCCCGGCGCCTCGCTCGCATCGTGGGCCTTCCGCTTCTGCGGCACTCAACCACGCGTGCTGACGGCACTTAGCGGCATGACCTATATGGAACACCTGCAAGACAATCTGGCCACCTTCTGCCCGCTCGTCCCGCTCACGGACAGTGAACAGGAAATGCTCTTTGCCATTGCCGAAGACTATGTGAACTTCCCGCTCATCCCCTGCACGGACTGCAAATACTGCATGCCGTGCCCGTATGGCGTCGATATCCCCGGCGTATTCGCACACTACAACAAGTGCGTCAACGAGGGCAACATCAGCGAAGATAAGCAGGATCCCGCCTACCGAAAGGCCCGCCGGGCTTATCTGGTCAGCTTGGATCGCAGTCTGGCCCGGCTGCAGCAGGCCAGTCATTGCATCGGCTGCGGCAAGTGCAGGGATGCCTGCCCGCAGCGCATCGCGATTCCGAGGCAGATGCGGCGCATCGAAGAGTACACTGAACAGTTGTTGCGCGACCAGTCGCCCCTGTAATGGCCGCCATTATTTTCGATTTCGACGGGACGCTCGCCGACACACAGCGGGGCATCGTGGCCACTGCCCAGGAGGTGCTGCGGCGGATGGGTCGCCCGTCGGCCGACGAGCGCGCTCTCGCCGCAACCATCGGCCTGCCGCTGCGTGAAAACTTCACGCGCGGCGCCGGCCTCGGCGACGCCGAGGCGGACCGCGCCGTGGCCATCTACCGCGAGATCTTTGAGACCTTCGCAATTCCGGCCATCACCGTGTTCCCGGGCGTAGAAGAGGTGCTTGCCACCCTGGCCGCCCGGGGCGTACCGATGGCCGTCGCCTCCTCCCGCGGACAACATTCGCTGGAAGGGCTGATGCAGCATCTGGGGCTCGACCGCTACATTCCGCTGTCTTTTGTCTTCGGCGTAGAAACGGCGGCCCGGCCCAAACCGGCCCCCGATATCCTTTATGTGATCCTGGGCAAACTGGGCACCAAACCCGAAGAAGCTCTCGTCGTGGGAGACACTACCTTCGACATCGAAATGGGTCGGGCCGCCGGCTGCTTCACCTGCGCCGTCTCCTACGGAAACCAAAGCGCCGACCAACTGGCCGGCGCCTCTCCCGATTATCTGCTGGACGATCTGCGGAAACTCCTATAGCGACGCCGTAGCCGATCCGCCCGTGGCGGTTATTTCAAGCCGCGGGCGCGGAGCAGGGCGTCGGGATCGGGCTCGGCGCCACGGAAGGTCTTGTAGAGCGTCATCGGCTCCTCGCTGCCGCCTTTTTCGAGGATGTTGTGGCGGAAGCTCATCGCCGTTTCAGGGTCGAAGATGCCTTTCTGCTTGAAGAGTTCGAAGGCGTCCTTGTCGAGGACCTCGGCCCACAGATAGCTGTAGTAACCGGCGCTGTAGCCGCTGTTGAAGATGTGGTTGAAGTAGGTGGTGCGATAGCGCGGGATAATCTCGTCGATGAGGCCCATCTCCTGGCAGGCCTTCTTTTCGAAGGTCTCGATGTCAATGCCCTCGACCGAAGAAAGCTCATGCCATTTCATGTCGAGGATCGAGGCGGCGCAGAGCTCGGTAGTCATGAAGCCCTGGTTGAAGTTGCCGGCAGCGATGATCTTCTCCACCAGTTCGTCGGGAATCACCTCACCGGTCTGGTAATGCTTGGCATAGCCGGCGAGCACCTCTTTCTGGAAGGCCCAGTTCTCGTTGATCTGCGAAGGCAGCTCCACGAAGTCACGCGCGACGGCC
>JAFZAF010000101.1 GCA_017548335.1 Bacteroidales bacterium | reverse complement strand
TGGGCCATCGTGCCGCTGGCCTCGAAGCCGAACTCCACGCCCGTCAGAATGTTCGACGTGCTGGCGCACCCGCCGATAAAGGCGGCCTTCGCGCCGTACTCCGCGGCCCAGGGGCCGTGGGCCCGGCGCGAGCCGAACTCGCTCACCGGATGCGAAGCGGCGCGCGTCACGCGCGAAGCCTTCGTCGCGATGGCCATCTGGTGGTTCATAATGCACAGCAGCGGCGTCTCCAGCACCTGGGCCTCGATGATCGGGCCGACAATCGTCAGGATTGGTTGCTTTGGGAAGGCGATCTCGCCTTCTTTCATGGCATACACTTTTCCCGTAAACCGCATGTGGGCGAGATATTCGCGGAATTCGCGATAATCCTCGCCCGGCAGGAACTTCTCGAAGAACGAAATGTCTTCGCTGCCCAGGCCGGCGATCATCTGCAGCGCCTCGCGGATGCCGCTGACCACCGCCCAGTTGTTGTTGTCGGGCGCCTTGCGGAAAAAGAGGTTGAATACGGCAATCTTGTCTTTCATTCCGTTCTCGAAGAAAGACTTGCCCATGGTGTACTGGTATTTGTCGGAGCAATAAGAGATATTGAGCATGATACTATCCGAAAAGGGTTTCGTTGTTGCGGGCCAGCTGGCGTACCTTCTCAAGCTGGGCGGAAGTGATTTGCAGGCCGTCGAAGTGGTCCATCTGGCGCCGTGAGTGCACGTCGGTGCCGATGAAACTGTACATGTCGTGGTCGAGCAGCCAGCGGAGCACGGCCATCGAGCCTTCGCCGTAGGCACCGGTCAGCGACATCACATTGAGCTGCAGCTGGCAGCCGGCCTCGAAGAACTGCTCCAGTTCGGCCACGCCTTTCTTCTTGTCGTAAGCCTTCTGGTAAAAGACATAGCGTTCAGGATGTGCGAGCACGGGTTTCAGGCCGTTCAGCTGGAGCTGGAAGATCTCGTCGCGGATCTCGCGGCTGCGCTCGTAGTACGACATCTCGATGAGGATATGCTGTCCGTCGGGCCAGCAGAGCCGGTCGGGCGAAGTGACGAAGAACTCGTCGACCATGTATTCCGAGGCCAGATGGAAGCGCATCTCTGTGCGGAGGGTTTCCGGCAGGGTGGGGATGAAGGCCGCGAAGCGGGCCTGCAAGGCTTCTGCCGAGTTGGGGAACATGGCGCGGGCGACGTGGGGCGTGAAGATCACGTTCCGCACGCCGCGACGATGGCATTCCTCCAGGATAGCGAGGGATTCCTCGGGGTTCGGCGACCCGTCGTCCACACCGGGCAGGATATGCGAATGGACATCGGCGGTCAGGCCGATGTCCATGAACGAGAAGGTTTCCTTCTTTTTTTTCTTGAAAAAGAGCATGGTCTATTTGGCTTCGGGCTCCAGATTTTCGCTCTGGCCGACTTTCTTCTTGTCGCCATAGCCGTATCCGTAGCCATAACCGTACTTGTTCTTGCCATAGCCGTAGTGGCCATAGCCGTAGCCATAATGGTATCCGTACGAACGGGCCCTGATGTCCACGCCGTTGAGCACGATATACACGTTCTTGAGCTTCTTGTTGCGGGCCAGTTCGTCGAGGTCTTCCACGAAGCGCAGTTCGCAGACGCCGGCTCTCAGCATGAAGATGTTGGCGTCGACATAGCGGTTGAAGGTCGTGGCGTCGGCCACCGGCAGGTACGGCGAGCTGTCGAAGAGGATGTAGTCGTAATTCATCGACTTGAGCAGTTCCACGGTCTTCTCCATCTTGTCCGACTCGATGAGTTCCGACGGGTTCGGCGGAATGGCGCCGGCCGGCAGCACGTCGAGCGTAGGGATGCCGTTGCAGCCGTGTACGATGGAAGGCTCCAGGTCTTTGGTATGGCCTACCAGATACGGCACGAGGCCTTCGTCGTGGTGCTGGTGGATGCCGAAGATCTTGGCCAGCTGCGGCTTGCGGAGGTCGATACCGACGAGCAGCACCTTGAAGCCCGTGTGGGCGATGGAGATGGCCAGGTTCGACGAAATGTACGACTTGCCTTCGCCCGGTACGCTCGAAGTGATCTGGTACACCCGATGGCCGAGGTAGCGGACGTTCGACCGGAGGATACGGATGGTCTCTTCGAACGGTTCGCGTCCGGTGATCTCCATCAACTGACCCGGATGATCGGAAATCGGGATGGAAGCCAGCACTGGAATGTCCGTGCGGTTCGTGATGTCAAGCTTGCCTTCCACCTTGCTCTTGAGCGTCTGGCGCAGGAAGAAGATGGCGGGCGGCAGGATGAAGCCCAGCAGGAGCGCCAGCAGGTAGATCATCTTCCGGTTCGGCGCCGTGGGCACAGCCGTGTTGCGCGCGGAATCGACCACCTTGCAGCGGTCCTCGATGGCGTAGAGGGAAATCAACGCTTCCTCTTTCTTCTGCTGGAGCAGGATGTAGAGCGGCTCCTTCACCTGCTGCTGGCGGCTGAAGCGGGAGAGCTCCAGCTGCTGCGTCGGCATGTTCGACAGGCGGCCCTTCGACTGGCGCAACTTGGCGTTGATGTTGGCGCGCTGCAGGCTGAACGATTTCTCCTGGTTGCGTACCGAGGTCACGATGTTGGAGAGGAGTTCCTGCAGCTGGGTGTCCGACTGGACGACGAGCGGGTTCGACTCGCTGGAGCTGGCCACCATGCGGTTGCGTTCCATCAACAGCGAGTTGAACTGGTTGATGGTGCTGTTGAGTCCTACGTCGGTGATACCGATGTTGGCCGGAATGAGCACCAGGCCGGCATCCATCTGGTTGATGTATTCCTTGATGATGTTGAGCAGTTCGATCTGCACGTCGATGGCGTTGAGCTGCTCTTCATACTTGGCGTCGGACGAGAGGGTGATCTGCGACTGCGACGACATATCCACCACGGTATTGGCCCGGCGGTAGTCCTCGTAGCGGTTTTCGATGGCGCCGAGTTCATCCTCGATGAGTTCCAGCCGTTCGGTGAGGAAGTCGATGGTGTTGGTAATGGCCCTGCCGCTGAACTCCTTGGCGTCATCGTTGTATTTTTCAATCAGGCAGTTGATGATGTCTTCCGCCCGTTTGGCATTGATATCCGTGTAGGTGATGTTGACCATGTCGGAGTGGTAGCTGGCCTTGAGCTGGCCGGACACCGACAGGTTCTTGCGCATTCCCTTGGCGGTGTTGCGCGAAGGCTCCATGGTGATGATGTAGGTGTCGCCGGTCTCGAACTTGCCCAGATGCGTCTTCTCGATGAGCAGGTTGTGTCCGCTCACGGCAAACTCTTCGCCGAAGTGGTAGGCCTTGTTGTCAACCGGATACTTGTTGCCGTTGACCAGCAGCTTTGTGATCTTGAAGGTGCTGGAGTCGTTCGGCGCGAAGTTCAATTCGGTATGGGGCGGGTTGTTGTAGTTCTCGGTGGAGTCGATCAGGAGCCGGAAGGGGCTGTTCCCGTAGTAGAGGATGTCCTTCAGGGGGCGCTTCTTCGAATAGGTGATATTCAGGCCGAGTTCTTCCACGACGCGCTCCATGAGCGTGCGGGAGTTGAGGACTTCGATTTCGTTGGCCAGATAGCCGTTTTCCAGTCCGGTGAACACGTCGGCCAGATTGATCATGTTCGAGCTGCTCTTGTTGACCAGCATGATCTTGGCGTTGGCCGTGTACTGGGTCTTGGTGACCTTGTTGTAGCACCAGGCGAGGAGGAGGGCGACGGCGATGGATGCCAGGATGATCCAGCGCATGCCCCACACGACGTTGAGGATTTTCTTCAGGTCGATCGAGGTTTCATCCTCGCGAAGATTCCGGTTGGGATAGTTGTTTTCCTGCATGGCTTTACTTGGCTACTCGGACAATGAAGAAGGTGGCGACGGTCACCAGGGTGGAGAGCGTGCTCAGGATGATGGACCAAAGGCCGGTGGGCGTTGTGCCGCTGGCGATGCGCTTGGCGCTCTGGGGCACATAGAGCACGTCGTTTTGGTGGAGGTAGAAGAGCTCGGAGTTCAGGATCTGGCTTTCGGTCAGGTCGATCTTGTAGTGGACTTGTTTGCCGTCTTCGTCGCGGATCAGGATGATGTCGTGGCGGTCGGCCATCAGGCCGAGGTCGCCGGCCATGCCGAGGGCCTGCAGGACTGTGACGCGTTCGCTCGGCATCGTGTAGGTACCCGGATTGCGAACTTCACCCAGCACCGTGACGCGGTAGTTCATGAAGGAAACCGATACGACCGGCTCTTTCACCAGGCCGCGTTCCACCAGGATGTTCGTGATGAGGTCGACCAGCTCGGTGCGGCGCATGCCTTCCACATGGATGCGCCCCAGGCCGGGCATGTCGATGGATCCCTGGGAGTCGACCAAATAGGGGATGACGTTGGTAGGCGACATGCCGTATCCACTGGTGTTACCGTTGTTCAGCGTGAAGTTGTACGGCATGACCACGCTTTTGTCAGGGCCGGAGATGATGATCTGCAGCTTGTCGTCTTTCATGATGACCGGCTGGTACTCGGCCTGGATCTTCTGGGGCACGACCTGGTCGATGTCCTGGAAGTACAGAATCTCTTTCGGGGAAGTACACCCCGTAAGGGCGCTTAAAACGACTCCCGCCAGCAGGAGTCCTTTCAGCACCAGTTTTATCGTATGATTCATATTGTTTTGTTTGTTATATATTTCATGTAACTTACAAATATAATCATAATTCTGGAACTTTGCAATCCAATTGGGACAATTTGCCTACGTCGCGCAGTTCCAGCCCCGGCATGACGGCGGCCCGGACGGTGTGCGTGCGGCAGACAGCCAGGTAGAAGTCCACGATCGGGAACTTCTCCGGCCAGTCGCGCATGAGCGGGAAAATGGCGGGCGAAATGAGGTGGATGCCCGCGAAGGCCAGCCGCCGGCACTGGTCCGGGTCGATGCCCGGCCAGGGGCTGCGGACCTCGCCCGTGGCGAGGTTGGTCCAGCCCACGAGGCGGTTTTCGTCGTCGAAGAGGAAATAGCGCTGCGTCTCGCGCTCGCTCACGAGGATGGTGGCAAGGTCGCCGGCGCAGTACTGCGTCCGGAACCAGGCCAGGTCGAGGTTCGAGAGGATGTCTACGTTGTGGACAAGGAAAGGTTCGTCTCCAGAAAGGAGCGGGGCGGCGTGGCGGATGCCGCCACCCGTCTCGCGCAGGAGGTCGGTTTCATCGGAGAAGGCGACCTGTACGCCCCAGTTGTCGCGCGCAGCGACATATTCCCGAATCTGGTCGGCGAAATGATGGACGTTGATGACGAGTTCGTCGTAGCCGGCGGCGATGAGTTTCGCGGCCACTTGTTCCAGCAGCGGCTGGCCGCCCACCGGCACGAGGGCCTTGGGCATCGTGTCGGTAATCGGCCGGAGCCGCGTGCCCAGCCCGGCGGCGAAGATGAGCGCCTTCATCCCGTTAGAGTTCTTTTTCGATTTCCAGCTCCCGGTGGGTGATCCGCACCTTGATGCTGAATTTATGGGCCAGATGTTCGGCCAAATGTTCGGCGCAATAGACGGAGCGGTGCTGGCCGCCCGTGCAGCCGAAGCTCACCATCAGGTGGGTGAACTTGCGTTCGATGAAACGCTGCACGTGGGCGTCCACGAGTTCATAGGCATGGTCGAGGAACTTCAGCACGCCGCCGTCGTCTTCCATGAACTTGATGACTTCGGCGTCCATGCCCGTGAAGTGTTTGAAGTGCTCGTATTTCCCCGGATTCTCCAGGCCGCGGCAGTCGAACACATAACCGCCGCCGTTGCCGCTGGCGTCGTTGGGAAT
This sequence comes from Bacteroidales bacterium, assembly GCA_017548335.1. Classification (GTDB taxonomy): domain Bacteria; phylum Bacteroidota; class Bacteroidia; order Bacteroidales; family UBA932; genus Cacconaster. Next base: position 8,899 of record JAFZAF010000101.1, on the reverse strand, counting down.
CCCTTTCTTGTAGGCGAAGCTGAAGATGTCCACCTCGAGGCCGCGTTCCTGGTTCAGGTCGGAGAACTGTTTCATCTTCGTAAGTTCATCCAGCAGCTTCGTCAGGTACGGATACTCTTCAAACGGCTCCTTGAGCAGCCGCCGCAGGTTCTCCATCGCGAAGGGCACGCTCTGCAGGAAATGGGGTTTCTTCTCGAAGTATCCCCGGAAGCCGTAAGCGCCCAGCACCTGCAGGGTCCGGAACAGGACGAAATGCCGCAGCGTCTTCAGGAATTCTTTCTTCGTAATCGTCGGCATGTAGGCCTTGAGGGCGTCGAGATAGGCATCGATGAGTTCCATCTTGAACGCCTCGCTGTACGCCGCCTTGGCCTGCCAGATGAAGGAGGCCACGTCGTAATAGATCGGGCCTTTGCGTCCGCCCTGGAAGTCGATGAAATACGGCTCTCCGTATTTGATCATCACGTTCCGGGCCTGGAAGTCGCGGTACAGGAAGGTGTCCGACATGCTGCGCATCAGCACGTCCGACATCGTCCGGAAATCCTTGTCCAGCTCGATTTCGCTGAATTCCAGTCCCGTCGCTTTCAGGAAGCAGTATTTGAAATAATTCTGGTCGAACGAGATCATCCGCTCGTCGAATTCCGGCTGCGGGAAACACACAGAGAAGTCGAGTCCCTCGGCGCCCTCGAACTGGATCTTCGGCAGCGCCCGCACGGCTTTCACGATCAAAGCTTTTTCGGCAGGGGAGTAGGCGCCTTTCTCGCGCCCCTCGGCCACAAGGCTGAACAGCGTATCGTTGCCCAAATCTTCCTGCAGATAGCAAGTGAAACCGTCGTCATGCGCCAGCACCCGCGGCACATTCAACCCCTTCTCGTGGAAATGCGTCGCCATCTTCCAGAACGCAATATTCTCCGGCACCGACGTCCCCCGCGCCCCGATCAGCGTCGTCTCCTCGCCCGAGATGCGAAAATACCGCCGGTTGCTCCCCGACGACGGCAACTCCTCAAAACTCCGGATACCCTCTCCGGTATATCGTTCAAATAATAACTTAACTGGATCCATATACTTCTTTCGTCATGCCCGTTTCGTCATGCCCGACCCCGACCGGGCATCTTGTTTATTCTTTCAAATTTACGAATATTTTCGACTTACGGGAACAAAATCGCAGTAAATCGTGCCCGGGAGGGCGAATTTGCCCCTTTGGGGCACATTTTGGTGGCTTATTGTGCCCAGCCGACGGTTTGCACCAGCGTAATTTCCTGTTCGGGTTCCAGCCTGACCCGCGCCGCTAACGACTCTTTCGGAACCATGGCGCGGACGACGGTGGCCATGCCTTCGGAGGCGCAAAAGAGGTAGATATTTTCCGAAATGAATCCCGTATCGACGTAAATCGTCTCGACGACGCCGCGGGGCGACTTGCCGGTCACTTTCTCTTTGCGGGCGACGAAGGCGATTTCCGCTGCGGCCGTGCCGACATAGTCCTGGGCGCCGGAGGCGGCGCGCAGGTCTTCGTCCGTCACGGGCGCGAGCCGATTGTCGGCGGCTTCATATAGGTAAGCCCCTTCGGGCAGCAACACATAGAGTTCCGTTTCCTGGCGGTTGTGCGACGAGGGCGCGCTGCGGCGTTTCGGGCTGATAGGCCCGAATGCCGCCCACAGCAGGTCGGCCAATAATTGAAGATCATCGGCAGAGTCGAGGTCAAAACGTCTCGCTGAATAATTGCGCATCGAACGGCGCGCCATCAGCGCATCGCGCAGCGGCATTCCGCCCGTACAGACAGGAGAGGGGAGAATGATATCTTTCATTTCTTGAGATTGTTAACAAAGACTGATAAAGAACGAGACAATAAACGGCACAGCCACAGTCAGTACGAATCCGTGATAGACCGAAACCGGCGCATACCGGCTGCCGCCGTAGCGCACCGCCACCGGAAGGGTCGTATCCATCGACGTCGCGCCGCCCGAAGCAATCACGGCATAAGGCCCGAAAACCTTGCGCAGCAGGGGAGCGGTCAACAGTGTGAACAGCTCGCGCAGCAAGTTTGCTGCCAGCGCAATCGTCGCAATCATCGGCCCCCGCGCCTCGTCGAGCAGCACGCTCGACAGCGAGTAGTACCCGAATCCCGACGTCACTGCCAATGTGTCGATTAGCCCGGGCGCCATCGCAGTCGCTCCCGTAGCCATCTCCGTTGCATTCGCGTGCAAAAGTGACACGATGCTCCACGCCAAAAGACCGCCGATCAGCGATCCGGCGATGGTTACCACCGGCAGCAGCAAGCTCCTCAACGGTAACGTCTTAAGACTCTCGAAGAATCCTTCCTCCATCCCCAATCCAAACCCCACGCAGACCAGCAGCAGATACAGTCCCCACTTGGTAATTTCCCCCATCGGCAACCCCTCTGGCAGCCATCCGGCGAGTGCCACAAGAACGCCGGCGATGAAGCAGCCGACAATGATCAGGCTGTCGCGCAGCCCGCCGCTCGGCGGAGCGCCCGGCTGGCCGCCGGCAGGCGAGGCTTCTGCGTCTTTTTCATCCGCCGTTTCGCCGTCTGTCCTCTTCCCGGCCGGTTGCCCGCCGCTCATCTCTTCTTTTTTCGTAAACAGCCGGGCCAGGGTCACGCTGCCGAGAATGGCCAGGACCGATACGATGAGCGCCGTCAGGCCCATCGTCGGCAGATTGGCCAGCAACTCCTGATTGCCGCCGATTTCAAGGCCGAGGATGAAGAGCAGAATGCAGATCGAGGCCATCGTGATGGCCGACGTCGGCAACTTCACGCGCCCCTTCAGGAGCAGGCCCAATAGAAAACCGGCCAGAAGAATCCCGATGGTGACAATCATCTTTCTTCCAGCCGGTTTAACATCGTTTGATCAGAGAATCAGCTTAGTCCAGCTTCGGGCCGGCGGCCACGAGCTTCTTGCCGGCACGGTTGTACTCGTACTTCTTGAAGTTCTTGATGAAGCGGCCGGCGAGGTCTTTCGCCTTCTCTTCCCATTCCTTCGGATCAGCGTAGGTGTCGCGCGGATCGAGGATGTGCGGGTCCACGCCTTCGAGCTGCGTCGGGACTTCGAAGTCGAAATACGGGATCTTCTTCGTCGGAGCCTGGTCGATGCTGTGGTCGAGGATGGCGTCGATGATACCGCGGGTGTCCTTGATGGAGATCCGTTTGCCCGTACCGTTCCAGCCTGTGTTCACCAGGTAGGCCTTGGCACCGCTCTTCTTCATCTTGCGGACGAGTTCCTCAGCATATTTGGTCGGATGCAGTTCGAGGAACGCCTGGCCGAAGCAGGCCGAGAAGGTCGGTGTAGGCTCGGTGATGCCGCGCTCGGTGCCGGCCAGTTTGGCCGTGAAGCCGGAGAGGAAGTAGTACTTCGTCTGCTCCGGGGTGAGGATGGAGACCGGCGGCAGCACGCCGAAGGCGTCGGCGCTCAGGAAGATCACCTGCTGTGCGGCGGGGCCGTGGCTGTCCGGACGAACAATCTTCTCGATGTGGTAGATCGGGTAGCTCACGCGGGTGTTCTCGGTGACGCTCTTGTCGTTGAAGTCGATCTTGCCGGCCTCGTCGACGGTCACGTTCTCGAGCAGCGCGTCGCGGCGGATCGCGTTATAGATATCGGGCTCCGACTCCTTGTCGAGTTTGATGACCTTGGCATAGCAGCCGCCCTCGAAATTGAACACACCTTTGTTGTCCCAGCCGTGCTCGTCGTCGCCGATCAGCAGGCGTTTCGGGTCGGTGGAAAGGGTGGTCTTGCCGGTGCCGGAGAGACCGAAGAAGATGGCGGTGTTCTTGCCTTCCATGTCGGTGTTGGCCGAGCAGTGCATCGCGGCGATGCCCTTCAGCGGGAGGTAGTAGTTCATCATCGAGAACATACCCTTCTTCATCTCACCGCCGTACCAGGTGTTCAGAATCACCTGCTCGCGGCTGGTCACGTTGAACGCCACGCAAGTGTCGCTCCGCAGACCCAGTTCCTCGTAATTGTCGACCTTCGCCTTCGAAGCGCAATACACCACGAAGTCCGGCTCCTGGTCGAATTCTTTCTGGTTCTTCGGCCGGATAAACATATTGGTCACGAAGTGCGCCTGCCAGGCCACCTCCACGATGAAGCGAACCTTCATGCGCGTGTCAGCATGCGTTCCGCAGAAACCATCCACGACATACAGCCGCTTACCGCTGAGCTGCTTGATGGCCATCTTCTTCACCTCTTTCCACACCTTCTCCGACATCTTGTGGTTGTCGTTCGGATATTCAGGCGTCGTCCACCACACTTCACCCGGCGCACCTTCCTTCGTCGTCTTGTCATACACTATGTACTTGTCTTTAGGGCTGCGGCCGGTGAAAACGCCGGTCATTACATTAATGGCGCCCAGCTCGGTCACGACACCCTTGTCGAACCCCTCCAGGCCCGGTTTCGTCTCCTCATTGTAGAGCACTTCATACGTGGGATTGTACAACACTTCCTTCGTGTTCCGGATCCCGTACTTTCTCAAATTGATGTTAGGCATAGTATTATGTTTTTGATTTTTGATTTGATATTCGTTCGATACTTCGTCAATCTTTACTTCGACAAAACACTTAATCTGCAAATATAAGAATTAATTACATATAATAATCACAATTCTTCCACAAAGCCCCCAACCCGTGCAAAAATTATACCCCATCCCTTCGCCCCGCCAATTTGTCTCCATATCCACACGAAGAAGGGAGCCGCCTGTTTCCAGACGACTCCCCCTGCCGGGCATCTGTTTCCCCAAGCGGCCGATCGGTTATCCCCGGCCGGGCGCGGGGAGCCCCTTTCTAGCTCCCCGCAGCCCGGCTGGGAGATAACCGCTTCAGCCATGACCTGATAGCCAACTTTTTAGCCAGTTTCCGCCGCAACAATTGATTACTCGGTTATCCTTGACAGCCTAACCGCAGGAACCAGCAATCCTGCGGTTCCTGCGTGCTGGCAGGAGATAACCGCCTCAACTCCCATCGTTCGTTACAAGCTTACGCGAGCCCCATTTCTCCAATTCCTCGCGAGCCTGCTAACCACGCATTTGACCACCATTTGTGGCCATCTCGCCGGGCTCGGCCAACTCCCGTTGGTGCGGGGCGAGCCGGGGATGGTCGTGGTAGATAGTGTTAGGAGAGGGGAAGCGTGGGCTCGCGGAGTTGGGGATGTTTGAGTTTTCGGAGTTGGTGATGATTGCGAGCGCGGAACCGGAGATGTTTCGACTCGCGGAGCAGGGGATGATTGGTGGCGCGGAACTGGGAGGAGATTGAGCGGGCTGCTGGTTTGGGGGAAGATAAGTTTTCGATTTTGGAATTAATTCGTTATATTTGAAGATTGAACAGTTAACAAGTATATTTAAACGATAAAGATATGGAAGACAAACGGCCGACGATTATCGATTTTGTCGAGAAGTACACGCATCAGTTTGCGAATAATGTTTATTTACGCGAAAAGGTGGACGGGGTGTGGAAGGAGATAACGCAGGAGCAGGCGCGGGAGGAGGCGTATCGGATTGGCGCCGGGTTGATGGCGCTTGGCCTGGAGAAGGGCGAGAAGATCGCGCTGCTTTCGGAGAGCCGCGCGATGTGGATCCTTGCGGAGCTGGGCGCCCTGTATGCCGGTGCCGTGGATGTTCCGCTTTCGGTCAACCTTGGGGAGGGGAAAGACCTGCTGTTCCGCATCCATCATTCCGAGTCCAAGTGGATCCTGGTGTCGGCCAATCAGTTGCCGAAGATCCGGGCCATCATCGGTGAGTGCCCCGAAGTGAAGAAAGTTATCGTCTTCGACGATACGGCTTTCCACATCGACGCCCTCCGCGACGGGGAAATCCCGATGTCCGAAGTCCAGAAGGCCGGCGACGCCTTCCTGGCGGAACACCGCGACCAATTCGTAGCCCGTTACCAGTCGATCGGCCCCGACGACTACGCCAACATCAGTTACACATCCGGCACGACGGCCGACCCGAAGGGCATCCTGCTCACACATCGTAATTACACGGCAAACGTGGCGCAGGGCCACTCCGTGATCAGCATGGGCGAAAACAATGTGATGCTCATCATTCTTCCGCTCGATCATTGTTTCGCGCACGTCGCGGGCATGTATACGATGATGTACTACGGCGGTTCCATCGCCTTCGTACCCATCGGCCGCAACGCGCTGGCCACGCTGAAGAACGTGCCCACGGCCATCAAGGAAACCCGGCCGCACGTCATGCTTTCCGTGCCGGCCCTGGCCCGTAACTTCAAGAAAAACATCGAGAGCAGCGTGAAAGCCAAAGGCCCGAAAGTCGAGAAGCTCTTCAATTTCGCAGTGAAGAACGCCATCGCTTACAATAAGGAATATTGGAACCGGGGCGGCCTGAAGGATTGCTGGCGCAAGCCGCTGATGTGGATTTTCGACAAGCTGATCTTCAAGAGTGTCCGCGAAGGTTTCGGCGGTCGGATGCAGTTCTTCGTGGGTGGCGGCGCGCTGCTCGACATCGAGTTGCAGCGTTTCTTCTGCGCTGTCGGCATGCCGATGTTCCAAGGCTACGGCCTCACGGAGGCCACGCCGATCATCTGCGCGAATTCGGCCGGCCACGCCATCTTCGGCTCGTCGGGACGTATCGTGAAACCGATGGATTGCAAGATCTGCGATGAGCAGGGAAATGAGGTGCCGCACGGCACGAAAGGGGAGATCGTCGTCCGGGGAGAGAATGTGATGGCAGGCTACTGGAAGAATCCGAAAGCGACGGCCGACACGGTGGTGGATGGCTGGCTTCACACGGGCGACATGGGCTACATTTGTCCGTGGGATCCGGACTTCCTGTATGTGGTCGGGCGCTTCAAGAGCCTGCTGATTTCGTCGGATGGGGAGAAGTATTCTCCGGAGGGGTTTGAGGACAGTCTGCCAGAGGTTTCGAAGTATGTATCTCAAGTTGTGCTTCATAATAATCAGGACCCGTATACGATGGTGTTGATTGTGCCGGAGAAGGAGGCGTTGGCGGACTTTGTGAAGAAGCAGGGCATGGATCCGGCGACCCGCGAGGGCAAGGTGGCGATGTTGCAAAAGATTCAGGCGGAAATCGATTCGTACCGCAAGGGCGGCGCCCATTACGGGCTCTTCCCGGAGCGTTGGTTGCCGAACGCGGTGGTGGTCTGCGACGAGCCCTTCACGATCGCAAACCGCATGATGAACTCGACGATGAAAATCGTTCGCGGCAAAGTCGAAGAGCACTACGCCGACCGCATCGCCTACGCCTACACTCCAGAAGGAAAACAATTATTAAACGAAAAGAATATTGCGAGTATATAAGGCGCTTGTTCGCTTGCTCGCAGTATATGCCTTTGAAAACCACCCTCCCATAAATGGGCCCCTCCCCCTGAGGCGTGGGCGCCAATGTTTTCAAAGGCATATACTGTCTCGCTAAAGCGCACGGCGCGCCGGTTTCGTAGAAAAATAAAGAGATGTTAGCAACGCTGAAGAAATACTGGGGATATGAGTCATTCCGGCCGATGCAGGAGGAGGTTATCTGTGAGGTGTTGGCGGGGAGGGATGTGTTGGCGGTGTTGCCGACGGGGGGAGGGAAGTCGGTGTGTTTTCAGGTGCCGGGGTTGATGAAGGAGGGGATCTGTCTGGTGGTTTCGCCGTTGATTGCGTTGATGAAGGATCAGGTGCAGAATCTGCGGGACCGGGGAATTCCGGCGTTGGCGGTTTATTCGGGAATGACCTATCGGGAGATCGACATTGCGCTCGATAACGCCATCTATGGAGACTACAAATTCTTGTATGTTTCGCCGGAGCGATTGCGTACTGATTTGTTCAAAGCGCGGGTGTCGCGGATGAATGTCAGCCAACTGGTTGTGGATGAAGCCCACTGTATCTCACAGTGGGGCTACGACTTCCGGCCGGACTATCTAGAAATCGCTGAAATACGGAATATTATCGGAAAACAAGTCCCTGTCGTCGCGCTGACGGCGACCGCTACGCCTGTCGTTGCACGCGACATCATGGAGAAGCTCCAGTTTCGGAAGTCGAACCTATTGACGGGCGATTTCGCCAGGCCGAATTTGTCCTATATTTTCCGCGAGACGGACAACAAGATGGGACGGCTGTTAAAGGTCTGTCAAAGCATCGAGGGGAGCGGCATCGTCTATGTTTCCCGACGGAAAAATGCCGAAGATATCGCCGCTTTTTTGCAGCAACATGGCGTCAGCGCCGAGGGCTATCACGCCGGCATGGCGCGCGATACGCGTTCGCGTATCCAGGACGCCTGGAAGACAGGGGAGACCCGCGTCATTGTGTCGACCAATGCCTTCGGCATGGGCATCGACAAACCGGACGTTCGCTTCGTGTGCCACTACGATATGCCCGACTCTCTTGAGGCTTATTTCCAGGAAGCCGGCAGGGCGGGACGAGATGGAAAAGAATCTTACGCCGTCCTTCTCTGGAATCGCTCCGATGTCAAAAAGCTCCGGCAGACTGTGCGCACCACGTATCCGCCACTCGACTACATCCGCGACATCTACCAGAAAGTTTTCATCTTCATCGGCTACGCCTATGAGGAGGGGCGCGGGGCCAGCGTGAAATTCGAGCTCGAAAAGTTCGCCAAACATTTCGGCTTGCACGCCCGGACGGCGTACTACGCCATCAAATATCTCGAGACCGCCGGCTATTGGACGCTTACGGAAACCCTCCAAATTCCGGCCAAGATCCAGTTCGTCGTCTCCCGCGACGAACTCTATCGCATCCAACTCGGCAGCGAAGATACTGACCGCTTTATCAAACTCCTGCTGCGGATGTACACCGGCCTCTTCACGGAGTATGTGCCCATCGACGAAGAAAAGATCGCCAAGGCGGGGCGCTACGCGCCCGACGTCGTTGTCGACAAACTCAAGCAGCTGTCCCGCAGGCAATTGCTCAAATACATCCCC
>JAFZAF010000100.1 GCA_017548335.1 Bacteroidales bacterium | reverse complement strand
GGCCCAGCCGGTTCCCCTGAACCATCCTGACCAGCGACGCCTTCAGCGCCTCATTCCCGATGATTTCCGAAAAGCGCATAATCATACAAAGTTAACCAAAATTTCCATCCCCCATCCTTCTCCCGTCACAAAACCGGGCACTTTTGTGCCCCGCCCGCCGATTTTCTCGCTTGCGACACGAATTTGGGCAAAAACGTGCCCCGACCGGCCAATAAGGGCGGTCGGGGCATAGATCGGCGGGGGTTTTGTTCCCGTAGCGGATGAAATGCCCGCGAGGGCTACACGGTCATGATCTCCTTCTCCTTCGCGGCGAGGATTTCTTCGACTTTCTTGGAGAAATTGTCGGTGAGTTTCTGGACTTCGCTTTCGAAGTCTTTTTCCGTGTCTTCGGGGAGACCTTCTTTCTGGAGTTTCTTCAGCGATTCGATGGCGTCGCGGCGGGCGTTGCGGACGGCGACCTTGGCGTTCTCGCCAGCCGCACGGGCTTTCTTGACCAGCTCTTTGCGGCGCTCTTCGGTGATGGCCGGGATGTTGATGCGGATGACTTCGCCGTTGTTCTGCGGCGTGAAGCCGAGGTTGGCGTCCATGATGGCTTTCTCCACGGGGCGGAGGAGGTTGCGGTCCCACGGCTGGATGAGCATGGTGCGGGCGTCGGGCGTGGCGATGCTGGCCACCTGCGGGATGGGCGTCATCGTTCCGTAGTAGTTGACCACCACGCTGTTGAACACGGCCGGGTTGGCCTTGCCGGCGCGGTAGGTCTTCAGGTCTTCATCTAGGTAAGTGACTGAGCCTTGCATTTTCTCCTTGACGGCTTCAATCACGGCTTTTGCTTTCTCAATCATAGTCTTATCTGTTTTTATTCATTGCTCAGTACGGTGCAGCGGCCGCATCCCGCCACCACCTTCTCGAGCATGCCGGCGTCGTTCATGTTGAACACGATGATCGGCATGTCGTTTTCCTTGCAGAGCGTGAACGCCGTCTGGTCCATCACTTTGAGGTTGTCGGCAATCGCCTTGTCGAAGGTCAGGGCCTCGTAGCGCTTCGCTTCCGGATGCTTCACGGGATCGGCGTCGTACACCCCGTCAACTTTCGTGCCTTTCAGCAAAGCGTCGCAACGAAGTTCGCAGGCGCGCAGCGCGGCGGCCGAGTCGGTGGTGAAGAAAGGATTGCCGGTTCCGCCCGCAATGATGGCCACACCGCCCTGGTTCATATACTCGTCGACTTCATCGCGCATATAGTATTTGGCCATCGGACGCATCGGAGTGGAGGTGAAGACTTCCGCCTTCAGGCCCGCATTGCGCAGCGAAAGGGAAAGGCCGATGCTGTTGATGACGGTGGCCAGCATGCCCATCTGGTCGCCGCGGACGCGGTCGAAGCCCCGCTTCGTGCCGCTCAGGCCGCGGAAGATGTTGCCGCCGCCGATGACGATCGCCACCTGGGCACCTTCGCCCACCACGGCTGCAATCTGCCGGGCATAGGAAGCCATCACATTTTCGTCGAGGCCGACGCCATCCGGGCCGCCGATCGCCTCGCCGCTGAGTTTGAGGAGAATTCTGTTGTATTTCATAGTGCAAATATTGAAACAAAAGTAGCCATTTATTATGATTTTATCAAGTTTCGGATTATCTTTGCATAATTAATGTGAAACAATCAAACAGCAAACTATGGCAAACATATTCAAGTCATCCATCGGCAAGAAGCTGATTATGAGCGTCAGCGGTATCTGCCTGATCCTCTTCCTCACCTTCCACATGGTGATGAACCTGACCTACGTGTTCGATCCCGATGAAGTCGTGTACAAAACCATCTGCGAGATCCTCTCGATGGGCTGGGTCAACGTGGTGGTGCCCGTCCTGGCCGCCTTCTTCGTGATCCACATCCTCTATGCCTTCATCCTGACGCTCGGCAACCTCAAAGCCCGTGGAGAACAGCGCTACGCCGTCTCGAACAAGGCCAAGACCGACTCCTGGTCCGCCCGCAATATGTTTGTCCTGGGCCTGGTCGTCCTGTGCGGTATCGCGCTTCACCTCATCAACTTCTGGTCGAAGATGCAGCTGCAGAACTGGCTCGGCGGCGTTGAGGCGAATCCCTATCAGCTGATGGAAGCTACCTTCGGCAAATGGTGGGTCCTTTGCATCTACATCGTGTGGTTCGCTGCCCTTTGGTTCCACCTGACCCATGGTTTCTGGAGCGCCATGCAGACGCTTGGCTGGAACAACCAGATCTGGTTCAAGCGCTGGAAATGGATCGGCTGCATCTATGTGACCCTGCTCATCCTGGGCTTCGTCGTCGTGGCCATCTACGCTTTCTGCAAGGTTCACGGCTGCTGCGCCTAATCCGGAAAGAGGCGGCGGATTACGGCGTCCGACACGAACAGTTCGGCGGCGGGGATCCGGATCCGTCCTTCTTCCACAATCAACTTACCGGCCCTGGAGAGTTCCTCCAGGGTCGTTTGTTTAAGGGTGGCCCGTTCGGCGGGGGATAACGACGCGAGGGAAAGGCCTTGCACTGTGCGCAACGACAGCATCAGTTTTTCTTCGAGGATCTCCCGGTCGGTGAGCGTCTCCGATCCGCCCGGACGGGAGGCGACGTAAGCATCGATGTCGGGCTGGTTCCAGCTTCGACGGCGGTCGCCGTCGAAGGAATGGGCGCCTGCCCCGAAGCCCAGATAGGGTGCACGGGTCCAGTAGGCGCTATTATGACGTGATTCGAAGCCCGGCCGGGCATAGTTCGACACCTCATACTGCCGGATGCCGGCGGCCTCCAATCGCTCCTGCAGGAGCGTGTACTGCTGCCGGCAGCGATCCTCGTCGGGATCGGCCCAGCGGCCCATCATCTGGTAGCAGGAAATGTGTTCTGGCTGCAGGGCGAGCGCCTGGGCGATCGAATGCAGCCAGTCTTCGTCGGTGAGCCCGGTGAAACCGAAGATCAGGTCGAGCGAGAGGTTGGCGAAGCCGGCGGCGCGCAGGCGGCCAAAGGCCGCCACGGCGCCCGCCGCCGTATGCCGCCGCCTCATCCACCGCAGGTGGTTGTCATTGAACGACTGAACGCCCATGCTGATGCGGTTCGCGCCCATCTCGCGCCAGGCGGCGGCCTTGTCGGCCGTTACGTCGTCGGGGTTCACCTCGAGGGTGAATTCCTCGAAGAGATGCCCGGTCGTCACTTCTTCCGCTACGCGTGCCAGCTGGTTTGCGGGCAAAAGGGAAGGCGTCCCCCCACCGAAATAGAGTGTCGTCGGGTGGACGCCTTTGCGTTCTTCGCTCCGTTCGCGGATCTCACGGAGCAGTGCCTCTACATAGGGTTTCCAGTCTTTCCGGACGCGCGAATAGAAATCGCAGTAGATGCATTTCGCGGCGCAGAACGGAAAATGGACGTAGAGGCCGGCCATCCTACTTCAAGATCATCTCGGCCGTGCCGAGCTTGGTCTCGTCGGTGTAGATGTCCACGGTGTACTTGCCTTTCTCGAAGCCTTGCGAGGCGGCGAAGTAGAGGCAGATCTCCACTTCTTCGCCCTGATAGTCCACTTCACGGGAGGCGGAGTAGATCATCTGCTCACCACCGCTGGTGAAGACCTTGCCGCTGTCGTCGGTCATCAGGATGTCATCCGGTCCCTTGACGCGGATGTAGACCGTGCGCCAGCCGCGTTCGGCGATCGAGTTTTCGATCAGGCTCAGGCAGGCGCGGAGCTTGCGGGCCCGGCTGCTGCGGTCGGTTACCTTGTTCGACTCGTTGATGGCCACCAGGTTGAAGCCGCGTCCCTTGACTACGGCGCCGGCCGAGGCTTTCTTCGAAAGCTGGTCGGTGGTCGTGCGCAGGTCTTCATACTGACGCTTGCTTTCCTGGGCTTCGCGGCGGGCTTCCGAAGCTTCGTTCCGCAGCGAGATGTTCAAGGTATTGAGGGAGTCGATCTGCCGGATATAGCCCTTCATGATGGAGCGGAGCGTACCGAGTTCCTGCTCGTACTGGCGGATCTTGGCGCGGTTGGTCGC
>JAFZAF010000099.1 GCA_017548335.1 Bacteroidales bacterium | reverse complement strand
GTTCTTGCTGAAGGTGTTGCGGATCCAGTCGGTGCCGCAGACGATGTCGTTGGTGCGGTTGACGTTTCCGTCGAAGGGGTTGTGGTCGGGGTAGAGCTTGTGGGCGGCCTGCATCACGTAAAAGTTGATGAGGGTGAGCGGGGCGGCTTCGTAGTCGGTGAAGAAGTACTGCACGCCGTGGAGGAGTTTGCCCTGGTCGCCGCCGAAGAACGGCTTGTAGTGGATGGTCCGCCAGGCGACGCCGGGAATCTCGTAGCTTTCAAGTTCTGCCTTGAATTTTTCCGCGTCAACCCATTCGGCGGCGAAGACCTGGAACGGGAGGGTATAGCCGACGCCGATATTCAGGTAGAAGCCGGAGAAGTCGCCCACGATGCCGGCACAGGGATAGCCCACGGCATTGATGCCTTGGGGAACCTGCGGGGAAGGCAGGATCCAGGGCAGGCGCGTCTGGTCGTAGGTCATGCTGCGGCGCCAGCCTTCCATCGGGATGACGGTCAGCTTGCATTTCAGGGCCGGTTCGTCTCCTTTCTCGCCGCAGTTCAAGCCTTCTTCATTGATCAACTGGGCCAGTTCGCCCACCGTCAGGCCATAGACATACGGAATGGCGAATTCGCCGATGTAGGAGAAGAAGCCCGGCTCCACATAATTGCCCTCGACCTTCAGGCCGCCGAGCGGATTGGGGCGGTCGAGCACCATCACTTCCACGTCGTTCTCGGCACAGGCGCGCATCATCAGGCCCAGGGCGCTGATGAAGGTGTAGGAGCGGGCGCCGACATCCTGGATGTCATAGACAACGACATCCAGTCCTTCGAGCATTTCGGGAGTCGGTTTGCGGTATTTTCCATAGATGGAGTAAACTTTCAGGCCCGTTGCATCATCGAAGGAGTCTTCGGCGTGGCCGCCGGCATAGATGTCGCCGCGCACGCCGTGCTCCGGCGCGAAGAGACGGACGAGTTCCACATTCTCTGCCTTGTAGAGGATGTCGATGGTCGACTGGAGGTTGCGGTCCACGCCGCTGGGGTTGGTGAGCAGGCCCACCTTCTTTCCTTCGAGACCGGCAAAGCCGCGGTCGCGGAGCACTTCGATGCCCGGTTTCACCACCGGTGCGGACGGACAGGTCTGTGCCTGGGAGCGGCAGCAGGCGCAGAAAGCGAGCACCGCCACGGTAAGGATCAGGATTCTATTCATCGTTTCAAATTATTTGCGTCCATAATTCGGATCGACCTTGCGCCGCGCCAGGATGGTCACCACCACCGTGGCGACGCAGCAGACCATCACCATCCAGAAGAAGTTCACATAGCCGATCTTCTCCTGGATGTAACCGGCCACGAAGCCCGGCAGCATCATGCTGAGCGCCATGAAGGCGGTGCAGATGGCATAGTGTGAGGTTTTGAACTCACCTTCGGAGAAGAACATCATGTAGAGCATATAGGCCGTGAAGCCGAAGCCATAGCCGAACTGCTCGATGGCCACGGCAATGCTGATGGCCACCAGGCTGCTGGGCTGCACGATACTCAGGTAGACAAAGGTCAGGCAGGGCAGCGTCATGCAGGCCGCCATAGGCCAGAGGGCCTTGCGAAGGCCCACCTTCGAGGCGAAAATGCCACCCACGATACCGCCGGCAAGGAGTGCGATGACACCGATCGTGCCGTAGACCACGCCGACCATGTCAGTGCCGAGGCCGAGGCCGCCGCCGACATGGATCAGGCGGTCGCCGGCCATCTGCATCGATTCTTCGACAGGGGCCACCAGGAAAGGTTGGCAAAGCTTGATGAGGAATCCTTCCGGCAAGCGGTACAGCAGCATGAACACGATGGCCAGCCACACGCCGGGTTTGGTGAAGAAGGTCTTGAACGAATTGCCCAGCTCGCGGAACGTGTCTTTCGTGCTGCCGCTTTCGATGCGGGGCTTGTCAGCTGCGGGTTTGGGCAGGATAAAGGTATGGAAAAGCGTGATGAGCAGGAAAACGACGGCCGCCACGCCGATGGTGATCTGCCAGGAAAGCGGAATGTTGCCGGAACTCCGCTCGATGCGGCCCGCAATGAAGACCAGCACGCCCTGTCCGAAGACCATGGCAATGCGGTAGAATGTGCTGCGGATACCGATGAACGCCGCCTGGCTGCTCGGATCGTGCGCGAGCATATAGTAGCCGTCGGCCGCGATATCGTGGGTAGCGGAAGCAAACGCTCCGATGATGAACAGCACCAGCGTGAACCAGAACATGGACATCGGGACCTGCCCGCCGGCGATGGCGGCGGCGTCCGGTTTGGGAAGCGTGAGCGTCAGTACGATCATCATAATCGTCATCAGCGCCTGCATTGTGATGATCCACCAGCGCTTGGTCTTGATCACATCGACGAGCGGGCTCCAGATTCCCTTGAGGAACCAGGGAAAATAGAGCAGCGTCGTAAAGAAGGCCATCTGGCCGTTCGGTACACCCATTTTGGTAAACATCATCACGGAGATGTTGTTGACCAGGAAGTAAGGGACGCCCTCGGCAAAATAGAGGGTCGGCACCCACCACCAGGGAGATTTTTTCGTCTTTTCCATAGAATCTGTCTTTAATATTTCTTTTCGATTGCGCTGCCGGGGAAGTAATGCGCTAGGATTTCGTCGTACTTGTAGCCCTTGGCGCCCATCACGGCCGCGCCGATCTGGCACAGGCCCACGCCGTGGCCCCAGCCCGCGCCGCGCAGGATGAACTTGCCGTCCTGCTTCTCCACGATGAAGGCGGAGCTGTAGAGATGGCTCGGCGAAAGGGTCTTGCGGATTTCGAGTTCCTTGCCGATGGTCTTGGTCTTCTTCGTGCCCACGATCTTGAGTTTCCACAGGCGGCCGGACGTACCGCGGGCCACGGGAATCAGGTCGAGGATTTCACCGTAGTCTTCGCCGGAGCGGCGGCGGACCAGCTCGGAAAGCTCTTTTACGGAGTATTCCACCTTCCAGCGGTAGAAGTTCTTCGTTTCCTGGTCGAAGTTCGTCAGCACCTGCGAGAGGATCTTCGCATCTTTGGTATTGCAGAACGCCTCCGGCTCGGAGAGGATCCACTGCCGGGCGTTCTCCTCGACGGTCAGGTCGGGGAAATCGGCGGGATGCGCAGAGTCGCGGCGCTTGACCAGGTACGGGAACGACTTCGGCTCCCAGCAGAACTTGAATTCTTCAAACACACCGCCGCAGCACTTGGAGAAGCGGGCGTCGCAGATCTTGCCGTCGTACATCAATACGCGGCCCCAGGTCTGCTCCACGGCATCTCGCACGGCCTGCGTAGAGGCGCGGCTCAAGCCATAGTAGCGCTGGCAGTGGTCATCGGCACACACGTCGAAGTTCACATGGTCTTCGCGGTCATACCATTTGATGCGCTCTTCCGGCGTATCGGTGCAGGCGGAGTAATCCATGGCCGCAGCCTTGAGCTCCTTGTTCTTCTGGATCTGCGCCAGGATCCAGGACCGGGAGATGATGCAGTGCGCCTTGAGCAATTCTTCGGAATTGGTGGCCGACATCTCGCTCGAGATGACGCTCACCAGATAGTTTTCGATGCCGACGCAATTGACGGCCGTCACTTTCCCTTTCTCCACGATGAGCTTGAGGTCGTCGGGGAAGAGTTGTGTCTCCTGCCGGTTCCAGTGGAAATCCACGCCGATGGTGACATCGCTCAGTTCGAAGGATCCCGCTTCGCCACAGTGTTGAAAAAAGATTTCATCGTAAAGATGTCCTTCGAAGAGAATGCGACCGTCTTGCACGGTAGCGGTATGCGGACCCAGATAAGTCTTCCCGCCGAATGTGTACGGGGTTTTGAAATTGAAGGAAAGCTCGGGCAGCGAGACGACGCCGACCGTCAGGATCTCCTGCTTGCGCATCAGTTTTTCTTCCATGCTGCTTAATTTGTCTGAATCAAAAGAGACTTCGCGGATGATTGCGCCCAACCGCGGGGCGTCGAGTTTGTCGAAGCTGTCACGCGAGGCGACGATGGCCACGCCGGCCATCTCCAC
>JAFZAF010000098.1 GCA_017548335.1 Bacteroidales bacterium | reverse complement strand
TATCATCTGCGGCCTCCTTGCCCTCATTCCCAAGGCGGGCGTTGTCCTGGTCATCCTCGCAGTATTCGTCTGTACCGCCATCATCGTGGCCATCGAAGGCGTGATGTACGACTTCTTCTCGAAGAAAGCCGATGCCATCCTTGCCGAACGTCATTTCGGCCACGGCCGCTGCTGCCACGGGGAAGGTCCCGCCTCAGAAGAAGCGCCCGTCGATCCCCTCGACGAAGTAAACACCGAGGCCTAACCACCGGTCCACGATTCGCCCTCCGGCCGTCTCCAAGCACAAGGCCTCTGGAATTCAATCCGCTGAACAACAGCCAATAAAGTTATTCCTACCTGCCCATTTTTGCGCAGGTAGGATTTTTTATATGGCCGATTCCTATCGACTTGACCTCCAGACATAGAAATATTTTTTGGAAATCGGCCAGGCCAGCTATTATCTTTGTCTCGATAACCAACGATTCAAACGATATGAGGGGACGGATTTCATTCAGGCCAGGTGCGGTTCAGCACATCTATCAAAACACCTACAACGGTTTTCTGGTATTTTACTCAGTCAGGGACTTTCTAGCTTTTTTCACCATCTTCACCACTACGGCTCGCAGATACAACGTCCGGATTCTGGGGCTTTGCCTGATGGTCGACCATCTTCATGTGCTGGTCGAGGCGCCGAACAAGGCGGAACTCAGCCGGTTCGTCCACGATTATACCTGGCGGTTCTCTATGGCGCGCAATGCATGGTATGGAGAAGGTGGGGCTTTCTTCAGGAGTCCCTTTGGCCGTGCCAGCAAGGTGTCGGACAAAGACATCCGAAGTGCAATCGCTTATCTCTACAACAATCCGGTTGAGCGGCAGATGTGCAACCGTCCCGAGCAGGCACAATGGAACTTCCTGGCATATGCCGTCAGCGGCCATCCTTTCTCGCAACCGCTCCGGCTTGAGAAAGCCAGTGCTCCCATGCGGCGTGCCATCGAAGAAGCCAAGGTTTCCCGGAGGGAAGATACACCGCTCAACTATCTTCGGCTGGAGCAAATGACCCGGAAACTCAGACCGGAAGAACAATTGCAATTGACCGACCTGATTGTCAGTAGCTATAACTGTATCGACTACGATGACCTGATCGGACACTTTGACAGCTATGAGAAGCTGGTGATTGCACTGAATACGACCAAAGGCAGCGAATATTCCATCAAGGAAGAGTTTGTCGGCCGCTCCGACCGGATCTATGGACGGATGTCAAACTTCTTGCTGCTCTCCCGACGGATAGCGACCATCGATGACCTTCTCCGTCTGTCGGAAGAAGAACGTCGCGATCTGATGGAACCCCTCGCAATGAGGACCGGCGCCTCCCGCAAGCAAATCGAAAAGTATCTCCACCTGCCGCCAGCCATAGAGTCTTAATTCTTTGTAGCCCACCTCCTGGAGATTAAATTATTGATTCATAGAAGTTTGAGTCATTCCTACCCGTGTTTTGCCAAGTAGGTAGAAAGTATCTATCTGCCTGATAACCAGCGATATCATCTTCAGCCATCAAACATGAGCGCTCCCGTGAGGGTTTGAAGGGTTCTGACGCGCGGAGGGAGGGCCGCCGGGAAATAGATGCCTGATCAGGCTTGGCGTGACGAGCGGAAGCATTGTAGTTTTAATAATAATTTATTAGATTTGCATAGTTTATGTACTACTGTGCCAATCAAAGTTTTACCGATATGAAAAAGATCGTTTTACTGATGACCGCCCTCCTGCTGGTCTGCAGCGGGGCGTCTGCGCAAAACAGCGTCGTGAACCGGCTGAAGAACCGGGCCAAGAACGCCGTTGAGAACAACATCGGCAACAAGATCGAAAAGGGCATCAACAATGTCCTCGACGGCAAATTAGGAAAAGACAAGAACGACCGGCAGCAAAATCAACAACAGACACAGCAGCAGGAACAGTACCAGAACCAGGAAGTGATGCAGGACGAGGCCGTCGAACCGGCGAATGCCGGTAAACAGGCTAATGTGTCCAATAAGGCAAAAGCCAACTGGAACAATTACGACTTCGTGGCGGGTGACGAGATCATTTTCGAAGACACGCAGGAGAACGAACAGATCGGCGAATTCCCTTCCATGTGGGATGTCTTCAATGGCTATGCCCAGATCACGGAGCTGGACGGTGTAAAATGCATTGCCCTGGCAGATGACGGACAGATTACGCCGCTGTTCAACGACAACAAACCCTACTTGACGGACCAATTTACCATCGAATACGATGTGTATGTAGTCTACGGGCCGGATTACGAGACGGCTTTCAATCCGCACAGCTGGAAAGTGGGCACCTATCTGGTCGCGTTGAAGCCCAATGACAAGATCCGGGCTTATTATGGGGGAGACAGGACCTTTGAGTTTCAACACCAAGTCTCTTCCGAGGAACGTGTATTGAATGATGCCTATTTCAGCTACTCCTGGCCTCTACCCAGCCTGGATGAAACCCGTAGCGGCGCTGCCACGCTGAACAATGTCGCCACCAATGCCTGGCATCACGTTGCCATTTCCTTCAACAAGCGCGCATACAAAGTCTATTTCGACGAAAACCGTGTGGTGAATATTCCCAATGCAGCCAAGCCGGACTATTTCTGGATTAGCTGCAACCAGCACGAGCACGTTTTCTTCATCAAGAACGTCCGCATCGCCAAGGGTGCCGTGCCTCTCTATGACCGTCTGGCCAGCGATGGCAAGATCGTGACCTACGCCATCACTTTCGATACCGGCAAGGCCACTATCAAGCCGGAGTCCACGGGTGAGATCAACCGGATCACGAAAATCATGACCGACGATCCGTCGATCAATTTTGAGATTCAGGGCCACTGCGACAACACCGGATCCGACAAGGTCAACGATCCGCTCAGCCAGAAGCGCGCCGAAGCCATCATGGCCGCCCTCGTGGCCAACGGCATTGACGCCTCCCGCCTGACGGCCGTCGGCAAGGGCGCCCATGAGCCGATTGCCGACAACGGCACCGACGAAGGCCGGGCCAAGAACCGCCGTGTCGAATTCATCAAAAAGTAACATCCGTCATGCCCGGTTTGACCGGGCATCCAAATAACACGATCTTATGGGCATTTTAGGAAAAATACTGACCAACGCCGCCAGCGGGGTCGTCCGCGATTCCATTGAGAAGGCGATTCAAAACATGTCGAACAAAGAAGACGCGGAAAAGCAGTCCGGCCAACTCGATGAATTGACCGCGAAAGCGGAGAATGCGGTGAAAGAGGCCAAAGAGGCCGCCGAGCAGCCGGATTTGACGCCTGAACAGCAAGAGCAGGCTGCGAAGGCGAACGAAGTGCTGAAAGGTTTCGGAACCTTGTTCTCCGGCGCCGTCGAAATGGCGAAGCGGGAGGCGGCGGCCGAGGAGGCCGCCCGCAAGGCCGCGGAGCAGGCCGTCTTCGACAACTGGGCTGAAAACCTGCCGGCCTATCCCGTCTGGGACGTCGGAGGCAGCCATTTCGAACTGGAAGAAGAAACGCCGATGAACGGTCATCCGGCTTTCCAGCTGCGGCTGACCGGCCGTCCGTTCCTGGTGGAACAGTATGCTGCCAAGCTCCGTGCCGACGGCTTCGTCGCAAAGGGCTGCAGCAATCCGGCCGACTTGAACGCCGATACATACTACAAGATGATCGACGGCGTGTGCCACGCCTTCAACCGGACCGACGCCTGCTATGACGGCCATATCACCGTGTCGTTCTACGTCGACAACTATGTGCCGAAGCCCCGTCAGGAACCTCGGCAGCAAGCTCCCGTGGGCGACCTCAAAGACGTCGCCAAAGGAATCTTCAAAAAATTCTTCTGATTACGGTACGTCCGGCTCCGGGCCGTCGTAGACATCGTCTTTCGGCGGCTGGGGGAGATGAACTTGCAACAGGTGGGCTCCGCCTTCGGCGGGGACCACCTGTACCGTATCCAGGGAGGCCGGAATCAGCAGCGTCTCTCCGGCGGTCAGGGAACAGGGATTGTTCCCGTCCGCCACGACCGTGGCCGAACCTTCTACACAGATCAGGACGATACAGCTTTTGAAATCTTCCAGCTTGATGCGGGCGGGCGTCGTGAGCCCGAGGCTGGTAATGACGAAGTGCGGGTCGTTGACCAGCACGCGTACACCTCCGTCTGCCGGGGCTCCGGCCGGCGCCTTGCGCAGCCCTTCCAGATGGCAGCAGCAGGCAGCTTCGTCGTATTTCTTATAATCGATGCAGTCGAGCGCTTCGTCGAGATGGATGGCGCGGCGGGTGGTGGGATTGAACTCGCGGCCCCAGTCGTAGAGGCGGAAGGTCAGGTCGGAGGCTTCCTGGATTTCGGACATCTTCAACTGGCCGCAGGCCGCATGGACGGTGCCGGTCGGAATGAAGAAGCAGTCGCCCGGCTTGGGTACATAGGCGTTGAGGAGTTCCTGGGCCCGTCCTTCCTTACAGGCCTTGTATAGGGTTCCGGCATCACAGTCTTCCTTGAATCCCATGTAGATGCGGGCATCGGGACCGGCTTCCAACACGTACCAGAATTCGGTTTTTCCGAAATCGTCGAAGCGTTCGGCAGCCACCGTATCGTCCGGATGTACCTGTACGGAGAGGCGGTCTTCCACGATGAGCCGCTTGATAAGCAGCGGGAAATACAGGTTATGCCAGTCGAAGACCTCGTCACCTACCAGGTCGCCCATGTAGGTTTCCAGGATGTCGGGCAGGTCGTTCTCGGCCAGAAAGCCGTCGGATACCAGGGATGCGTCGTCTTCGAAACCGCAGAGGTCCCAGAACTCGCCGCCCCAGGCCTTAGGCTTCCAGATGGGTTTGAACTTGAGGGGATACAGTTTTTTCATGAAGGATCAGGATAAGGACGACCAGCAGGACGGCGGCGCCGGCATAGCAGAACCAGTAGAGGTCCGGCGGCAGGATATCCTTCCAGCCGGTATCGACCGACACGTCCGGCCAGATGCGGGACAGGAGGGTCGACAGGGAATTGTTGAGGCAGTGCAGGAAGATGGTGGCCCAGAGGCTGTGCGTACGCCAGTATACCCAGCCCATCAGCAGGCCCATCAGGAATGCCGGAATCGCCTGCCAGGGGTTGAGGTGCATGAACGCGAAGAGGAACGACGACCAGGCGATGGCCTTCCAGGGCTTCATCCGCGTCAGCATGCCGCGCAGCATCATGCCGCGGCAGAGGAATTCCTCCAGCAGCGGCGCCAGGATGCAGGTCGAGACGATCATGTCCCAGAGCGGGGAGTCCATGAATGCCTTTTCAAAAATGGCCTTGATGGAATCGGGCATCGGAATCCAGTTGACTGTCGGCTCGATGAGGAAGGAGAGGGCGATCATGGCGAGGCCGGCCAGGAGAAAGAAGCCCCAAACGGGCAACTTTCCATAATGCGGCGCGTGGATTGCCAGCGAAGACCAGCCGCTCTCCCAGCCTCTTCGACCCAACCATCCGCACCAGAGCAGGGCCGGCAACATCATAATGAAATAGGTCAGCGACTGGGGTGCCCCCCTCCAGGCCGCGGTGACGCCGGCGCCCACGAGACTGCCCGCAATCACCAATGCGACCAGCAGCCACGATCCGCCCAGCGAAGGTTTGTAATAGTTGAAATATTGATTCATCCCTCAAAAATAATCATTATTTTTGTGAAAAGTTCTGCCATCGATGTCCATCTTCACCAAAATCGGAGAAAAGTACCGGGAATGGAAACAGCATCCCGCGGGGAAAGTCTTGCTCAACAAGTATTTCCTCGTCGGCTTCTTTTTTCTGGTCTGGATCTGTTTTTTCGACACCAACAACGTCGGGCAGATGATCCGTTCACGGGTTACGCTCCGGCGGCAGCAGCGGCAGATTGAATTCTACAAGCGGGAAATCTCCCAGATGGAACGCAAACTCGAGCAGCTCAAGTCGGAACGCGATTCCCTGGAAAAGTTCGCCCGTGAAGAGTATTTCTACCACCAGGACGGCGAAGACGTCTATGTATTAGAATAGGGCAGCACCTTGTTTAGAAGCCGCCATCAGGCGGCCGCCGGAGGCCGGTACTTTTGCAGCAGATGCTTGCGTACGTAGACACTTCGCGTAGCAAAAGTACTAAGGCTGGGAGGCGCGGGGTTCGGGGCAGCGCCCCGTCTATAGAGTAGGGGTTTCCTCTTCGCTTTCCTCGTCAAGCCGGTTTTCCCACAGGTATTTCTTCGTCTCGCGCGCGATCACCCCGCTGAGCAGCAGGATGGCCACAAGGTTCGGGATGGCCATCAGTGCGTTGGCGATGTCGGCCAGGTTCCATACCACCGAGAGGCTCAGCACGGAGCCGATGAAGACGGCGGCGATGAAGAGGGCGCGGTAGATGCCGATGAGGATCTTCCGGGCTTTCTGGCTGCGACCGGCCAGGTATTCGATGGCCCGTTCGCCGTAATAGGACCAGCCCAGGATGGTGGAGAAAGCGAAGGTGACGATGCCGATGGAAAGGATCAGCGGTCCCACATACGGGAGTTTGTCGAACGCGGCCTTGGTGAGGGCGGCGCCTTGGGAGCAGTCGATGTCGGGATGGGCCACGACGCTGCTCACCAGCACCAGGCCGGTCAGCGCGCATACCACGACGGTGTCCCAGAAAGTACCCGTGGAGGATACCAGGGCCTGGCGGACGGGGTTGCGGGTCTGGGCGGCCGCGGCGACGATCGGCGCGGAACCCAGGCCGGACTCGTTGGAAAAGAGGCCGCGGGCGATGCCGAAGCGGCAGGCCATCAGCACGGTCGTGCCGATAAAGCCGCCGCCGGCCGCGCGGGCCGTGAAGGCGGAGCGGCAGATGAGCCGGATGCTTTCGCCGAGGACCGGCCAGTTCAGGCCGAGGATGACCAGGCAGCCCAGCACGTAAAAGGCCGCCATGAACGGCACGAGTGCGGAGCAGACCCGGGCGATGCCTTTCACGCCGAAGACGATGACCAGCAGGACAAGCAAGGCCAGGATGATACCGACCACATATTGGGAGAGGCCGTAGGTTTCGTTGAGCAGCAGCGAGATGGAATTGGCCTGCACCGTGTTGCCGATGCCGAAGGCGGCCAGGGCCGTGAAGACGGCGAAGAGGATGGCCAGCCATTTGGCGTGGAGGCCGCGCTCCAGGGCGAACATCGGCCCGCCGAGCATGCGGCCGTCTTTCGTCTTGACACGGTACTTGACGGCGAGGAGCCCTTCCGAGTATTTGGTGGCCATGCCGAAGACGCCGGTAATCCAGCACCAGAGCACGGCGCCGGGCCCGCCGAGGGCGACGGCCGTGGCCACGCCCACGATGTTGCCGGTGCCGATGGTCGCCGCCAGGGCGGTGGCCAGGGCGCCGAACTGGCTCACGTCTCCCTGGGCGTTCTTGTCTTTGGTGATTGACAGCCGGATGGCCTTTCCCACTTTCAATTGCGGGAAGCGCAGCCGGAGGGTCATGAATACGTGGGTACCTAGCAGGAGGATGATCATCGGCCAGCCCCAGATGGCGGACGAGATGTTTTCGATGAGGGTCGCTGCAGAATTCATGGAAAAAACGTTATCTTTGCAAAGATACTAAAATGGCATTGAAAATGAAAGCGAAAACCCTGTCCCGTTTTCTGATGGCCGCAGCCTTGCTGCCGCTGCTGTTGTTGCTGCAGGCCTGTCCTTCTGAAATCGAACCGCAGGACGACGAAGAGAAAGCCAAAATCGCCGCCGATGCTGATTATAAAGCAAAAACTTTCCTGCGGTCCCAATACATGGACGTCTATTATTGGTGGCGCGATGACGTCAAGGACCGCAACGCTACCCTCAAGCCCTATGATTACGACATGTACGATTTTTTCGATGCGATGCTGTACAAGGACGACCGCTGGAGCTGGATGTGTGACAAGGAGTATTATATTTCCGATGAAACGGGCGTAATCAGCGGCACCTGGGGCATCAGCCTCGGCCAGGCCGTGGAGTATTATAAGGATTACGGCCTGCGGGTCCGCTACATTTATCCCGGTTCTCCATTTGAAAAATACGGGGTCACGCGCGGTGCCGTCCTCACTCATATCAACGGGCAGAATGTGGAAGACCGGACCGATTCTCCCTTCACGAACGAGAAACTGAAGATCTATCAGAACAATTTCTTCACGTCTCCCCAGACGTTCACGTTCCGGCTGATTGATGGGCGCGACACAACCTTCACGGCCTCCATGCTCACGGAACTCCAGACCCACACCAACCTGATCACCCGCATCTTCCAGCCCGAAGAATTCCCGGGACTGACCGCACCGGTGGGCTATTTCCATTTCCTGGCGTTCAAGGCCAATTTCCTGAGCGACATCGCCCAGTCGATGACCTATTTCCACGACAACGGCATCCGCAACCTGATCGTAGACCTGCGGTACAACGGCGGCGGCGATTCCCGCGCCAGCGACACGCTGATGACCTATCTGGCGCCCCGCTCCGCCGTGGGCAAGCCGTATGTGGTGCGCAAGCACAACAGCTATCTGGGTAAGCTGGACGATTCGTTCAAGGACGAGAACAATACCTACAATATCGGCAGCAATGCCAACGCGCTCGACCTCGACCGGATCTATTTCATCACGGGAGCGGGTACGGCTTCCGCCAGCGAAATGGTGATGAACGGCCTGAAACCCTACCTGGGCGACAAGATGCAGATGGTGGGCGACACCACCTACGGCAAGCCCAACGGCATGTACGTGCTGATGTATCCCGGCACGAACGACGATTACAAGGCCTATAACAAAGGTGACTACGCGAAGTTGAAGTGGGTGTTCCTTCCCATCGCCTTCTTCAACCAGAACTCGGAGGGAGAGTCGATCCCCTGGAACGGCTTTGTTCCCAACAATTACCGTCCGGACGACCTGTACCATGATTTCGGCGTGGAAGAAAGTGACATCAACGCCTGTCTCACCCATTTGGTTTCGGGTTCCTGGCCCGATCTCCCCAAAGCGACACGGCGCACCACTACCAAATCGGCGTACGAGCCCGGATATCGGATTGATACGGAAGAAGATAGGGCCGGATACGGGCTTGATTTGGTACGAAAAACGCGTTTTTAAGTAAAAAATCAACTTTTTTGCATTTTTCCGCACGAAAATTTGGATTATTGATTGAAACTGCCTAATTTCGAAATCAAATAGTTAGATGCATTTTTACAATTTAATCATCAATAATAATAACCCAAAACAACCATGAAAGAACTCGTTGAAAAAATCAATGCTGAGATTGCCGCTTTCCAGCTGAACGCCAATCTGCAGGTCACCAAAGGCAACAAAGCCGCCGGCACCCGCGCCCGCAAGAACGCGCTCAACATCTGCAAGCTGATGAAGGATTTCCGCAAAGAATCCGTCGAGGCTGCCAAATAAGCAATCGGCTTTCTGAAAAAACGGGACCGCCTCTTCGGGCGGTCCTTTTTTTGCATGTCATCTCCTTCGTAATATATCAGCCATATGGATTCTGTCAGGATCGACAAATACCTTTGGGCCATCCGTGTCTATAAGACCCGGACTGATGCCACCGATGCCTGCAAGGGCAGCAAGGTCACGGTAGGCGGGGCCGATGTCAAGCCGGCGCGCGAAGTGAAAGCCGGCGATGTGATCAACGTCCGCAAGGGACCGGTTCTCTATACCTATAAAGTATTGGCGCCGCTGGAAAAGCGGGTGGGCGCCAAAGACGTTCCCAACTTTGCCGAGAATCTGACGCCGCAGAGCGAACTCGACAAACTCCACGCACCGGTGGAGACGTTTTTCATCCGCCGGGACCGCGGGACAGGCCGTCCCACCAAGAAGGAGCGTCGCGAAATGGATTCGCTCTACGGCTCTTTCTTCGTTGATGAATCGGGAGCGGACGACGATTGAGTTTCGGCGGCCGGCTTGGGCTTGGTGCGGTTGAATTGCGTCATGGCCCGGTCGATGCCTTCGGTTCCGTAGCATTGGATGCAGGCCACGGCCCGCTCCAGCAATTCGGGCATGGCCCGTTTCTCTTCGAGCAGCAGCTCGCCCAGCACGAAATCCACCTGATGGCCTTCGGCGAAACCGCCGTTGCCCGTCCCGACGCGCAGGCGTGCATAGTCGTCGCTGGCCAGTGAGTAGTCGATGCTCTTGAGTCCGTTGTGTCCGCCGTCCGAGCCGCGCTTGCGCAGGCGGAGCGTACCGAAAGGAATGGCGAAATCATCGACGACCACCAGCAGGTTTTCCTGCGGAACGCGGGTTTTCTGGAGCCAGTAGCGTACAGCCCTGCCGCTGAGGTTCATGTAGGTGGAAGGCTTCAGGAGCGTGAACTTCCGCCCCTTGAAGGAAATCTCCGTCGTGGCGCCGTAGCGTCCGACGGTAAAAACAGCATTGGATGCCTGAGCCCAGGCATCCAATACCATAAATCCCATGTTGTGTCGGGTGGCGGCGTATTCTTCACCGATGTTCCCCAGGCCGACGACAAGATAGTTCATAAGAAGGAATTATTCAGCCGTCTCGGTAGCGGCAGCGGCGGAGTTGCGGGTAGCGCGGACAGCGCAGACCAGCGTACCCTTCGGCGAGACGATCTGGATACCGTCGAACTTGAGGTCGCCGGCATTGATCTGCTTGCCGAGGCCGAGTTCGGTGATGTCGACGGGAAGTTCGTCGGGCAGGTTCTCGATCAAGCCGCAGACCTTGAGCTTGCGGGTGGGAACGTTCAGTTTGCCGCCCTGGCGGACACCGATGGAGTTGCCGGTAATCTTGACGGGCACGTCGATGGTGACGGGCTTGGCCGGGTCGAGGGCGAGGAAGTCCACGTGGAGGGCACGGTCGGTGACCGGGTGATACTGGATCGCCTTGAGGATGGCCTGATGGCCTTCACCTTCGATGTCGAGGTCCACAATGTGGGAGAACGGAGTGTGGGTGAGACCCTTCAGTTCCTTCTCGTCGACGGAGAAAGATACGTTGTCGATGCCGGCGCCGTAGATGACGCAAGGCACTCTCTCTTCTTTGCGGACGCTCTTGACGTCGGCCTTCTTTCCGGTAATTCTCTTCTTACCTTTGAGTTCAAAATGCTTCATTTGCGTTTGTTTTAAAATGTGTTACTCAAGCCGGGACGCACCCGGCCCCCATTGCACCAAAAGGTTTCCCTTTTTAAGCGGCTGCAAAGGTATGAAAATTTTTTGTAAATCATGGGATAATGTATATATTTGCAATAGATTATAATAATTCTAAATTAAAAACCTCAAAAAATACGAATCATTATGGCAAAGAAATGGATTTGCACCGTCTGCGGTTACGTACACGAGGGCCCCGAAGCGCCCGAAAGATGCCCCCAATGCAAGGCCCCGAAGGCCAAATTCAATGAACTGGTCCAGAGCGAAGGCGGCCTGACTTTCGTCGACGAGCACAAGCTCGGTGTGGCGAAGGGCTGCGATCCCGAAGTCTGGCAGGGCCTGCAGGACCACTTCCGCGGCGAATGCTCCGAGGTGGGCATGTACTTGGCCATGAGCCGTCAGGCCGACCGCGAAGGCTATCCCGAAGTGGCCGACGCCTTCAAGCGCTATGCCTGGGAAGAGGCCGAGCACGCCGCCAAGATTTGCGAGCTCCTGGGCGAGATGGTCTGGGACACCGAGACCAACCTCAAGAAACGCATGGAAGCGGAAGCCGGCGCCTGCGAAGGCAAGAAAGCCATCGCCACCCGCGCCAAACAGCTGAACTACGACGCCATCCACGACTCCGTCCACGAAATGGCCAAAGACGAAGCCCGCCACGGCAAAGGCTTCGAAGGCCTCTACAACCGCTATTTTAAGAAATAAGAGCGTTGGCCTGGTGGAGCGGCCGGATAATCTATTGGACTAAACCGGTGGTCTGGTTCCACTGGAGCGTTTTGTAGAAATTGTTCAAGACCGTATATTCGGGTCTCGGTATGTAGATGCTGAGGCCCGAATAATGTGTTATGTCGATCGACAAGAACGACTCCGTGGCATCCTTATAGATGACCGTCTGGTTGAGGGCCGAGAGGAAAGTCCGGTATTCGGCATCGGTGGCGAGCCGGCCCACGAAATCGTCGATGTCGTAGTACCAGTGTTTGTTGAAGCGGAAGTAGGGTTGGATCTGGGAACGGTCGATGGTCAGGATCTGGTCGCGATGCGCCTGGAAGATGGGCTTGCAAGCGGCCGCCAGCTGGTTGAGCCCTGCCGTCTTGACCAGTGTGATGGTCGCCGACTGATACAGGCCCGACTGGGCGCGGTACAGTTCCATATAGCTCTTGCACACCTGCTTCGTGGACTCTTCGGCCGGAAGTGAGAAGAGCGGCTGGATGATTGATTCGTAAGGGAACCCGTCCGAGAGGATTTCGGTGGGGGAGAAGACCATGTAATCGCAGCAGTTCCGCAGTTCATAGGCCACTTCCACATTGGCCATCAGGCAACAGTCGAAGAGGATGAATTCATAGTGATAGTGCGACAGCGCCTTCCGCAGGTCTTCCAATTCCATCTCCGTGCCGTGGTCTTCGCCGAAACTCATCAGGGAGGCTCCGCCTGCTTTTTCCTTCGGGTCGGAGTAATAGCCGGCAGGCAGGAACCCGCTGGCGTGCGACCAGAGGATCAGGCCGTGCCGGGCGGCCGGCCATGCATTCTCGGCATCGGCCAGCACGGTGGTGAGCGTCTGCGGATCGGCGGAGTTGGTCTCGAAGGGATATTCCATGATGATTTCTTCGATGGAATTGCCCTTGCGGTCCTGATAGAGCCGGAGCAGGACCGGGTTCTGGTCGGTGAAATGGTGATAGACGAGGAAGATCCGCTCCCGGTTGTTGGCCTGGGGCAGCCACGATTGTTTCAGGTAAGAATAGTCCGTTTGGCCTTCTCCGGAAAGCGAGTTGTTGCCGGCCAGATACAGCAGCACGACCTGCCGCTTCCTGGCTTCCCGTTCGGGATTGTGGCAGCCGGACAGGCACAGAGCGGCGAGCAGGAGGGCGGACAGAATGGGGAGGAAACGTTTCATGGCTCCGGCAGGTTTGGAATGGCAATATTATACAAATTAATTATCTTTGCCAAGAAATAACGTGCCAATCATAAATTTCATTCTACAATGCGACTGATAAAAGCCATGATCATTGCCACTGGACTGGGTATGCTGCTGACTTCCTGCGGATCGAAGACCGGTGATCCGCAATTCCAATACTCCATCGACGAATTCGCCGACATCGAGGTGCTCCGCTACCAGGTGCCTGGCTGGGAAGACCTTTCCCTGCAGCAGAAAGCGTATGTCTATCACCTGAGCGAGGCCGCCAAGGCGGGCCGCGACATCACCTGGGACCAGAATTTCAAGTACAACCTGGAAATCCGCCATGCGCTCGAGGCCATTCTCGAGAACGGTTCGATCAGCCACAATACGCCTCAGTGGAACGACTTCCTGGTCTATGCCAAGCGGGTATTCTTCAGCAACGGCATCCACCATCACTATGCCAACGACAAGTTCCTGCCGGACTGCTCCAAAGCCTATTTCGCATCGCTGATGGACGCTGCCGGCATCGACCCGGCCCGCGCCGAGTTCCTGCTGCAGGTGATCTACGATCCGGACCTCTATCCTACGTTGCAGTATCAGGGGACGGAGAAAGACCTGGTGGAGGCTTCAGCCGTCAACTTCTATGAGGGCGTCACGGCCCAGGAGGTCAACGACTTCTATGCCCGGATGGAGGACCCGTCCGATCCGCACCCCATCAGCTATGGCCTGAACAGCAAGGTGGTGAAAGAGAACGGGAAGATCGTCGAACAGCCCTGGAAGGTGGGCGGCCTCTACGGCCCGGCGCTCGAAGTGATCATCGGACATCTGGAAGCCGCGAAAGACGTAGCTGAAAATGATCTTCAGAAACAGTACATCGACGAGCTGACCGCCTACTACCGCACCGGCGACCTGCGTCTCTGGGACAAATACAACATCACCTGGGTGGGCGACACGCAGAGCGACATCGATTTTGTGAACGGCTTCGTGGAAGACTACGACGACCCGCTCGGCCGCAAGGCCTCGTGGGAAGGCATCGTCAACTACCGCGACCGGGAGGCTTCGAAACGCACCGAAATCATCAGCGGCAATGCGCAGTGGTTCGAAGACCACTCGCCGATCGATCCCCGCTTCCGCAAGGAGGAAGTCAAGGGCGTATCGGCCAAGGTCATCAACGTGGCAGTGATCGCCGGCGACAACTACCCGGCCACGGCCATCGGCATCAACCTGCCCAACGCCGACTGGATCCGCAAGGAACACGGCTCCAAGTCCGTTACCATCGCCAACATCACCGATGCGTACGAGATGGCCTCGAAGCAGCGGCCCAAGAGTGTCCTGACGGAATTCGCCTGGGACCAGGCCGAGATCGATCTCTGCAAGAAATACGGCAGCGTTACCGACAACCTGCACACCGACCTTCACGAATGCCTCGGACACGGTAGCGGCCAGCTGCTCCCCGAGACGCCCGCCAATGCCCTGAAGGAATTCACTTCCACGCTGGAAGAGGCCCGCGCCGACCTGTTCGCCCTCTACTACCTGGCCGATCCGAAACTGGTCGAACTCGGCCTGCTCGACGACCCCGACGCCTACAAGGCCGAATACATGAGCTACATCCGCAACGGCATCATGACGCAGTTCAGCCGCGTGGAACTCGGCAAGCCCAATACCGAGGCCCACATGCAGAACCGCAAGCTCATCGCCGACTGGTGCTATGAGAAAGGTCTTCCCGAGAATGTCATCGAAAAGAAAGAGCGCGACGGCAAGACCTACTTCGTCATCAACGACTTCGACAAACTCCGCGCCCTGTTCGGCGATCTCCTTGCCGAAATCCAGCGCATCAAGTCGGAAGGCGACTACGAGGCCGGCAAGGCCCTGGTCCAAGCCTACGCCGTCAACATCGACCCGCAACTCCACAAAGAAGTGCTCGAGCGCTACGCGAGCCTGAACCTCAAGCCCTACCGCGGCTTCATCAACCCCGAAATCGTCCCCGTCGTCAAAGACGGCAAAGTCGTGGACTACAAAATCGTCTACGGCGACAATTTCCTCGAGCAGCAGCTCTATTACGGCAAGAAATACCGTACTCTATAGCCTTCTGTGGATTCCGCTCCCCGCTGGAGGCTATAGATGCGTACGGATGATGAACGCGCCCAGGGAACGGGCGCGTTCTTCGTATTCTCGCACGACGTCGCCGCATGTGTCTGGGGTGAGGCCGCGAGGGCGCCAGATGAAGCGTTTGCGGGAGACGCCGACGAGAATCGGACGGCGAAAGCTTTTCAGTTCGTCGAGGCGGTCGAACAAGGTCTGGTTGTCTTCGTCACTTTTTGAAAAGCCGAAGCCGGGGTCGAGGATCCAGTGGGTGACGCCGGCTTCCTTCGCCCGGACGGCGAAGTCCCGGAAATACTGCTTCACGCTTTCCACGATGTCGTCATAGACGTACGGCTGGTGCATCGTCTGAAAGGTCCCCTGATGGTGCATGGCGATGTAGGGCAGTCCGAGCCGGCCGGCGACGGGGAGCATCGCTTCATCCCATTCTCCGGAGGAGATGTCGTTGACCATGAAACGGCCTATGGTCTGATAGGCCATCAGCACGATGGAAGCCCGGAAGGTATCGATGGAAACGGAGACGTCGGGATACTCTTTTGCGAGCATTTCCAGTACGGGCTCCAGCCGGGTCCATTCTTCTTCCGTACCGATCTCTTCTGCGCCGGGCCGGGAGGAGCAGGCGCCGATGTCGAGGATGTCGGCACCCTGCGTGAGCAGGAGGTCGGCCCGTCGCCGGAAGGCATCGACCGTGGCCGCCCGGGAAGGCGCGTAAAAAGAGTCGGAATCGACGTTGATGATTCCCATGATTTTCGTTGCTCCGCTTTCCATATTTTCTTATCTTTACAAGTTGTATGCAAAGATAAAAGATAAAACTTTATGTTGATCGTACTCGAAGGTTTGGACGGCGCCGGCAAATCGACGCAGCTCAAGATGGTTACCTCCTACTTTTCTTCGCTGGGCCGGAAAGTGGATTACCTCCATTTCCCCCGCTACACCGCACCGATCTATGGCGAGCTTATCGCCAAGTTCCTGCGGGGCGACTTCGGCGCCATCGACCAGGTGCACCCGCAGCTGGTCGCCCTGCTGTTCGCCGAAGACCGCCGCGATGCGGGCAGCCTGATCCGCAGCTGGATGAACCAGGGCCGCGTGGTGGTGCTCGACCGCTACGTCTATTCCAACATCGCCTTCCAGTGCGCCAAATTATCTTCCAAAGAAGAGGCCGCCGAGCTGCGCGACTGGATCCTCGACCTCGAATACGTCCGCTACGGCATCCCGCGTCCTACGCTCAATCTTTTCCTCGACGTCCCGCTTTCGTTCGTCGACGCCAAGCTTCGCGGCAGCCGCAAAGGCGGCGACCGGAAGTATCTCGAGGGCAAGTCCGACATCCACGAGGCCAACCTCGACTTCCAACTCAAGGTCCGCGAACTGTACCGGGAGCAATGTGAACTCGACGACACATTCATCCGCATCGACTGCGGAGACGCCGAAGGCAACATGCTGCCCGCCGCCGACATATTCCGGCGCATCCGAAACCAGATCGACGCCATCCTATGAGATTCCTGCGCGCGCTCTGCCGGATCCTCTTTGCCTTGACGTTCATCGTATCGGGCGCGCTCAAGCTGCTCGATCCGGTCGGCACCGGACTGATTGTCAAGGAATATCTCGACTTCATGCATCTCGGGTTCCTGGAGTCCGCCGCCGTGGCGCTGGGCATCGCCCTGGCCACGCTGGAATTCACCATCGGCATCTGCGTCCTCAGCGGCCTGCGCATCCGCTTCATGGCCTGGGTTGCCCTGATCCTGACAGCGCTTTTCACCCTGCTGACACTCTATCTGGTACTCTATAACCCGATCAGCGATTGCGGCTGCTTCGGCGAGGCGATCCATCTGACCAACACGCAGACCTTCCTCAAGAACGTGGTGCTGCTCGTGCTGGCCGTTCTCATCTTCCTGGGCCGGAAGCGGGCGACGATGGTTGCCACGCCCGTTATCGAATGGAGTTTCATCGGCTTGTTTGCCATTCTGGCTCTTTCCGTCGCCGTCCGGGCGGCCGCCACGATTCCGCAGGTCGATTTCACGGCCTACAGCGTGGGAACCAGTCTGGACGAACTGGCGCAGGAAAACCAGGCCCGCTACGAAACCACCTTCCTCTATACAAAAGACGGCCATACTGAAGAATTTGCCCTCGACAACCTGCCGGACGACAGCTGGACCTATCTCGACAGCAAGACCGTGCAGGTGGGCGGCTCCACGAAGATGGCGCAGGTCGATTTCACCCTGGACCAGATGGATGGCCCCGTCCTGGCCGTGACCGTCTACAATCCCGATGCGCTTCAGCCGGAAAACCAGGCCCGGATTGAACGCTTCTGCCAGGCCGCCCGGGAACAGGGGATCGAGCCCGTGCTCTACGGGCCGACCGCGCCCTATGTGACGGCCGATCGCAAGTCGCTGATGACCCTCAACCGCAGCAACGGCGGTGCCGTCTATTTCTACGACGGAATGATCGTAGCGAAGTGGGCCAACCTCGAACTGGACGAAGCCGACCTGGGCGCCGTGCTGCAAGAAGATCCCGATGTCCTGGTGCTGCGACACCGGATCCGGGAGCAAATATACGTCAGCATCCTGATTGTCGGCGCACTGGTCCTGCTGGTCTTGTCCCGGGTACTCTGTAAATTGCTGGTTCGCAACAAAAGAAGATGATGCCATGGATACCGCTGTCGTCATTCTCAACTGGAACGGGCTGAAAATGCTCCAGACCTATCTGCCCCTGCTGGAACAGCGCACCACCTGTTGTGGCGCCTTCATTGTCGTCGCCGACAACGGCTCGACCGACGGCTCCGTGGAGTGGCTCCAGGAGCATCATCCGCAGATCCGGCTCATCTGCTTCGACCAAAACCATGGCTTCACCGGCGGCTATAACCGAGCACTGCGGGAAATCGATGCCGATTATTACGTGTTGCTCAACTCCGACGTAGAGGTGACGGATGGCTGGCTGGAGCCGCTGGTGGGATTCCTCGAAGAGAACCCCGACGCGGGCATCTGCCAGCCGAAAGTCCTTTCGGTGGCCGAGCGGAACCGCTTTGAATATGCCGGCGCGGCCGGCGGTTTCATCGACCGCTTCGGCTATCCGTTCTGTCGCGGACGCATCCTTTCAAATCTGGAACTGGACAAGGGCCAGTATGACGAGCCGGAAGAGTGCTTCTGGGCCACGGGCGCCTGCATGGTGGTCCGCAGCGCGCTCTATCACCATCTCAGCGGCCTCGATGAAAGCTTTTTCGCCCACATGGAGGAGATCGATTTCTGCTGGCGGGCCAAATTGCTGGGCTACCAGGTATGGTGCGTCCCCGCCTCGACGGTCTACCACGTCGGCGGCGGCACGCTGCCCAACAATTCGCCACGGAAGCTCTACTTCAATTATCGCAACAACCTGTTGATGCTCTACAAGAACCTGCCCGACAGCATCCGCCGCCGGCGCAT
>JAFZAF010000097.1 GCA_017548335.1 Bacteroidales bacterium | reverse complement strand
GGGCGGTGAGGCTCATTACCTGCTTGCTCAGACGGCTGTTGTCGTGGAGGACCCAAAGGAAGGCGCCCACCACGAACACGGCGGCCGCAGCGGCCACGGAGCGCAGGAAGCGGATCCGACGCCGTTGGGGGGCGATGGTTTCCAGCATCTGGGCGGTGGCGGCGTGCGACGGAGCGGCGTCGGGCATCGAATCGAACACGAAGTCGGCTTCGCGGCGCAGGAACTCCTCCTTGTTCTCGGGAGATTCCGCCACCCATGCCAGAACTTCGCGCCGCTCGTCCTCCGAGGCTGTGCCGGCGAAGTAACTATGGAGCGTAGTTTCTTTCATTGTACCACCAATAATACCGAAATCCATAAGGTCCCCCTCAAAAATCATTTAAAAATCGACAATTTGTTGCGGAATTGCTTCAGTGCCTTGACCATGTTGTACTCGACCTTTTTGGGCGTAAGGCCGGTAGCATCGGCGATTTCCTCATAGGTCATGCCCTCGTCGCGGTTCATGATGAAGATCTTGCGGGTAAGTTCGGGCATCTTCTCATAGACCAGGTCGATGATGCGTTTCATGTCCATCGCGTCGATGCGCGAGAGAATGTGCTCGCTGTTCAAGCTTTCGATCGACAAGGCCACCGACCCTTTCTCCAACGGATCGGTGAGCCGTGTCCGCAGCATGTTCAGGTGGTTGAGCGCCTTATTGCGGGCGATGGTGAAGACGAACGAGCGGATGTTGCGGGTCGGGTCGATCCGGTCACGGTTCGTCCAAAGCGTGGCGAAGGTCTCCTGCGCCAGGTCTTCGGACTCAGCCCCGTCGTGGACGTAATGGCGGATGAAATGCTTGACGTTTTCGTACTCCGCCTTGAACAACACCTCGTAGGCTTCTGTATCCGAAGCCCGGATGGCCTCGGAGAAAACCCGGAGGATTTCCCTGTCGCTGCTATTATAAAATGGGGGCATACGAAACCGTCTGTCCCCACAAAGATAAGAAAAACTATTCGGATTCCCGCGGTTTTTCGGTTTTCGGTGCGCGATGGAAGTAATAGGTCGCCCGTTCACTGGCACCATAGCCGAGGACTCCGACGGAAGCCTCAGGTTGGCTGAGGACCATATTGTCGCCGGTCACCTGAACATTATAGATGCCAAGCAGGACGATGGCCTTGCCATTATCGCCTTTGTCGAGTCCCTTCTTGAATTCAATGACACCTGTCGAAGCGTTGTAGTTGAAACTCTCGACATCCGGGAATTCAAGATTGAACCAAAGCGTCGCATAATTCGACTTGGCGAGCTGGAGGCGGCAATATTCGGAAGAAAAGTCCGTGGTATTCGTGGTCGAAGTCGTGTTTCCATTGATGGTTACGGAAGCTTCGACAACAAGTTTGTCGACCACCCAGAAACCGTAAGGAGTTCCGTCTACATCGTCCTGGCGATCCAGAGGCTCGCAGGAACAAAGGGCAAATGCAGCGCAAATGCCGATCAAAACAATACTGAAAAAACGTTTCATAAAGCAAATAATCTATTGCAATAGAATTAATGCTGCAAGAAATATGCCCGAAAGCGCTCTATTGCGCGAACAATTTGTCGATGTATTCGTAGAATGCGGGGCTTTCGCCGATGACGATCTTGTTGATCCTGCCTTCCGGATCGATGATGATTTTGGTCGGATAGCCTTGAACGGCGTATTTGTCGGGCGTACCGTCGGCATCGGCGTTATAGACGTGGAGCCAGGGAAGTTCGTATTTCTCCACGGCTGCCTTCCATTTCTCCTGCGTGTCGCGGCAGTCGACGCCGATGATTTCGAACTTGCCGGCGTACTTCTCGTAGTACTTCTTCATATCGGGAATGCCCTTGATGCACCAGCCGCACCAACTGCCCCAGAAATCGAGCACCACCCACTTTCCGCGCAGCGAAGAGAGCGTCAGGGGCTTGCCTTCCAGGTCGGGCAGGGTGAAGTCGGGCGCCATTACGCCTTCTTTGACTGACTGCGTAGCCTCCTGGCGGATGCGCTCGTTCTCGGCCTGCGTGCGCAGGGCGTCGATCACCGGCTTCATCCGGCCGTTGGCCACATAATAGTTGAGTTTTTTGACAGTGGCATCCAGGCTGTCCTTCGGAACGTAGCCCAGCATAGCGACGGACGCTTCCTGGCGGGGATGCGTCAGGATGTGGTCGTAAATCTTGGCATACATTTCCCCGGCAACCGCGCTATAATCTTTACTGTAACGCGCCCGCTCGGCCGCGATCCGCTCCGCATTCTTCTCCCGGTCCTTGTTCAGCTCGGTTAGAATCGATTCGAGTTCTTTGCGCATCGCATCCATCTTCACCTGATAGGGTTTGCCCAGCTCGGTAATGACGCCATAGTCCTGGTAGAAGTTGCTGCCGCTGATCGTGTAGTCGTCAATCGAACCGCGCACGACGATTTCTTCGCCCGGGACGGCAGGGAAAGAGATACCCGGCGACATATACTCGCCCTTCCTGCGGATAGAATATTGCTTCGGCTTGTCGAGCGGCACGGAAACGTCGAGCCGGCCGTTTTGAAGGGCGTAGCGCTGGAGCCCCATCGTCGTCGAGCCGTAATCGACGTAAAGAACATCCACACTGTCGACCGGATCGGAGATCTGCGCATCGATATGGAGTGTCTCCAACTTGTTGCCATACTGTTTCACCAGTTGGCGGTCGAGACGAGCGTCGCGGCAGTTGGTCTCCACCACCTCGCCGTCCGGGCCGATCAGTACGCAATACGGAATGCCATTGAAATTGTAGGTCTTGGCCACATTGCCAAAACCGTCACTGCAGGCGAGCTGCGTCCAGGCCATATTCTCTTCGGCAAGGGCTTTCTTCCAGTTATCCAGCTTGTCGTCCATTGAGACGCTCACGATGTCGAAGCCCTGCGGGTGATAGAGTCCATAAACCTGCTTCAGGTGCGGAATCGAGCCGCGGCAGGGGCCGCACCAGGAGGCCCAGAATTCGAGCAGCGTGTAGTTGCCCTTGCCCAGATACTCGGAGAGGCGGTGCTTCGCGCCCTGCGGGTCGACGAGTTCCACGTCGGCGAACTGTGCGCCCGTGGCCGTCTCCTTGATGATGCCGGCCTTGGCGAGGACTTCTTTGCCCATCGGCGAAGCTTTCATCTTAGGGGAAAGTGTTTCGACGAGCTGTTCGATCTCGGCCTTGTTGAATTTCCCGACCGTCTCGCCGAAGGCCGCCACACCGGCCGCGTTGTCACGGTTCCGGGTAATGAAATCCTTCAGGAAAGCGCGCTCATCGGCCTTGGCGGCGTCGATCTTGTCGAGGGCCGTCACGATATCCGTCATCGGCATCACGGTCTCCTTGTTGTAATACTGGCGGTTGAACGCGACAGAGTGGCCGGAAGTCTTCCCATACAGGCGAGTATATCCTTCCAGATACGTCCGGTATTTGTCGTTGAGCTTCGAGCCGGTGATCTTCGTATCCTTATAGTCGAACGTACCGTAGGCATAGAAATAGAAATCCGTGGTCAGGCTGTCGGGGGTCGCATCAACCTTCACGGTTCCACCGTCAATCAGCAACGGCAGAACAGGACGCATAATGGCGCCGTGTCCGTCGCTGTTAGCGCGACGTTCATCGGGGAAATACTTGAGCATAAACAAGGTCGGTTCCGCGACATTGCCTTTGAACACAAATTGTCCGCCCCGGATCACGGTGCTGTCAAGCACCTCCGGCTGATAACGACTGACTTGTTCCGTGGTAATCTTTGTCAGATAGACGGTCTTTCCTTCCACGTCGCCGCGGAAAGTGCCTTTGATCTGGTAATTCTTCGCCGTGACGCTCATTGATGTCAGCGCCAGAAGTACAAATAACAGGACTCTCTTCATAAATGTAAGGGGTTTCTAATTATACAAATTACAAGGCTTTCTCCCTCAAACAACTTTTCGCGCTGCGACGGACGCATCTGATTGTCAGATATTTAGCAAAAGGCCATACCCTCGTTTGGGGGTATGACCTTCACGTAATACACTGAATATCAGTTGTGTCCGTTGCAGCGCAGCTTTTCTTACGGCATCACCTCCGCGAGTTTCGCGTAGAGTTCTTCGCCGTAGAGGCCGCGGGCGAGGATCGTGCCGTCGGGGCCCAGGAGCATCGCGTGGGGTACGCCGGTCACGGCGTAAACCTTAGCACCTTCGCAGTCCCAGCCTTTGAGGTCGGACATATGGTGCCAGGGCATCCCCCATTCATCGATGGCCTTCACCCAGTTCTCTTTCTTGCGGTCGAGCGAGATGCTCACGATGTCGAAGCCTTTGTCCTTGTACTGGTGATAGCATTTCACGACGTTGGGCATTTCCGCCTTGCACGGGCCGCACCAGGAGGCCCAGAAGTCCACGAGGATGTACTTGCCCTTGCCGGCATAGTCCGACAGATGCATCATATTGCCATCGGGATCCTCAAAGGCGAGGTCGGTGAATTTCTGGCCTACAGCCGTTTTTTCCAGTTTTTCGATGCGTTCGACAATCTGCTTGTAGTCGCCCAATTCGAGCGTTTTTCCGGAAGCGCCAGCAATGAGTTCTTTCTGCTTTTCCAGCGAACCGGCCATCACGGCCGAGTTGTAGAGCTTCGACCAAGCGCCGGGATTGTTGATGTTCGCCTTGACGAATTCATACTCATCACAAAAATAGACCTCGCGAGCCTTCTCCAGTTCCTGGTCCAGTGCGGCGCGCTCGGCATCGGAAAGAACGACCTCAGGATTTCGCTGACGGTTGATCAGTTCCATCAGTTTTTCCTCCAGCACCAGATGTTTCTCTTCATACGCCTGCAACGCATCATTCAGTTCCGAACCCGAAACAATCGTATTATGATCCGCATCGTTAACGACGGATACGGTCACACCCGGCTCGATGACCACGGCCCGATAGAGGAACGGACCATTCTGCATATCTCCGCTGGGGATATAGATCGTACAATAGTCAGGACTGTCAATCTCGCCGACGAACTGGAATTTGCCGCCGGCGACTACGGTCGAGTCCATCTTCTGTTCAGCCGTGCCATCCAGCAGGGCGGCGGAATCGTAACGATCGATCTTATAGACCTTGGATCCCTCGAGCGAAGGGTCTTCCACGGTACCGCCTATCGTGTAGGTGTTGTTGCTGCAGGAAGCAGTCAGCAGGGCGGCCAGCAGGCCCGCCATTGCAAATAAACGTTTCATCGTATATTAATCAAGTAATTCTGCTAGTTTCGCTTCGAGTTCTTCGTGCTCCATCTTTCCGATGATCTTGCCTTCCTTGTCCAGAAGGAAATAGGACGGGATGTAATGCACAGCATAGAGTTCGCCCACGCGGGCGGGCTTGTTCTCTTCGGGGAATTCATCTACAACGTGGATCCACGGGGTCTGGTCCTGTTCGACCGCCTTCTTCCAAGCGTCGTGGTCGGTGTCGTCAGAGACACCGATGATCTCCAGACCTTTCTTATGGTACTTGGCATAAAGCCCCTTCATCGCAGGCATGCCGGCGCGGCAAGGTTTGCACCAGGAGGCCCAGAAGTCCACGATGACATACTGTCCGCGGAGCGACGAGAGGGTCACGGGATTTCCTTCCAGATCGTTGAGCGTAAAGTCGGGCGCCACGGCGCCGGGCTGCGTCGCCTTGCGGGCGGCGATTTCTTCACGGGCATCCTTGGCCAGGAAACTCTCCCTCGCTTTCTCGGAATAGCGGTTGAAGCCGGCGATAAATTCATCGAGGGGCAGCTGGCTGTTATAAACATAATACATATTGGCGGCCGCTTCTACGTCGGTGTATTTCTCGATGCATTCACGGATGGCCTGCTGTGTCACTTCGGAGTAGCCTTCAAACTTGTCGGCATACTTTTCCTGGAAAGCCTGGGAGGCAGCTTGATAGGCGGCCATATCGGTGTAGCCCATCTCGCCCAGGGCATCATAGTCGTTTGCCAGGTCCTTGTACTCGTCGAGGGTCTTTGCGATGCTCTCGGCATCCTTCAAGGCAATGGCGAATTCGTTGTTCGGGCCTCCGGTCACCTTGCAGTCGCGGTAGACCAGGCCGCCGTACTGACCGTAATCGACCACTTTCTCCGGATTGAGTGCTACGGTAAGCGGAGCGTTTTCCACATAGAGGGAAGCCTGGGCAGGTTGTCCGCCCTCGGGCGTGATCTTCAGAATGCCGTTGACCACGTCGGGCACGCTGCCCTTGAAGGTAAAGGAGCCGTTGCGGACGGGAGCCGTCATTTCAACGGGCGTACCGTCGGGCAACTCATAGCTGAGGACAGCCTCGCCGTTCAGATTGCCGACTTGTCCCTTGATGACATAGCCGGGCTCTTTCTCGCTGCAGGCGCAGAGCGCTGCGACTGCGAGCAACATTACAAGAAACTTTTTCATTATCTGTGTTTTATTGTATCATCACCGTGAATTCCTTTTCCATCGGAGCCGTGCACATCTTGTCGTCGCAGGCCTGCCAGCCGACCGTGCAGGTCACCGGACCCGTGTATTCATAAGACACAGGTATCAGCATCTTGAAATCGTTGTCATAGACCGTCGTGCCGGGAGTTTCGAAGGGCCGGGCGGGCGGTGCGATGAGCTCGCCAATGCGCATTCCGTAGCCGGGACCCTTGGCCTCGACAGAAAGGGCGATATACGGATCCTGGTCGGAGACCGTCTTGTAGAGATGGAATCCCTGGTAGAGTGCAAAGTTGAGTTCGATGTTCCCCTCGCCCTTCTTGTCGCCGGGAACCCATTTGGCCGAAACACAGACAGGGTTCTGATAAGAGGGGATATCCAGACGGGCATTGTCGGCCGCCATCGCAGCCACGAAAGCCGCCTCGGCCTCCTCCCGTTGGCGCTTCTTGGCATAAAAGTCATTGCCGGGAAGGGTCACAGGCCCGTCGATCATAAAGAACCAGCCGCCGCTTTCGGTAAAGAACATCTTTTTGTGATATTTCTTATACCAGCTGCGCCATTCCTTGGCCGTAGCGAAGTCACAAAGGGTATAGCGGTCCAGAATCCGCTTGGCGCAGTCCACCTCGACGCCTTTCTCCAGGCAACTGATGGCTTTGTCCAACAACTTGACATCGTTGTTGGCAATGCCCCAGGCCTTGCAGTCCTCATCGATTTCCATCGCGTACATACCTACGCCGCCGTAGAAGTAAGGCAGGTTCTCGTCGTAATAGGAGGCATATTTGTCGATGTCGTTGCCCAGGATTGCATAGGCTTCCCTTCCGTAGCGCGAGAGATACTGCTCGAGGGTCTGCTCGGGCCGAGGCTTGAATGTCAGGTAGAACTGTTCCTCCTGCGTGAGGGTTTCTCCCTTCGCTTGCTTCTCCTGCGCCGCTTTCTGGAGCGCAAGGCTCCTTTCGTTGTATTCGCGGTTCCGGGCCTGATTCTCTTCATAGGCCTCCCGCGAAACCAGGTACTTGAGTTCCTTGACGAATTCGCGGGTGGCGATGCGGTCGTTGTCCTTGCGCACCAGCATCGGCTTGCCATTGAACTGGGAGATGTAGACCACCGCGTTGGCGAAAACCTCCTTGGCCTCGTCGGTCATGTTGTTGGGCGCGGCGGCAAAGCCCCAGTGGAAGAAATTGCCGTGGCGGCCCAGCGCCACCGCGTCGATGGTCTTGCCGCAGACACCGCTGGAAATGTATTCAGAATCGTTTGCCTCGACATAGCCCCACGGACGGGCAACCATACCGATCAGGGCGTTGGGGTCGTCCATATAACCGACGTGCTGCACCCGCCACATCAGCGTGGAATCGGGCAGCGGGCCCGTGTAATAGGTATAGTGGAAGGCATACTCAGGCGTAGGCTTCATCTTCGTAGTCATCTTCACCGGGAACGGGCCCTTGAAAATCGGATGATCGGCCACCCAGTTGTGCGCGTCGGCGTCGAGGCAGAGGCAGTACCAGTCGTTCTTCGAGCCGATGGCCCGCGTCACGACCTCGCCCATCGAGGCGATGGTGATGGCCGCCCGGTCGAAATCGTGAGGAAGCATCCGCGGACGATACGGCGGAATGCTGTTGCCTTTGCGGTCGTAGGCGTGTTTGACGGGTTCCAGGACGGGCAGACGGCCGTCGAAGATGGTCACATCGTAGTCATCGGACATCTCGGCCTTGTAGTCGGTACCACGGATAGACTTGACCGTCGTGAACTTCTCCTTCAGAAAACCCTCGAATGAGGCCATACGGGCCACGACCGAGGCTTCCACCACGGCAGGATCCTGCTTGGGTCTACCGGAAGTTTCGAAATCGGGCTGTCCGCCCACATAGAGGACTTTAAGGTCAACCTTTCCGTCCCGGTTGAGACGGGGAGTCTGCGCAAAAGAGGCCGCCGGAATCAGAACCGCCAGCGCCAGCCATACGACAAAGGTATTTCTCAGCATACGCAAGGTGTTTCTTAATATACAAATATCCAGGCTTTTCCCCGCAAAAAAAGCCCGACTAATCCCGGAATCAGCATCTTGAATTAATGTTTGCATGTACGGAAAAATGTACATATCTTTGCGGAAACATTTGTACAATGAGAACAACGACTGCCACAAATTTCAGGGCGAACATCAAGGGCTTCATCGACTCGGTCATCAATGACAGCCAGGAGGTCATCATCAACCGGGGAGACGATGCCGTTGTCTTGATTTCGCTTGATGAGTATAATTCCCTCAAGGAAACAGAATACCTGATGTCCTCGAAAGCAATGGAGAAAGCGATTCTGCAAGGAATGGAAGATGTGAAGAAAGGTAATTTCGAGGAGGTGGACATCGATGCGCTATAGAATTACTTTT
The DNA here is from genome assembly GCA_017548335.1 of Bacteroidales bacterium. GTDB lineage: Bacteria > Bacteroidota > Bacteroidia > Bacteroidales > UBA932 > Cacconaster. The sequence continues at coordinate 4,308 of JAFZAF010000097.1, read as the reverse complement.
ACGCCAATCGCCAAAGAAGACTGGGCCTACTGGAAGCGAACCAGCCCTAAAACGGTCGACAAAATCAAAAGGATGCTCCGCGAAATGCAGGAGCATCCTTTCACAGGGACCGGAAAGCCTGAACCGCTGAAGTATCAATTTGCCGGAGCGTGGTCCAGACGGATCAACCACAAAGACCGTCTCGTCTACCAGGTCGACGGCCAGATCGTAACCGTCTTCGTCCTGACGATGCGATTCCACTACGACAAAGACTGACCGGGCATCTCAATGCCGACTTACGGCATCACTTCCGCGAGTTTCGCGTAGAGTTCTTCGCCGTAGAGGCCGCGGGCGAGGATCGTGCCGTCGGGGCCCAGGAGCATCGCGTGGGGTACGCCGGTCACGGCGTAGATGGCAGCGCCTTCACTGCCCCAGCCCTTGAGATCAGACATATGATGCCAGGGCATTCCCCATTCGTCGATGGCTTTCACCCAGTTCGCCTTCTTCGTATCGAGCGAGATGCTCACGATATCGAAGCCCTTGTCCTTGTACTGGTGATAGCATTTCACGACGTTGGGCATTTCCGCCTTGCACGGACCACACCAGGAGGCCCAGAAGTCTACGAGGATGTACTTCCCCTTGCCGGCATAGTCCGACAGGTGCATCAAATTGCCGTCGGGATCTTCAAAAGCCAGGTCGGTGAAGGGCTGTCCTACAGCCGTTATTTCCAGTTTTTCGATGCGTTCGACAATCGACTTGTAGTCAGCAATCTCCTTCGTTTTCCCCGTAGCACCGGCGATGAGTTCCTTCTGCTTCTCAAGCGTGATGGCCGAAACACCGGCGTTGTACAATTTCGACCAAGCGCCCGGATTGTTGATGTTTTCCTTTACGAAGTTATAATCCATATTCGAAATCTCTTCCCCAAGCCGCCCTATCTTCTCTTTGATTTCAGACTCCTCTTCCGGTGTGAGAAGACCGCTTTGATAGCGGTCGTAGGTCGCATAGATCTGATCATACAACGCAGCGCGCTTTTCAGTATAGTGCTGAACGACGTCGTTTAGGGGAGAACCCGTTACGATCGACTTGCGGTCTGCCTTGGCCTCCACGGTAATACTGCTTCCCGGTTCTACAACGACGACCGCATTCAGAAACGGACCTTTCACCATATCTCCGCTTGGAATGGAAATCGTGAAATAGTCGGGTGAATCTATCTTGCCTTCGAAATGGAACTTTCCGTCGATGACAAGCGTCGAGTCAGTATAATCCTCTTGTCTTACCGCCCCCTCGGTAATAGCCGCATTGGTATCGTGGCGGCCGATCTTGTAGACGGTAGCACCCTCCAGGGCAGTATCTTCAACGATACCGTCGATGGTATAACATTGGTTGCTGCAGGAAGCAAGCAACAGGGCGGCCAGCAGGCCGCCCATTGCAAATAAACGTTTCATCATTTAGTCAAGCAATTCTGCAAGTTTCGTTTCGAGTTCTTCGTGCTCCATCTTGCCGATGATCTTGCCCTCTTTATCGAGGAGGAAGTACGACGGGATGTAGTGGACGCCGTAACTGGAGATCACGCGGGCGGGCTTATTCTCTTCGGGGAACTCGTCGACCACGTGGATCCAGGGAGTCTGGTCCTGCTCGATGGCCTTCTTCCAGGCATCGTGGTTGTTGTCGTCGGAGACGCCGATGATTTCCAGGCCCTTGTCGTGATACTTGGCGTAGAGTTCCTTCATCGCCGGCATACCGGCACGGCAAGGCTTGCACCAGGAGGCCCAGAAGTCCACGATCACGTACTGGCCGCGGAGCGACGAGAGGGTTACGGGATTGCCTTCCGGGTCGTTGAGCGTAAAGTCGGGAGCGACGGCGCCCGGCATCGTCGCCTTACGGGCGGCTATCTCTTCCCGCGCGCCCTTGGCCAGGAAACTGTTCCGCACTTTTTCGGAAAAACGGTTGAAACCCGCTTCAAACTCCTCGAGCGAGAGGTCGCGGGAATATATGTCGAACATACCGGCAGCGGCTTCCACATCCGGACTGTTTGCGATACATTCGTTGATGGCCTTCTGAATCACTTCGTAATAGGCCGGCATCTGATCGGCAAACTTAATCTGGATTTCCGCATTCTTCTGCTGATAGGCAGCCATATCGGCATACCCCATTGCCTGTACTTCAGCCAAAGCTTCCGTGAGTTCCTTGAACTCGGGCATCTGGGCCGGCGCTTTCTGCGCCGCTTCCATTGCCTGGGCAAAGGCATTATTCGGGCCGCCGGTCACCTTGACATCCGACAGGACCTTGCCGCCGTACTGGGCATAGTCAATCACCTTTTCAGGGTTGACGTCGAGGGTAATCGGGCAGTTCTCGACATACATCGAGTAATGCAGCGGATCGCTCCCGGCAGGAAGAAGGGAGATGGCGCCACGCACGACATCAGAGACAACGCCTTTGAACGTGAAACGTCCCTTGTCCAGGACGACCGTGTCGTTCACGGCTTCACCTTCCGGCGTCGTATAGGTCAGGACAGCTTTGCCGTCCAGGGCACCGGCCTGGCCCTTGATGACGTAGCCAGGCTCTTTCGTGCAGGCGCAGAGCGCCGCAACGACGAGCAGTAGGGAGAGTATTCTTTTCATTCTACAGTTTCACTTTAAATTCTTTGGTTTCAGGCACGAGGCAGGTGTTGTTGTTGCAGCACTGGTAGGTGACCTTGACGGTCGCCTCGCCGGCGCCTTCACCCTTGATGGCCTGACGGAACTCGCCGGTGCCGCGATAGACGGTCGTGCCGGAGGCATCGAGCAAGCCGGCTTCAGGGGTGTAGAGCGGGCCTTCTTTCACCCAACCTTCCGGAAGGGTGATCTCGACGGTAGTGACCACGAAAACCTCATCGGCGGGAACCACAGCGTAGGTATGGTAACCTTGATGGATCTTCTGGAAGACCACGATGTCCTTGCCGCCAGTAGTCGGCCTGGCCTCTGCCTGCAGATAGACAGGGTTGCGGTCGTCAGTCAGTTCGGCGGGAGCACCGGGCTTACCGCCCTGCTGCTTCTGAAGCATATACGCCTCTTCCTTCTCGGCCAGCCGCACACGGTAATCGTTGCCCGGCACGTTCTCGAAAGTATTGACGAGCCACAGGTAGCCGCCGCCTTCGGTGAAGAAGAGCTTGTCCTTATAGGTCTCGAACCAGTTGCGCCACTCTTCCGGTTTCTCGAAGCGGCAAAGCGTGTAGCGTTTCAGGACAGTCTTGGCTTCTTCCAGGTCTTCCCCACCCTTCTCCAGGATGGAGATGCTCTTGTCGAGGATGCGGATGTCGTTGTTGGGAATGCCAAGGTAGCGGGCTTCCTCGTCCAGACGGAGATAATACTCGCCGTCAGGGCAGTAGAAGTAACCGAAGTTCTTATCGTAGTAACGGATGTACTCCTCCGTATCTTCGCCGAAGACCGGGTAGAGGTCACGAGCCTGCTGTTTCAGAAAATCGCGGTAGCGGGGGGTCTGCTGACGCGGGAACTGGAGATAGATGGCCTGGTTCGGATCGATCTCCTCGCCGCGGTCGAGTTTCGCCTGCAGTTCCTTCTTGAAAGCCTCGATTTGCTTGTTCGACTCCTCGATCATATTCACATAGTCCTGCCAGTACTCGCGGGTCACGGAGTTCTTGTTGGAGGCGATGTGGTCGCGGGTGGCCACGCCGTCGTTGAACTTGTGGGCGATGGGATGCTGGCCTGCGAACTGCTTCATATAGACGATGGCGTTGACGAACATCGCCTTCGCCGCGTCGGTCATATAGGCCGGCGAAGCGGAGAAACCCCAGGTCAGCCAGTTGGCGTGACGGCCGATGGCCACTGCATCGATGCTCTTGGCGCATTTGCCGCTGGTGATGACTTCCGTTTCAGGAGAATCGAGATAGCCGCCCGGACGCGAAACCATACCGATGCGATACTCGCGGTTCTGCTCGTAGTTCATCGACTGCATCTGGAACATTTCGGTCTGCTCGGGCAGGGTCTCGCCCATCATCTTGGCGTATTCCAGTGCCGGAGCCGGCGTGGGTTCCATCGTGGAATTAATGACCACCTTGACGGGGCCCTTGAAAATCGGGTGCTCGGCATTCCAGTGGTGCGCCTTGTCCTCGAGGCAGAGGCAGTACCAGTCGTTCTTCGTGCCAATGCGACGGCCCATCTCCTCGCCGAAATTGGCGATGGTGATAATCGGGCGGTCGAAGTCGAGCGGGAAATACTGGGGCATCTCATAGCGGGTCATCCGGCCACCAGGGCCAACTTCCCGGATACCGGGCGCAATGGGCTCCGGCTTGCCGTCGATGATAGTCACGTCGTAGGCGTCGGACATCGT
>JAFZAF010000096.1 GCA_017548335.1 Bacteroidales bacterium | reverse complement strand
GTCCGGTCGGCGATGGCGCCCATCATCGGGTCGGTGATGACATCGAACAGGCGCGCCACCAGCATCAGCGCGGCCGTATCGGCCACGGTCAAGCCGAAGATGTTAGTGAAGAACAAGGGAAATGCGATGGACATGACCTTCCAAGTGATGCCGCCCGCAGCGGCGTCGCCCAACGCGTAACCGATTTTTTCAGATAGTTTTGCCATATCAATTAAACAATTTCAATATTTCCAGACACATACGGGTATTGTGATAAGGGCACTTCCAGAAGCCGGCTTTGGGCTGGGAGCGGTCGGGGGTGCCGTCGGGGAGAATGGACCAATACCATTCACCACCGTCGAGGTCCACCAGGTGATTACGGATGTAGGCCCAGCAGGCCAAGGCGCGGCCAGCGGCTTCGGCGTCGCCGTGATATTTCCAGAGCCACAGGTTGCCCACGACTGTTTCGGCTTGCACCCACCATTGGCGGGAATCGTCGAACGAGCCGTCAAGAAGTTGCTCGTAGCGCATTGAGCCGTCGGGCAGCAAGCCTTCGTTGCCGGCCTTGCCCATGGCAAGAGCATACGGCCGCACTTTGGAAACCAGGTCGAAGTTACGCGTGGCAAAAGCGCACTCGAGCAGCAGCCAGGAGGTCTCGATATCGTGGCCGTAGGAGATGCCGCCCGGCAGGACCGACCAGTCCCGCCGGAAATACAACTGCAAGTGGCCGTCCGGTCCCATGACACGGGTACAGACGATATCGAGCAGCCGTTCCAACGCATCCCGGAGCGCATCGTCGGGCCAGATCCGATAGAGATTGGCATAGGCTTCCAGCAGATGCAAATGGGAGTTCATCGTCTTGTCGGCATTGATGTCGTGCGCCGACAGCGACATGTCCTCCAGCGGCGAGAAGTCGCGCGCAAGCGCTTCGATGTAACCGCCATGCTCCGCATCGGCAAAATGCGTCTCGACCATCTGGAAGAGTGCGGCCGCTGATGCCAGCACCTTCGGGTCGCGGGTCACTTTGTAGAGTTCGCTGAGTCCGTAGATGGCGAAGCCCTGGGAGTAGAGTTGCTTCTTGTCATCCAACGGTTCACCGGTTGCAGAAACACTCCAATAGACGCCGCCGTTTTCGGCATCGACGAAGTACTTGAGGAACCACTCCCCTGCCGCGACGGCTGCTTCCAGATACGCCGTCTTGGGCATCATCTGATAAGCGGCTGCAAAAGCCCAGATAATCCGGGCGTTCAGGATCACGCCGCGCGGAGCATCCGGCCGGATCTCGCCGGAAGAGAGAACTTCGCCGTAGAACCCACCGCGCGGATCCCGCAAGCCCAGCCAAAAACGAAGAATCCCGTTTTCGAGCTCATCGACCGTCTCGTTAAAGAATCTGTCAGTTATCTCGTTCATGTATGTTCAGATTCCCGGTCAAGCCGGGAATGACGTATGCGCTGCTCAGCGGAGCATGAATCATCAAATATTCGGTGTATCCCAGACTTTCGTCTCTGAGCACTTGACCATCACGCCTTGGCCGCCGCAGGCGAGGCGGAAGTCGCCGGCTTCGAGGCGCCATTTGCCGTCACTGCCGACGAAGGCCAGTTCATGGGCCGGCAGGTCGAAGGTCACGACCTTCGACTCGCCCGGCTGCAGCTCGATTTTCTCGAAGCCGCGGAGGCGTTTCACGTCGGGAATCAGCGAGGCCACGAGGTCGGAACTGTAGAGCAGCACGGCTTCCTTTCCGGCACGGTCGCCGGTATTGGTCACTTTAACGGAGACTTTCAGGACGTCACCGGCCTTGAAAGATGCCCGGTCGGAGCCGGGCATGACGGGCTGGTCGGAGCCCGAAATGACGCATGTCAGTTCGCTGTAGGCGAAGGTCGTGTAGCTCAGGCCGTGGCCGAAAGGCCACTGGACGTCCATCACGGCGTCATAGTTGTAGGAGCCTTCCATCACTTCGCGGTGCTCGGATACCTTGTAATCGTAGGTGTGGAGCGCGTTGATGTGCTTCGAATACGTAAACGGCAGTTTGCCGGAGAAGTTCTCGTCGCCGGCCAGCAGCGCCGCCAGCGCGTCGCCGCCGTAGTTCGACGGGAGCATCACGTCCACAACGGCCTTGGCCAGCGGCTCGATGTCGCCGATGATCCGGGGACGGCCTTCATTCAGCACGAGGACAATGGGCTTGCCGGTGGCGGCCAGCGCCTTGACCAAGTCTTTCTGGTTAGCCGACAGGTTCAGGTCGTCCATGTTGCCGGGCGTCTCGCAGTAGGAGTTCTCCCCTACGCAGCAGATGACCACGTCGGCGGCACGGGCGGCTGCCGCGGCTTTCGCGATGCCCGTGGCCATATCCATCTGCCACATATACGGCATTTCGTTGTACTCCACGCCCGGGACATAAGTCACGCGGGGGAAGCGCTGCTGGATGGCCTCCAGGATGGTATTGTACTGCGGTACGAATTCATCGGCGGAACCCTGCCAACGATAGGACCAGCCGCCGTTCAGCGCCCGGAGCGTATTGGCATTCGGGCCACAGACCAGAATGCGCTCGGTGCCCTTCAGCGGCAGGAGACCGCCTTCATTCTTCAGCAGCACCTCCGATTCAACGGCCGCTGCATAGGATTCCTTCGCGAAACGCTCGCATGCGAAATCGGGATACTCTTTGTCCCAGACAGGGTTATCGAAGAGCCCGAGCCGAGCCTTGACGCGCAACACACGGCGGACGGCATCGTCGATACGCGACATCGGTATGTCGCCTTTTTCTGCAAGGTCCACAATGACGTTCACGCACTCGGGATCATACGGGTCCATGATCATGTCGATGCCGGCATTGATGCCCAGCGCCACAGCCTCGCGTTTGTCGGCCGCCACATGGTCGCGATTGAACAAGTTGTCGATGTCCGCCCAGTCGGTAACCAGCATGCCGTCCCAGCCGAGCTCCTCTTTGAGCCAGCCTGTCAGCAGTTCCCGGTTTGCATGCGTCGGGACGCCGTTGATGGAGGCCGAATTCACCATGATGGTAAGGGCGCCGGCCTCGACGCACTCCTTGAACGGACGGAAATATTTCTCGCGCAGATCGTTCAACGCGATATAGGCCGGAGTCCGGTCCTTGCCGGTATGCGGCACGCCATAGCCCATGTAGTGCTTGAGGCTGACCGCCGCGTGGTCGAGGTCGATGTGATTGGGATCTTCGCCTTGAATGGCAACGGTCTCGATGCGGGCCATCTCCGCCTGGAGATACGGATCTTCGCCCCAGCTCTCCCAGAGGCGCGGCCAGCGCGGATCGCGGCCCAGGTCCATCACAGGAGAGAACACCCAGGGCACCTGCGCGGCCCGCGTCTCATAAGCCATGGCCTCGCCCATCATGCGGGCATACTCACGGTTGAAGGTCGCACCCAGGTTGATCTCCTGCGGATAGAGCGATCCTTCAATCAGATAAGAGGCTCCGTGGATCATATCCAGGCCATAGATACAGGGAATGCCGAGGAGTTCCATCGACTTCTCCTGGATCTGCCGCACCATGGCCGCGGTCTGTTCCCGGGTATGGGCGGCATCGTGCATCACGTTGAGGATGGAACCGACCTTGTATTCGCCGATGATCTTTTCGAGTTTGGCCGGGTCGATCGCTTCGTGGGTGTCATCCTCCACGGTCATGATGGAAAGCTGGACCAATTGACCAGCCTTTTCCTTCAGGGTCATTCCCTTCAGGACTTTCTCCACTTTGGCCTCGACGTCGCGGTCAGAGGCGATGGCCGGAGAAGTGGCCTTACTGCCACCGCAGGCGGTCATCAAGAGGGCCGAAACTGCGATGAAGGCAAGCGGAAAATACGTTTTTATACGGATCATAGACGGATAGAAACTAGTTTTTCTTTTTCATACGGGAACGCCACAGAGCGGTCATCTCTTCCAGCGTCTTGCCCTTGGTCTCAGGCACCAGCCGCCAGACAAAGATGGCAGCAACGATACAGATCAGGCCATAGAGCGCATACGCGAAGAAGTGGCCGAAGCTGTCGCCCATCGTGCCGAGTTTCATGTTGTACATCGGCACGAACGTGCTGGATACGATGAAGTTGAAGATCCACTGGAACGCCACGGCCCAGGCCGTAGCCTGGCTGCGGATGGTGTTCGGAAAAATCTCGGAGATATACACCCAGCAGATCGGTCCCCAGCTGAACATGAAGCAGGCGCTGTAGACCATGATGCTGATAACCGGCACCCAGGCAGGCAGGGAAACCACGTTCGACAGGGCGACGCCCAGTGCGCCGACCGCCATGCCGATGGAACCGGAAATCAGCAGCGGCTTGCGGCCCAGCTTCTCGACGGTGAACACGGCCAGGAGCGTGAAACTGATGTTGATGATGCCCATGATCACCGTGAACAGCATATTGTTCGAGACGCCCATCGACTCGAAGATACGCGGCGCGAAATAGAGCACCGCGTTGATGCCGATGACTTGCTGGAACACCGACAGCATGCAGCCGATGAAGATGACGATGAATCCGTAGGCGAATAGTTTCTCGCGCTTCTCGACAACCGTCTCCTTGATCTCCTGCAGGATCGCCTGCGCCTTCTCTTCCCCATTGATGCGGGAAAGAATCCGGAAGGCGTCTTTGTCGAGACCGCGCATTACCAGATGGCGGGGCGACTCAGGCACCAGCAGGATGAGCAGCGCGAACAAGCCGGCCGGAAACGCCTCGGAGACGAACATGTTGCGCCAGCCGATGGTATTGGTCCACTCCACGATCTGCGGGTCGTTCTTGTGCGACTGGATAATGAGGAAATTGACGAAATAGACGACCAGCTGGCCGAAGATGATGGCGAACTGGTTCCAAGACACAAGCTTGCCGCGCTGGTTGGCCGGCGCCACTTCCGCGATGTACATCGGGCAGATGGCCGAGGCCAGGCCCACGCCG
>JAFZAF010000095.1 GCA_017548335.1 Bacteroidales bacterium | reverse complement strand
GGGCTTCCCCAGCAAACACGGCTGTCGGCCAGCACTTCTTAGGCGGTGTCAGATGGTCAGTTCCTCTCCTTCGGAATGGGCGATGATGACGGCGCCGCAGGAGTCGCCGTAGGTGTTGATGCAGGTGCGGGGCATGTCGCAGAGTTGCTCGACGGCGAGGACGAGGCCGATTCCTTCGAGCGGCAGGCCGACGGCAGTCAGGACGATGGTGAGCATCACCATGCCGGCCATCGGGATGCCGGCAGTGCCGATGGCAGCCAGCAGGGCCGTGAAGACGATCATGATCTGCTGGACCAGCGACAGGTCGATGCCGTAGGCCTGGGCGATGAAGATGGCCGTCACACATTCATACAACGCCGTTCCATTCATGTTAATGGTGCTGCCCAACGGCAGGACGAAGCTGGCAATCTTGTTGGAAACGCCGCATTTCTCCTGCGAATCACGGATATTGATCGGCAGGGCAGCGCCCGACGAGCAGGTGGAGAAGGCTGTCAGCAAAGCTGTGGACATCTTGGAGATGTGCCGCCACGGGTTCTGCTTGCCAAGCAAGCGGACGAGCAGCGGCAAGACCACGCCGCCCTGGATCAGCAGGCCTCCCCAAACCACCAGCACGAAGACGCCGAGCGAGCCGGCCATGCCCAACAGGGCCTGCGGGTCGTTTGCCTGTTTGCCCACCACGTTGGTGACGATGGCGAACACGCCGAAAGGAGCCAGCCGGATGATGAAGAAGGTAATCTTCATGATTACTTCGTAGATGGCCGTGAACAGGTTGGTGAGGGTCCCGACATGCCGGATTTCCACCTTGTTCATGAAGAAACCGAAGAGAATGGCGAAGAAGATGATGGGCAGCAGGTCACCCTTGGCCATCGATTCGAAGATGTTCGACGGCACGATGGCGACAATCTGGTCGATGAACGACACATTCCCCGCCCCGACCGAGGTGACCTCCTCCGCCAGATTGAGGCTGGCGCCCACGCCCGGTTTGACCAGGTTGACCAGGGTCAGGCCGATCGTGGCGGCCAGGATGGTCGTGGCGATGTAATAGAGCAGCGTTTTCCCGGCAATCCGCCCAAGGGCGGCGGAGTTGCCCATTCCGGCGACGCCCAGCGCAATCGAAGTGAAGACCAGCGGAATGACAATCATCCGCAGGCCACGCAGGAAGATGTCGCCCGCCCACTTGATGTACTTGTACCAGTTTTCGTACGGGGTGATCTTGCATAGTACGATGCCTGCCACGATGCCCAGGCCGATGCCGATGAGGATCTGCCAGTGCAGGGCGAGCCCTTTCTTCTTCGTCTCAGCCATATGCCTGTCTTTACGCTTTCCGGCCGCTCTGCGCGATCAGCGCAGCTACTTTTTCGTTGAAGGCCCGGTTGCCGGTCATTTCTTCCAGCGTCAACTGCATCCGCCAGCGCCAGTAGTGTTTGGGATTGGCCGGGATGTTGATCCGTTCGCTGGCCGTGTCGGCCACGCGGAGCGAAGGCTCCAGCGAGAACCAGTCCTGCAGCGGCAGGATGGTCAGCATCGCAGGGGAATACAGGTGTTCGGCGATGATCCATTGGCAGGTATCGATCGGACAGTCTTCACCGTTGTGGTTTTCACCCCACCAGCCGCGCAGGGTGCTTGTATCGTGTGATCCTGTGGTGCAGACGCTCATATACGGGTATTCCGACGGATTACCGAGCATCTGTTTCGGATCTTTCGGCATCCGCTGGACTTCCAGCGACAGGATGTGCAGATCGGAAAGGACCTGCGGCACGCAGGCCGGAATCATGCCGAGGTCTTCGGCGCAGGTGAGCATGTTGGTGGCCCCGATCAGCTCGGGCAGTTTGCGCATGGCCTGCTCGCGCCAGAATTCCGTGTTGCGGGTGTAGAAGAATTCGTCGTAGATGCGGTTGTAGGCATCTTTCTCCCACTGCTGCAGGTCGTTGTAGCTGCGGGTGTACTGGGCGCTGATGCGCGGGTGCCAAAGGCCCTTGTGGACCGGATCTTCCAAGAAGAGCACTTCCCGCGGATCGTCACCGGCATACGGACGGGCGTGGCGGTTTTCGTCGAACGGGAAACCTCTCCAGCGAATGTCGTCGGGCGAATAAGGGAGTGCGGGGCTGAAGTGCCCCATCAGGCCCGACTTGAACGGAACGGGAATCTCCCAGATACGGAAGAAGCCCAGCACGTGGTCGATGCGGTAGGCGTCGAAATATTCGGCCATCTTGCGGAAGCGCCGCTTCCACCAGGCGTAGCCGTCCTGGGCCATCCGGTCCCAGTTGTAGGTCGGGAAGCCCCAGTTCTGGCCGTCGGCCGCGAAAGCGTCCGGCGGGGCGCCGGCCTGCTCGCCCATGTTGAAATACTCGGGCTCGGCCCAGGCTTCCACGCTGTGCGGCGTGATGCCGATGGGGATGTCGCCCTTGAGCGCCACGCCCTTCGAGCGGGCATAGTCGTGTGCTTCGCGCAGCTGCCGGTCAAGGTGATACTGGACGAAGATGTAGTAGTCCATCTCGGCCTTCGCCTCGTTGTAGAGCCGGGCTACGCCGCCGGCGCTGTATTTCTTGAGCCGTTTCCATTTCGAGAAGTCGGCCGTATCGTAACGGTCGCGCAGGACGCAGAAGGCGGCGTATGGCATCAGCCAGTCGCGGTTGGCGTCGAAAAAGGCCTTGAAAGCCTTGCTGCTCATGGTCCGGGTTCCCTTTTGGGCGAAGATGGCGCGGGCATAATGCTCTTTCAGCTCGAACACGCGTTCGTAATCCAGCAGCGGCAGGGCGTTGAGTTCGGCGGCTTCGGCCTCGAAAGCGGCCTGGGCCTCCTTGTTGCGGAGCGGCCCGATATCTTTCAGGTTCAGGTAGATGGGATGCAAGGCCATGATGGTGATGCCGCCGTAGGGATAGGAATCGGTCCAGGTCTTGGTGGAGGTGGTATCGTTGACGGGCAGCAGCTGCAGCACGGCCTGCCCCGTGGCGGCGCCCCAGTCTGCCATCAACTTGATGTCGGCGAAATCGCCAATGCCGGCGGAATGGCGGCTCCGCAGGGAAAAGACGGGGATGGCGGTGCCGGCGAAGCGGGGATGCTGGTCGGGGAAGGTGGTTTCGGTGACGGCGGCCGGGTTGGTGCGGTTGAAGCAGGTCTCCCAGGTGATGCTGCCGTCGGGTTTACGGAGGATGAATTTGTATTCGAAGTTGTCGGGCAGTTTGGACTTGTCGAGGTCGATGTGCCAGAGGATGCCCTGAGTGTTCGTCATAGGCAGTGCCTTGGCAGGGTCCCAGCCGCCCAAGGCAGGGCAACTGCCGGTCAGCAACACCTGTTCGCCGTGCAACAGCCACGGCCCGATAGTTTTGATGGTGATGGTTTCCATATGATATTGATTTAATATAATCAAATTCTTTTTCGCTTTCGTCATGCCCGGCTCCGACCGGGCATCTTTTCACGTAGCTTGTGATGCCCCTTCACGGAGTTTTTGCGGGGAGGCTTGTGCGGATAGCCGTAGCGGATGTGAAGGGGCATCACAAGCTACGGTCTCTCGGGCAGGCCTGCTCTCAATTATCTTTCAAAGTTAATATTTTTTTCGTAAGTTTGTCGTATGGCAACGAAGATCAAAAGTGTGTGGTATTGCACGTCGTGTGGAAACGAGAGTGCGAAGTGGATGGGGCGGTGCCCCGCGTGCGGGGAGTGGAATACGATGGTGGAGGAGCCGAAGGCGCCGAAAGGGGCTTCGGGTGGCGGGTCGGCGGGGAGCCGGTCTCGTGCGTACATTGATGCGTCGGATGCGCGACCGCAGCGTCTCCGGGAAATCGATCTGTCGAGCGACAATCGTTTTTCCATCGGCATCGAAGAACTCGACCGCGTGTTGGGCGGCGGGATGGTCGCCGGGTCGATGATTCTCATCGGCGGCGAGCCCGGCATCGGAAAATCGACGCTCTCGCTGCAAATTCCGCTCTGCTGCAAGGATCTTCGGACACTTTATGTCTCCGGAGAGGAGAGCCCCAAGCAGATCAAGCTCCGCGCCGAACGGCTCGGCGGACGGGACGACGATTGCTACATCCTGAGTGAAACACTGCTGGAAAATATCCTGGCGCAGGCGCGGGAGATCAAGCCCGCCCTGCTGATCGTCGATTCCATCCAGACCATTTACAGCGAAACGCTCGACTCGTCGGCCGGCAGCGTGTCGCAGGTACGCGAGTGCGCCTCGGCGCTGCTGCGCTATGCCAAGGAGACGGGCGTGCCGGTCATCCTCATCGGCCATATTACCAAAGACGGAACGCTCGCCGGGCCGAAAATCCTCGAGCACATCGTCGATGTGGTGCTGCAGTTCGAAGGTGACACCAAGGGCTCATATCGCATTCTGCGCAGCATCAAGAACCGTTTCGGCTCCACCGACGAACTGGCGGTTTTCGAAATGACCGGAACGGGCCTGCGCGAAGTGCGCAACCCGTCGGAAATCCTCATCCCGATGCACCAGGACGACCTTTCCGGCATCGCCATCGCGGCCATGATGGATGGCACGCGGCCGTTCCTCATCGAAATACAGGCGCTGGTCAGCACGGCGGCTTATGGCACGCCCCAGCGGTCGGCCACCGGCTTCGACGGCCGCCGGCTCAACATGCTGCTGGCCGTGCTGGAAAAACGCGCCGGCTTCAAGCTGGCCGCCAAGGATGTGTTCCTGAACATCGCCGGCGGCCTGCGGGTCTCCGATCCCGCCTGCGACCTGGCCATCGTCGCCTCGATTCTTTCCTCGAACTTCGACCTCTACATCTCGCCGAAAGTCTGTTTCGCCGCCGAAGTCGGCCTCAGCGGGGAAATCCGTCCCGTCAGCCAGGTCGAACGCCGCATCGCCGAAGCCGAAAAACTCGGCTTCGAGCAGATCTACATATCTTCCTTCAACAAGGAGTCTTCGTTTGCCAAACGCAAGAAAACCTCCGACGGCGGCATCACCGTCACCCCCGTCTCCGACATCGCCGCTCTCTGCCGCAAACTCTTCCAATAATGGGGTAGGTCGAACAAAGCAGGCGGTTACCAGACGAAGTTGATGCCCAGGCAGGCGCTGCGGGTGCAGTTGTCGATCGGGATGTGGTTCCGGTTGGTCTTGAGGGACGCGATGTCCATGCCGCAGAAGACGCCGACCCATTTCTTCGGGATGAATTCAGCGTAAAACCCGTAGGTGTTCGCTGCTCCGAGGAAGGAGCCGTTGAGTCCGATGTTGAGCCAAGGCATCGGTGTAACGTTGGCCGAAACCATCAGGTTGTCGAAGCCCATCGCCTTGTAGTAGAGCACGCCGGCGCTGAACATTTCTTGGAAGAACGGAACCTCGAGGCCGGCATAGTAACTCGGCGTGAGGAACGGTCTGTAGCTCTCCGTCGGATTGCTGCTGACGTTGGCCAGCCGGCTGAAGTCATCGACGACCTGATTGAAGTTGGTCTTGAAGTCGTAGTCGGCATTGATGCCGGTGAATCCCGTGTAGGAAGCCGTAGCTCCCGTCAGGAGCAAAGACACGTTCCTGTTGTAACGCATCGTGCCCAGGTTGTTCACGGAAGCCGAAAAGATGACGCCATTGATGAAGCCGTCAAGCTGGAGCCGGTATTCGATTCCGAAATCCACGGCGACGCCGAACCCGTTGAATCCCTTTCCTTCAACCGGGCGGATTTTCTTGTCCGCCCATTTCAGGCCGGCCAGATAACAGCTGCCATCGGTGCTGACGGTCAAATTGTCTGTTCTCATGAGGACGACATGGCCGTTAGGTTCTTCAGCCGTGTCGTCTCCCGGCAGATGGACAGTCATCTGGCAGAAATCCAGGTCGCCGGCATAGAGGCCGCCGAGCAGTTTGACCCGGCCGCCGATGCGCAGCCCTTCCACAAGCACGCTCAGGTCGTGGCTGTATCCCAAAGAGAGGATGCCGTAGGAGTTGGCTTTCACTTTCGGTCCCGGATAGGAACCGCTCTCAGCCGTCTTGGCAAAGCGGAGGAATTCGTTCGGAAGAATCGTCTCCGATTCCACGGCCGTCGACACCGCGACGGTCGCGAAGCCATATTGACCGACCCGGAAGCCGCCGCCCAGCAAATCGAGTTCCGTCCGGGTCCGGAGATAAGGATCCGTTTCGGGCAATTTGCCCAGGAAGGTCTCGGCGGGCACGTTTTCGTGCATGAAAGTATAGGGCGTATTTCCGTTCGGGAAGAGGAAGTTCCCCAAGCCGATGTTGCTGCAGGCGTCGTTGCTGATGCTTCCGAGCAACGGAATGGAAACATAGAAGTTATTCTGCGGTGCAAAAGCTGCATTGAGCTTGCTGCGTTGCAGTGAGGTCTCGAAGAAGTAGCTGCCGCGCAACGATTGGGCGGAAACGACCGGGGCAAAGATGAGCAGTACAAGCGCCGCTGCGAGAATCTGTTTTTTCATGGTCGTTTCAGCTTAGAATGAGAAATGGAATCCATCGGGAATCTGGAATAGCAGATTGGCCTGGAGATAATCGTTGGCGTTGATGGCCTTGCCGGCCTGTGGCGTGGCCTGCAGATGAAGGGTGGCTTTTGAGAGCTTTCCGGCTGTAGCGCTTCCCACGGGACTGAAGGAGAGTTCGACATTGGTTGTGCCGCCGGCTGCGATATTCTGGGTGTCTGTCGGGCAGATGGCGGTGCCGGCTTCGTCGGTCAAGGCGAAATCCAAGTCCAGGTTCATCGGCGTGGCGTTGGTGATGTCACCGATCAGTTTCAGGCTGTTGTTCGTGAGCAACTGGCCGATCGTTTTCGGCAGCGCTACGGTCTGGGTTGTCTCGAGTTTGAGGCCCGGGCCGTAGGCCAGCGGGCTGGAGATTTTCAGGTCCAGCTGGAGATCATATTGTTTGTCGAGATCCAGGGTTCCGAATTTGTCTTTGTCCGTGGAAATGTCCAGATAGACGTAAATGACATCCGGGAAGGGCTTGAAAAGCTTTGGGATGTCGGCTTTGACGCCGACGGCGCCTCCGGAACTTTTGCCGGAAGTGCAGAAGCGGTATTTCCGGCTGACCTTGCCCGATCCTGTGGCGACGGGCAGATCGAAAGGTACGTTTTTGATCACGTTGGTCGTGACACTGTCTCTCTGGGCGACGAAAGTGGCTACGGCGCGGGCCGGAACGCTGAAATTCCCGTTGTAGCTGAGCAGCAACTCGGGCGCGGTGAAGAGGACGGGCGTGTCGTCGCCTCCGAATTTACGGGCGACCTTGGTCAGTTTGAGCCGGGTCCGGACGCTGTCCACCTCGTAGATGAATTTGGCTTCGATTCCCTGACACATGACATTGACCAGTTTGAGCGTGACGGTCAGGCTGTTGGCATTGGGCGCTTTTTTGTATTGCTCGCGGGTGGTCTTGGGATTGTCGATCCGGAGGGTGCCGCTGAGGCTGATGCGCGCGTTGATATCCAGCGTGCGCGCAACCGGGTCGAATTTGTCGGGATCAACCACGATCTTCGTCAGATGGAGGGTTTTGGATCCCTTGAAGCCGTTGCTCTTGTTGAGCACCACATCGCTGAAGTTCACAATGCCGTCGGGGCAGCCTTCGATTTCGAACAACTCATGCAGGTCGAAGTTGAGGTCGGGCGTCACGGTGCCGTCGGTCAGCAGGCAGTTGGGCACCGAGAAGGAGACGATCACCTGGGAGTCTTTGGAGAGGAGCACCGACCGAAGGCCATTCAGTTGCTTGGGTAACTTTTTGATGGTAAGGGGTAAGCGATAAGCGAGGGTCTGTGTCTTCCGGGTTGTCGAGATCTTCTTGCTCAAGTCGGCGACGCCGTTCTCGTCGAACTGTACACTGGAGGGCTTGCTGAGCAGGGAGAAATCCATGGAGAGGGTTTTTCCCTTATATTGACTCAGGCCCAGCGAACGGTCGATGTCCTGGGGAACGGCAAAAGAGAGGTCATAGGGATCGGATCCGTAGGAAATGGAATAAGTGCCGTTGGAATTCTTGATGATCATGTCCTCGGCCTCTCCTTTGATCTGTTCGTCGATCAGGTCGCCGATGGTGATCTTATCGGTGCTGCCGAAGGGCAGGGTGATGTCGTCGCCGAACTTGGCGTTGCGGTCTACGTTGTCCAGGTCATAGGCGTGGTCTACGCAGGCCGTGCCTACGACGGCCAACAGCGCACAAGCCAAGGCCTTGCTAAAAAAACGGAATGTCATGTTTACAACTTATTTACCGGCCTCTTCCACCAGTTTCCGGAAGATGGGAAGAAACTCGGGGTTACCGGCATTGGTGATTACTTCGGGATGGAACTGGACACCGAGGATCATGGCTCCGCGGTCGTCGTATCCGCGAAGTTTTCCGGCGCGTTCGACGGCCTCTATGATGCCGTCGGCCGAGGTGGCGACGACCTTGAGCCCTTGCGGGACGTCCTTGATGGCCTGGTGATGGAACGAGTTGACCACGGCGTGGGTCTTGCCGAGCGCTTTTTCCAGCAGGGAGCCTTTCGTGATCTCAATGGAATGTGTGCCATAGGCGCCGCTGGTCGGCCCCTGGCGGTGTTTGACGTAGCTGGACGGAATCTGCGACGGGATGTCCTGCCAGAGGGAGCCGCCGAAAGCGACGGCCAGCAGCTGCTCTCCCCGGCAGATGCCCAGCACGGGAATGCCCTTGGCCACGGCTGCGCGCACCAGCTTCACATCGAAATCGTCGCGGGAGGGCACGACTTCGCCGAGGCCGCGGACCGGCTCCTCGCCGAACCACTTCAGCGGGTCGAAGTCTTCGCCGCCGGTCATCACCAGGCCGTCGATGACATCCAGGACGGCGGCGATCTGGGCGTCGTCGCTTGTGACGGGAATCACAAGCGGAACACCGCCGGCCAACCGGACGGAATTGACGTAAGTCATGTTGACCTGGCAACGTCCGTCTTCGCTATAGGCGGAGATGCCGATCACAGGCGTTTTCGCGAAAAGGCAGGCCGCTGCTCCGAGCAGCACAAGTGCCAGCAGGATATGTCGTTTCATAACAGCCCCAAAATTATAATTTTCTGTCCCAATTTGCAAAATCTTCGCCGGAGCCGACCGTGATGGAGAGGCCTTTGGTAAGCGATCCCCATTCGTCGGGATTGTCGAAATGGAAGGTCACGTCGAAGCCCCAGCCGTCTGCCCGGAAGTTGAAGACGTTGTCGTTTACGTGCTTGAGCTCACGTTTCCACGCTTTCTCGTTGTGGAGCTGGATCATGAGCTTGCCGCCCTCGATGAAAATGTCGATGTCGCCCAGGATGTCGTGCTGCCCGGTGTAGTGCCCTTGGATGCGCGACCAGGCCGGCGCGGGCTTCTCGACCCGCTCGGCGGCCGCCTTTTCGTCGGCCGTGGCGCGCTCGTCCGCCCGCTTGTACCAGGCTGCGATGTACTCGGCGTTGTAGTCGTAGTCTTCATAGCCGAGGAAAAGGTCCACGGCGCGGCGCAGGATGGCGTGCCGCGCTTCGGAAGGAGCCTCGCTGTTGACCTGGATGGTCATGGCGAAGTCCATCTCGGGGATGAAGGCACACATCGTGGTCATGCCCCAGGTGGTGCCGGTATGGAAGTACAGGCGGCCCTTGCGGGTCTGCTCGATGAACCAGCAGTGGCCGTAGAGATTGGTCTTGTCGGCGTTCTGCGAGGTAATGGTCACGCCGCGGTGGAGGAAGTTCATCTGTTTTTCCGAGATGAGCTGCGTTTCACCGGCCTTGCCGTCGCCCTTGAGGTGGAAGACCGCCCATTTGATGAGGTCGGTCGGGGTGCAGCAGATGCTGCCGGCCGGACCGACGACGGTGAGCCACCAGAGCGACTGCTCGTCGCCGATCATCGGCCAGACGTCCATTTCTCGGCCCTTGCGCTCGAAGGCGTAGGGGAGGGCGGCTGTGCCGTCGGCCAGCGCGGCCCCGAAGCCTTCGCCGTTGAGGGTGGATTCCGTCATGCCGAGCGGCTCGAAGATGCGCTCGCGGACATTGTCCTCCCAGCTTTTGCCGGTCACTTTCTCGATGATCTTGGCGGCGGGGATGAAGGTAATGTTATTGTATTGATAGTCGCCGCGATAAAGGTATGCGGGCGGCATGAGCTTCAACATGTGATAGATGTCATCGCGGGTGTAGCCCAGGTTCCCCAGATAGGTGCCGATGTCGTCGCGCAGGCCCGTCCGGTGCGAGGTCAAGTCCTGGATCTGCAGATGCTCCGAGACCCAGGGGTCGTACATCTCGAAGTCGGGGAGATGCTTTTTCACGGGATCGTCCCAGCTGATCAGCCCTTCGTCGGCGAGTTGGGCCAGGACGGCCGCGGTGAAGGACTTGGAGACGGAGCCGATCTGGAAGAGCGTATGCGCGTCCACGGGAACACCGGTCTCGAGGTTCTTGACGCCATAGCCTTTCGACAGGATGACTTGCCCGTCCTTATAGAGCGAAACGCCCATGCCGGGGATCTTCCAGTCCTGCATGACTTGGCTGATGACAGTTTCGATGTTGGCGAGGATGGCGTCCTGTGAGAGGACGGGATGGCGCTCGGGAATGTTTTTCGTGGTCTGGCCTGCCGCTGACAGAGAGAGGATCGCGATGGCCGCTGTGAGGAGGAGGGTCTTTTTCATACGATAAAGGTATGGAAAAAAACGCAAAATGGGGCATAAAGTATCAACTATTGTAAAAAATGCTTATTTTTGAAGGATTATTTTGGCATAAAAGCCAAAATCGTAATTATGGAGAAAAGAACTCTTTCTTTCTGGCAGATGTTCAACCTGAGTTTCGGGTTCTTCGGCGTGCAGATCGCCTATGCACTGCAGAGTGCCAACATCAGCCGCATTTTCGCCACGCTGGGTGCCGACCCGCACCAGCTCAGCTTCTTCTGGATTCTCCCGCCGCTGATGGGCATGATCGTCCAGCCGCTCATCGGCCGCTGGTCCGACCGGACCTGGTGCCGCATGGGCCGTCGCAAGCCTTATCTGCTGGTGGGCGCCATCGTAGCCGTGCTGGTCATGGCTTTCCTGCCGAATGCGGGCAGTCTCAATTTCACCCAGAAACTCTTCCTCGGGCTCAACGGGGCGATGTGGTTCGGCCTCTTCTCCCTCATTTTCCTCGACACCTCCATCAACGTGGCGATGCAGCCCTTCAAGATGATGGTGGGTGACATGGTCAACGAGAAGCAGAAGACGCAGGCCTACTCCATCCAGAGCTTCCTGTGCAACGCCGGCTCGCTCTTCGGCTACCTGTTCCCGATCTTCTTCACCTGGATCGGCATCGCCAACACGGCCCCCAAGGGCGTGATTCCCGACTCGGTGATCTGGAGCTTCTATTGCGGCGCCGCCATCCTCATCCTCTGCGTCCTCTATACCTTTATGAAAGTGAAGGAAATGAATCCGCAGGAATATGCCGAATTCCACGGCTTCGACCTGCAGAAGCAGCAGGAAGGGAAGAAGGAAAGCTTCATCAAACTGCTGGCCCAGGCTCCGAAGGCGTTCTGGACGGTGGGCCTCGTGCAGTTCTTCTGCTGGGCGGCGTTCCTCTTTATGTGGACCTATACCAACGGCGCCATTGCCAAGAATGTCTGGGGCACCACCGACGTCGTGTCGGAAGGCTATCAGGCAGCCGGCAACTGGGTGGGCGTAGTCTTCGCCATCCAGGCCGTGGGCTCGCTCTGCTGGGCGCTCTTCATTCCGAAATTTAAGAGTAACCGGGCCGCCTACATCACTTCCCTGGTAATCGGCGCCATCGGTTTTATCTCCGTGTTCTTCATTCACGACAAATACCTGCTCTTTGTCTCGTATTTCCTGATCGGCTTCGCCTGGGCCGCGATGCTCGCCCTGCCGTTCTCGATCCTGACCAATGCGCTCAAGGGCAGTTCGCACATGGGTGAATACCTCGGCCTGTTCAACTGCACCATCTGCCTGCCGCAGATTGTGGCGGCGGCCTTCGGCGGCCTGGTACTCAAGGCTATCGGCGGTTCGCAGGCCGGCATGCTCGTGGTGGCGGGCATCCTGCTGCTGTGCGGCGCCCTCAGTGTCCTGGCCATCCGCGAAGCGAAAGCAAAATAGGCAATCATTAACCAATAAAACTTTTATAACACGTGTAATTAAAGCAGTTTCTATGAAGAAGATTCTTACTCTGCTCTCGATCCTGGCCCTGACCTCGGCCACCGCCTTTGCGCAATATACGGCCAAAGGCGTGGTGGAGGACAAGTTCGGTCCGGTGATCGGGGCTGCTGTGATCCAAGTGGGTACCAGCAACGGCGTGCAGACGGATCTGGACGGACAGTGGACACTCACGGTCCCTTCCGCCAGCACGCTTCTCGAGATCAGCTTCCTGGGCCTGAAGACCGTGACGGTTGAGGCCGGCCAGGCTGGCCACATCGTCATGGAGGACGACCACGAATTCCTCGACGAGGTGGTCGTCATCGGTTACGGTACGGTCAAGAAGAGCGACCTCACCGGTTCCGTCTCAACGGTCCGGGCCGACGAGATCAACAAAGGTGTCATCACGACGCCTGCCGACCTGCTCCGTGGCAAGAGCGCCGGCGTCGTCGTTACGGCCGGTTCCGGTATGCCGGGTTCCGGTGCGACGATCCGTATCCGCGGCGGCTCCTCCATCAACGCTTCCAACGACCCGCTCATCGTCATCGACGGCCTGCCGGTGTCGAACGACGGCATCAGCGGTATGAGCGACCCGCTCTCGTCCATCAATCCTGAGGACATCGAGAGCTTCACCGTCCTGAAGGATGCTTCGGCAACCGCTATCTACGGTTCCCGCGCTTCCAACGGCGTCATTGTCATCACGACCAAGAAAGGCTCCAAGACGGCCGGCAGCATTCCGCATGTGGCCCTGGACTTCACGGGTTCGGTCAACACGATCGCCAAGTACAACGATTTGCTCGACAAAGAGGGCATCATCAACATGATCCGCTCGTTCTACGGCGAGAACTCTGCCGCCGAAGCCAACCTCGGTATCTACGAGGGCGGCAAGCAGGTGCTCTACGACACCGACTGGCAGCGCGAGATCTACCAGATGGCTCCGACCTACGACGGCAACGTGAGCGTCACGGGCAAGATCGGCACCTTCCTGCCGTATCGTGTTTCCGGCGGTTACACCCAGCAAGTCGGTACCCTCAAGGGTTCGCAGATGGACCGTGCCACCGCATCGCTCAACCTCTCCCCGTCGTTCCTCGAGAACCATCTGACCGTCAATCTCAACGGCAAGGGGACCTACGCCTTCAACCAGTATGCGAACCAGAGCGCCATCGGCGCGGCCAACCATTACGACCCGACCAAACCGGTCAAGAACTCCGTGGGCGGCTACAACCTGAACGGCTACACCACCTGGTTTGACCAGAGCGGCAACATCAACACCATGGCTACGATGAACCCGGTCGCCCTCCTCGATGCGAAAGACGACACGGCCAACGCCTACCGTTTCATCGGCAACGCGCAGTTCGACTACAAGGTGCACGGTTTCGAAGCGCTCCGCTTCAACCTGAACCTCGGTCTCGACTGGGCGAAGAGTGTGGGCGTCACCGAACTGGCCAAGGGATCCGAGGCCTCGTACCACAATACCAACCAGTCGGGCGGCGGCAGCCACACCGATTATGACTATGCCCGTCGCAACACCACCTTGGAATTCTACGGCGACTACAACGAGACCTTCGGCAGACACAACATCGACCTGATGGCCGGTTATTCCTGGCAGCACTTCTACAGCGAGAGCAACAGCAATACCTTCCGTATCAGCGACAAGGCCAAGCTCGGCGAATCCATCGGCAAGGGCGAGCTCTACCTCATCTCGTTCTTCGGCCGTGCCAATTACACCTTCGCCGACAAGTACCTGATCACCGCTACGATGCGTGCCGACGGTACCTCCCGCTTCCAGAACCACAAGTGGGGCTTCTTCCCCTCCGTGGCTTTGGGCTGGAACGTGATGAAAGAAGATTTCATGCCCACCGACGGCGCGCTCAGCACCTTGAAGCTGCGTCTC
Source organism: Bacteroidales bacterium (assembly GCA_017548335.1). Classification (GTDB taxonomy): domain Bacteria; phylum Bacteroidota; class Bacteroidia; order Bacteroidales; family UBA932; genus Cacconaster. The sequence goes on along the minus strand of JAFZAF010000095.1, from coordinate 5,860 downwards.
TCCTGGGGTGAAACCGGACAGCAGGAAGTGGGCGGCTACTACGACACCTTCGCCCAGTTCCTTACCAACCAGCTGGGATCGTACTACTTCTTCAACGACCGGCTCATCACCCCGATCTCCGCATTGGGCTACAGCGCCGACCTCCGTTGGGAAACCACTACGACCTACAACGTCGGTCTGGACTTCGGCATGTGGAACGACCGCCTGACGGCCAACCTCGACCTCTACAAGCGTGACACCCGCGACATCCTGAACTATATTCCGGTGCCGGCCCTGTCGAACCTGACCAACTACCTCAACACGAACATCGGCGACATGACGAACCTCGGTGTCGAGCTCGGCCTCAACGGCATCCTGATCGAGAAGAAGGACATGAGCTGGACGGCCGGTTTCAACGTGGCGTACAACTACAATGAAATCACCCGTCTGACCGCTTCCGAAGACAATGCGACCGGCGTCGAGACCGGCGGCGTTTCCGGTGGTACCGGCAACAACGTGCAGATGCACCAGGTCGGTCATCCGATGCGCGCCTTCTACGTGTACCAGCAGGTTTACGACGAACTCGGCCGTCCGATCAGCGGCGTGTACGTGGACCGCAACAACGACGGCGTGATCAACGCGGACGACAAGTACTTCTACCACAAGCCCGACGCCGACTTCACCTTCGGTTTCAACACCAACTTCTCGTGGAAGAACTGGACGGCGGCCCTCTCCGGCCACGCCTCCCTCGGCAACTGGGTCTACAACAACGTGGCTTCCGACACCGAGATGCTGGCCGACCTTTGGACCAACAGCTTCGTGAGCAACCGCCTGGCCTCGGCCTGGAACTCGTATTTCTCCCAGGCCCAGTACACGTCGGATTACTACATCACCAACGCTTCGTTCCTGAAGCTCGACAACTTCACCCTCGGCTACACCTTCCCGAAACTCTTCAAGATGGGCGGCGACAACTACGCTTCCCTCAACATCTTCGGCACGGTCCAGAATATCTGCACCCTGACGAAGTACCAGGGAATGGACCCGGAGGTGTACGGCGGTATCGACGGTACGCTCTATCCTCGTCCGCGGACCTTCGTGCTCGGTCTCAAGTTCAACTTCTAAAACAGCGTGAGATATGAAAAAGATTCAATATATTTTCAGCATCCTTGCCATTTCTGCAGCGCTGACTTCCTGCATCGGTGACCTCAACGTCACGCCGATCGACCCCAACGCCAACACGGCCGACAAGGCCCTTGTGGACGAAGCGTCTTTCACCTCTTTCCTGGCCGGTGTCTATACGGGTTTCGCCACCTCCGGTTATTACGGAGCCAACGGCAGTGCTTCCATTTCCGGTCTTGACGGCGGTGCCTCGCAGTACATCCGCGGCCTGTATCACCACAGCGAACTGACCACCGACGAGTCGGTCTGCGGCTGGAACGACCAGACCATCAAAAACTTCCACTATATGAACTGGACGACGGACGATACCTTCATCTATGCGTTCTACTCCCGCATCTTCATGCAGGTGTCTGCCGCCAACGAGTTCATCCGTGAAGCGAAGGCTTCCGAAGTGAACTTCTCCGCAAAGGAAGAGTACATCGCCGAGGCCCGCGTACTCCGCGCCCTGGCTTACTACCACGCCATTGACAACTTCGGCAACGTGCCGTTCGCCGACGAAACGTCCGTGGTGGGTGCCTTCCCCGACCAAATCAGCCGGGCCGACCTCTTCGACTGGCTTGAGAAGGAACTGAACGACCTGATCGACAACAGCGCGCTCGCCGCTCCCCGCGGCAACGGGTATGCCCGCGCCGACAAGGGAGTGGCCATGTTCCTGCTGGCTAAGCTGTACCTCAACGCCCAGGTCTACACAGGCACTGCGATGTACGACAAGTGCGCCCAGGTGCTCACCAAACTGAAGAGCTGCGGTTATTCCCTGCACACGACTTCTGCCGGCGACTTCTCGCCGTATCAGGAGCTTTTCCTGGCCGACAACAACCGCTGCACCGACGAGATCATCTTCGCCGTGGAGCAGGACGGTGTCAACACGACCAGCTACGGTGCGACCAACTACCTGATCTTCGCTTCTACGGGCGGTGAGATGGACCCGGCCGCGCTGGGCATCTCCTCCGGCTGGGGCGGTCTCCGCACCACGCCTGAATTCTACGACAAGTTCAGCTCGGCAGACGCCCGCAACCTCTTCTATACGGCGACGCAGCAGAAGAGCATCGACGACATCGGCGAGTTCACCAACGGCTATGCGTTCATGAAGTTCCGCAACATCAAGAGCGACGGCAATCCGGGCCAGGAGCTCGGTTTCGTCGATACCGACTTCCCGATGATGCGTTACGCCGACGTGTTGCTGATGGCGGCTGAGTGCCAGGCCCGCGGCGTTTCCATCGACGGACTGGGTGCGTTCAACGATGTACGCATGCGCGCCGGCCTGCCGGCCGTGTCTTCTTACACGCTGGACGACGTCCTCGACGAACGCGGCCGCGAACTCTACCAGGAGTGCTGGCGGCGCAACGACCTGATCCGCTTCGGCAAATTCACTTCCGGTTACAACTGGCAGTGGAAGGGCGGTGTCCAGGGCGGCAAGGATGTCGAGAGTTTCCGTGCCCTCTTCCCGATCCCGGATTCCGACCGGCTTGCCAACAACAAACTTACCCAGAACCAGGGTTATTGATAGGAGGATACAGTGATGAAAAAAGTTTTATCCATTCTGTTTGCAGGCGTGATCGCCCTCATGGCTACGGCCTGCTTCCCCGAAGAGAACTTCGCTACGTTCGATTCCTCCAAGGCCACCGCACCGGTCATCGGCTCTTATGAGATGGGTGCCAAGGCCCTCACGATCAACTACACCCCCGGCAAGTTCAACGCAGGGTTCAACGATAAGATGGCGGTCAACCATATGGTCGTCCTCACTTCGATTGACGGCAAGTCCGTCAACAAGGTCATCGCGGCGGCCAACAAAGATAATGTGCTTACCGTCAGCGTCTCGGCCCTGAGCAACCTGTTCCTGTCGATGGGCTACCAGGAAGGCCAGTCGGTCTCTTTCGAAGCCATCGTCCGCGCCACGATGCAGAATCCGGCGCAGGATAACGGCCGCAACGGCCATGTCGATTCCAAGGACAAGGTTTCTGTCAACGGGTTTGAGATCGTCATCCCGAAGGGCAGCCCGTATATCGATTATACGGAAGACAGCGACTGGTCGGTAATCGGTTCCCTGTCGGCCTATGAAATCAACTGGGACAAAGACCTCCAGATGTGGACCGACGGTGCCGGCAATCATGTGGCCGCACATGTGCAGCTCTTCGCCGGCGACGAATTCAAATTCCGCAAGGACCAGTCCTGGAGCGAGAACATGGGCGGTGACTTCGGTTCCCTCGACAATGTGTTCAGCGTCTCGCAGGACGGTCCGAACATCAAGGTCGGCGCCGACGGCTATTACGACCTGTTCGTCAATCCGGATAACGGAACCGCCTGGATCAGCGAGGCCTTCGACCCGTATCCCGACTATACCGAAACGAGCAACTGGTCGGTCATCGGCTCGCTGTCGAAACACGGCATCAGCTGGGACGGCGACATCGCGATGATCACCGACGGCACATGGCACGTGGCGCTGGGCGTCAACCTGGCTGCTGCCGACGAGTTCAAGTTCCGCCAGGATGCCTCCTGGACCGTGAACATGGGCGGCGATTACGGCGGCCTTGACAGCGAATTCGCCGTCACGCAGGACGGCCCGAACATCAAGGTCGGTGCAGATGGTACTTTCGACCTCTTCGTCAATCCGGGCGCCGGTGTGGCCAAGGTCTCCGAGACGACGGGTGCCAAGGTTTCCGGCATCATCGGTGGCGACGAACCCGAACCGGAACCGGAGCCGATCACGGGCTGGAACATCATCGGCCTGAACGGCGACTGGAGCAACGACATCCTCGCCGCGCAGGACGGCAATGTCTGGACGGCCTACATCACGGCCGAAGGCGACACCGAATTCAAGTGGCGCAAAGACGGCGGCTGGGATGAGAACTACGGTATGGAAGAAGGTGCCACGATCACGCTGGGCGAACCGTTCGCAGCGGCGGCCGGCGGCCCCAACATTCCGATCGCGGCCGGCTTCTGGAAAGTCGTTCTCGACACCGAGGCCCTCACCATCACCATTTCCAACGGTGATGTCTGGAGCCTCATCGGCGTCAACGGCGACTGGGAGCACGACATCGACATGGTCCTGACCGACGGCAAGTGGGTGAGCCCGTTCACCGCGATTTCGGGTGAATTCAAGCTCCGTCACAACCACGGCTGGGACGACAACCGCGGCGGTACGATGGAAGCGCTCGGTACGCCGTTCGCAGCGGAAGCCGGCGGTGCCAACATCAACGTGGAAGGCGGCAACTACATCGTGACGTACGACCCGGCTGCCGAGACCATCGTGGTCGAAAAGGCTGTCCGCGGCTGGAACATCATCGGCCTGAACGGCAACTGGAGTGACGACATCACCGCTACGGAAAACAACGGTGTCTGGACGGTCCGCGTCAACGTGGAGGCCGATACCGAGTTCAAGTGGCGCAAAGATGGCGGCTGGGACCAGAACTACGGCGGCACCTTCGTGACGCTCGGCGAGCCGTTCGCAGCGGTTCCGGGCGGCGACAACATCAAGCTAGCTCCGGGCTACTGGCTGCTGACGCTCGACCTGAGCGGTGCCGAACCGATGCTGATGGTCTCCGACGGAACGGTCTGGAGCCTGATCGGCGGCTTCAACGATTGGAGCGGCGATGTGGACATGGTCCTGACCGACGGTGTCTGGGTGAGCCCTGAAACGGCGATTTCCGGTGAATTCAAGATCCGCAAGAACCACGGCTGGGATGACAACCGCGGCGGTACGATGGAAGCGCTCGGTACGCCGTTCGCAGCGGAAGCCGGCGGTGCCAACATCAATGTGGAGGCAGGAACGTATGTTGTAACCTACGACCCTGCCAATGAAACGATCACGGTGACCAACGCGAAGAAGGTTTGGAGTGTGATCGGTGATTTCACCGGCTGGAGTTCCGACGTGGATATGGAGGAAATCGCTCCCGGCATTTGGATGAGCGGCATGATTGAAATCGCTGAAGGCGGCTGGAAGGTCCGCTTCGATCACGGTTGGGACGTCAACCGCGGCGGCGCGACCCCGACGGCCCTGGGTCAGTTTGTGGCTGCCGTTCCGGGCGGTGACAACATCGGCATCACCGGTACCTTCAAGGTGATTTATAACGCCAACAACGAGACGATCGGCACCCTTGGCTGGGGCGTGGTCGGTACCATCAACGGCTGGAACGGCGACATGCCGATGAACCTCGGCTCTGACGCCAAGTGGTACAGCGTCCCCGTGGCGCTCACCACGAACGACGAGATCAAGATTCGCTGGAATGCCAGCTGGGATCTCAACCGGGGCGGTGAACTGGTGGCTGTCGGAGAAGCATTCGCCGGAGTCGACGGCGGCAGCAACATCAAGGTTCCTGCCGACGGTACCTATATGGTCGTCTATGATCCCGAGCACCAAACCCTGATGCTGACAACGGCCTTCTGGGGCCTCGTGGGTGCGTTCAACGGCTGGGGTGGCAGTTCTGACATCTTCATGCTGTTCGACGGCGCCAAGTGGTGTGCCTACAACCAGCAAATCACCGGTGAATGGAAGATCCGTCAGGGCAGCGCCTGGGACAACAACCGCGGCGGTACGTTTGCTGAGGCGGGTACTCCGTTTACGGCAGAACCCGGCGGCCCGAACATCAACCTGGGTGACAAGACCGGCTTTGCCGTGATCTACGATCCGACGGCTGAAACGATTACCATCCAGTAATCCGTTTCACGAAAATGCAATGCCCGGCCGCTTTCCGCGACCGGGCAT
>JAFZAF010000094.1 GCA_017548335.1 Bacteroidales bacterium | reverse complement strand
GTCATCGTACGCCCGGGACCATATGTCTGTGCCGAATGGGAGATGGGTGGTCTACCTTGGTGGTTGCTGAAGAAGAAAGACATAAAACTCCGTGAACGTGACCCTTACTTCATGGAGCGTGTGAAGATATTCGAGGAGAAGGTGGGCGAGCAACTCAAACCCCTCACCATCCAGAACGGAGGTCCTATCATCATGATTCAGGTAGAGAACGAATATGGTTCATACGGAACAGACAAGCCATACGTATCTGAAATCCGCGACTGCCTGCGTTCTATCTATGGAAATCAAATGGCACTCTTCCAATGTGATTGGTCAAGCAACTTCGAACAGAACGGCCTTGATGACCTCGTATGGACCATGAACTTCGGTACGGGTGCAAACATCAACGACCAATTCCGCCGTCTTGGCGAACTGCGTCCAGAAGCGCCAAAGATGTGCTCTGAGTTTTGGAGCGGTTGGTTCGACAAGTGGGGAGCGCGCCACGAGACGCGCCCAGCAAAGGATATGGTGGATGGTATGGACGAAATGCTCTCGAAAGGTATCTCATTCTCACTCTATATGACCCACGGAGGAACGTCATTCGGTCATTGGGCAGGTGCTAACTCTCCAGGCTTCGCGCCTGATGTCACCTCTTATGACTACGATGCCCCTATCAACGAGTATGGTCTCGCTACACCGAAGTTTGACGAACTGCGCAAGATGATGCAGAAGTACTCAGACAAGAAACTCCCTGCTGTTCCCAAGGCTCCGATGCCTATCATCACAGTTCCGAAGTTCGAGCTGACGGAATTTGCTCCTATCAGTGAAGGTATTGATAAGACAGAAGTAGGTGCACTGAAGACGTTCGAGGAGATGGACATGGGTTGGGGAACCATGATTTATGCAGCCAGTCTGCCTGAAATCCCAACAGAAAGCCAGCTCACTGCCGACTTCCACGACTTCGCTCAAGTATTCATTGGCAGCAAATATATCGGTAAGATTGACCGTGTTAAGAATGAGAAATCAATCACCCTACCTCCCGTCAAGAGAGGCGATGCACTCACCATCCTCGTAGAGGGTATGGGAAGAATCAACTTCGGACGAGCCATCAAGGACTTCAAAGGAATCGTGGGTGATGTGACAATTACAGCTGATATCTCAACAGATTTGGTCACCAAAACGCCAGATACAGAAATGACCATTAAGCCCAAACGTTGGAATCTCGCCACTATTCCTGATGACTACGAGACAGCATTGAAGGCACTCTCTGCGAAAACAAACAAGAACCATGTATGGGGAGTACGTGGCTACTATCGCGGATACTTCAACCTGAAGAAGGTAGGCGACACGTTCCTCAACTTCGAAACATGGGGCAAGGGACAGGTCTATGTGAACGGTCATGCTATGGGTCGTATCTGGTCAATTGGTCCTCAGCAGACACTCTATGTACCTGGCTGTTGGCTCAAGAAAGGCAAGAACGAGATCATCGTCCTTGATGTGGTTGGACCTCGTGAGGCTGTCGTATGGGGACAGGCTGAACCAGAACTGAACAAGCTCCAGTTAGAGAAGTCGAACAAGCATAACAACATTGGTGATAAGCCAGACCTCAATAGCGACCCCCCTGCAGCACAGGGACAGTTCAAGAGCGGAAATGGTTGGCAAACCATCAAGTTCGCAAGTCAGAAGAAAGGTCGTCTGCTTTGCATTGAGGCAAGTAGCACCCAGAGTGGTGATGATGTTGTAGCAATCGCAGAAATCTATGCACTTGGTGCAGACGGAAAACGTATCAGTCGTGAACCATGGACTACCAAGTATGCCAATAGTGAAGACGAAAACGGCAACCATACAGGTGACAAGGTGTTCGACCTGCAGGAATCAACCTATTGGAAGACCATCAAGGGGGCAGGATTCCCACATCTGTTGGTGATCGACCTTGGAGGTGAGCAAACCATCACAGGAATAGAATATCTTCCACGTGCTGAGCAAGGAGCACCAGGAAGTATCAAGAATTATAAGATTTTCGTGAAATGAAAGGAATTGTATTAGCTGGAGGTTCAGGAACCCGTCTCTACCCCATCACTAAAGGAATCAGTAAGCAGCTAATGCCCATCTATGACAAACCCATGGTGTACTACCCTATCAGCGTGCTGATGCTGGCAGGGATACGCGATATACTGATTATCTCTACCCCATTCGACCTTCCTGGTTTCAAGCGATTGCTTGGTGATGGAAGCGACTATGGAGTGCATTTCGAATATGCAGAGCAACCAAGTCCCGACGGTTTGGCGCAAGCATTTACAATAGGAGCCGATTTCATTGGTAATGATTGTGCATGCTTGGTATTGGGTGATAACATCTTCCAAGGACCTGGTTTTACCAAGATGTTGAGAGAAGCTGTTGATACCGCAGAGAAAGAGAACAAAGCAACTGTATTCGGCTATTATGGAGCACATCCGCTGCCGCAAGGCCGTCATCGGCGTGTCCGGCGGCCTGGACTCCACCCTCGCGCTGCTCGTCACCGCGCTGGCCTTCGACACGCTCGGCATCCCGCGCGACGGCATCATCGGCGTGACGATGCCCGGCTTCGGCACCACGCACCGCACCCACGACAACTCCGTGGACCTGATGCGCGAGCTCGGCGTCACGGCCCGCGAGATTTCCATCGTCCCCGCCGTTCGGCAGCATTTCGCCGACATCGGCCAGGACGAGAGTGTCCACGACCTCACCTACGAGAACAGCCAGGCGCGTGAGCGCACGCAGCTGCTGATGGACATCGCCGGCAAGGAAGGCGGCATCGTCATCGGCACGGGCGACCTCTCCGAGCTCGCCCTCGGCTGGTGCACCTACAACGGCGACCATATGTCGATGTACGGCGTCAACGGCAGCGTGCCCAAGACGCTGGTGCGCACCCTGGTGCGCTGGGCGGCCGACAACAAGTTCGACGCCACCGGCGACATCCACAAGACGCTGCTGGACATCGTGGACACCCCGATCAGCCCCGAGCTGTTGCCCGCCGGCAAGGACGGACAGATCGCCCAGAAGACGGAGGATACCGTCGGCCCGTACGAGCTGCACGACTTCTTCCTCTACCACTTCTTCCGCTCCGGAGCGGGTCCCGACAAGCTGTATTTCTTCGCCCGCAAGGCATTCGCGGGCGTCTATGACGACGCGACCATCCGCAAGTGGCTGGAGACGTTCCTGAAGCGTTTCTTCCGCCAGCAGTTCAAACGCTCCTGCCTGCCCGACGGCCCCAAGGTCGGTTCCGTCTCCCTTTCGCCCCGCGGCGACTGGCGGATGCCCTCCGACCTCGAAACCGTCTGGAACCTGGAGGACTAGCCGATGTTCGAAAGGATCGTCTCGCTGCTCAACGACATCATCTGGAGCCCCGTCCTGGTCGTGCTCCTGGTGGGTGCCGGGCTCTATTTCTCCTTCCGCACGCGTTTCGTGCAGGTGCGCCGTTTCGGCCTGATGATCCGCTCGCTCTTCGCGCCCGCGGAGAAGTCGCAGGACGGCCAGAAACACGGCATTTCCTCGTTCGAGGCCTTCTGCGTGGCCCTTTCGGGCCGCGTGGGCACGGGCAACATCGTCGGCGTGGCCACGGCCATCGCCCTCGGCGGCCCGGGCGCCGTCTTCTGGATGTGGATCATCGCCTTCTTCGGCGCTTCGACGGCCTTCGTCGAATCGACCCTCGCGCAGCAGTATAAGTTCCAGCACGCCACGGGCTTCCGCGGCGGCCCCGCCAGCTACATCGAGAAAGGGCTCGGACAGCGCTGGCTGGGCGTCCTGTTCTCCGTCCTGGTGCTCGTGGGCTACGGCACTTTCCTGCCCACGGTGCAGTCCAACGGAATGTCGGGTGCGCTGGCCAATTCCTTCCAGCTCCCGCCGCTCGTCTCCGGACTCGGCCTCGCCGTGCTCCTGGGCCTCGTCATCATCGGCGGCATCAAGAGCATCGCCCGCGTGGCGTCGATCGTGACGCCGTTCATGGCGCTGGGCTACATCGTCATCACGCTGATCGTCATCGCACAGCATATCGACGCCGTTCCGGGCGTGTTCAAGGCCATCGTGACCAATGCCTTCGGCATCAACCCGCTGGCCGGCGGCATCCTCGGCTCCACCATTATGATGGGCGTCAAGCGCGGCATCTTCTCCAATGAGGCGGGGCAGGGCGGCGGCGCCATCGTGTCCGCCTCCGCCGCCGTCTCGCACCCGGCCAAACAGGGCCTGGCGCAGGCGTTCTCGGTCTATGTGGACACGCTCCTGATCTGCACCGCCACGGCCCTGATGATCCTCTGCTCGGGCTGCTACAATGTCTTCGACGCCAAGTCCGGCGAGCTGCTCGTGGCCAATGCCCCGCAGCTCGGCGACAATTACGTCGGCTTCACGCAGTCCGCGGTGGATTCCGTCCTGTCGGGCTTCGGCGGCACGTTCGTGAGCATCGCGCTCGTGTTCTTCGTGTTCACGACCGTGATGGCCTACTATTTCTACGGAGAGTCCAGCATCATGCAGATCTTCGCCGGACGGCCGGACAAACGCCGCGCCGAGCGCACCTGCATCTGGATCTTCCGCATCACGCTGCTGGGAATGGTCGTTTTCGGCGCCCTGCGCGAGGCGAACGTCATCTGGCAGCTGGGCGACGTCGGCGTGGGCCTGACGGCCTGGATCAACGTCATCGTCCTGCTGCTCCTTTGCCCGAAGGCCATCCAGGCCCTGCGGGAATATGAATCCTCGATCAAGAAAAACTCCAAGAAATGACAACGCAAACTTATCGTCACGAGGTCAAGTATTATGAGACCGACCGGATGGGCATCACCCATCATTCCAACTATATCCGCATCATGGAAGAAGCCCGCATCGACTGGCTGGACCAACTGGGCTACGGCTTCGACCGGATGGAGGCAGAGGGCATCGTCTCTCCCGTCGTTTCCGTCGCGTGCAACTACAAGAAAACCACGACGTTCAAAGATGTGATTGAAGTGGAGATCAAGGTCAAGCAGCTCAGTGAGGTGAAGCTCATCCTGGCCTATACGATGCGGGTCGAAGGCAAGGTCGTCTGCACGGCGGAGAGCACCCACTGCTTCTTCGACGCCGGCCGTCCGGCCGTCATCGCCGACCGCTTCCCGAGCCTCTACGCCGCGATGAAGGAAACGATGTAGGGAGGGCCTGCAAGGGGTCTTTTTATTATATTATAGGTTATTGAAAAACTTTTAAAAAGTTTTGAAAAACTCTTGCATTTCCAAAATTTCTTCGTAACTTGCAACTGAATTTTGGTTCACGTTAGTAGTGGTACGCATCAATAATAATAACCAGCAGCAGTCTCAGAATCAGCAGGTCCTGAGATTTCTTCTGTGCGTATAAAAACCAGCGTATGCGACACATCATTTTGGAAGAAAATATCAATTGGAAATAGAGAGGCTGGTCCCTTAGGGATCAGCCTCTCTCCTTGTGAAGGGGTCGCAAATAACAAGTGAGTAGTTAGTTTTTTAAATAGTGTAATTATGGACAGATTTGATTTAGTCAAGGAATCCTTTGAGAAGAAGGAAGTTCCGGCCGAGGTTCCGGCAGGGAAGACCTCCGATTATTACGGAGAACTGGTCTTCGACCGCAAGAAGATGTGCAAATATCTTGATGCCGAGAGCCTCCAGGCGCTGCTCGACTGTATCGAGGGTGGCAAGAGCCTCGACCGCAAGACGGCCGACGGCGTCGCCCGCGGTATGAAGGAATGGGCGATGGAACACGGCGTGACCCACGTCACCCACTGGTTCCAGCCGCTGACCGAAGGTACGGCCGAGAAGCACGATTCCCTCATTGACTATGACGGCAAAGGCGGTGTCATCGAGACCTTCGACGGCAAGATGCTCGCCCAGCAGGAGCCGGACGCCTCGTCCTTCCCGAGCGGCGGCATCCGCGCCACCTTCGAAGCCCGTGGTTACACGGCCTGGGATCCGACCTCCCCGGTCTTCATCCTGGACGACACCCTTTGCATCCCGACTGTCTTCATTTCCTATACCGGCGAGGCGCTTGACTACAAGACCCCGCTCAAGAAGGCCCTCAAGGCCGTCAGCGACGCCGCCGTGCCCATCTGCAAGCTCTTCGACCCGGGCGTGAGCAAGGTCTATTCCTACCTCGGCTGGGAGCAGGAGTACTTCCTCGTGGACGAGGCGCTCTACGCCGCCCGCACGGACCTGATGATCACCGGCCGCACCCTGTTCGGCCACAACTCCTCCAAGAACCAGCAGCTGGACGACCACTACTTCGGTTCCATCCCGCCGCGCGTGGCCGCTTTCATGCGTGACCTCGAGATCGCCGGCCACCGTCTTGGAATTCCCCTGAAGACCCGCCACAACGAAGTGGCCCCGAACCAGTTCGAGCTCGCTCCGATCTACGGTGAGACCAACCTCGCCAACGACCAGAACCAGATCATCATGAACCTGATGAACCGCATCGCCCGCAAGCACGGCTTCGTGGTGCTCCTGCACGAGAAGCCCTTCGACGGCGTCAACGGTTCCGGCAAGCACAACAACTGGTCGCTCGGCACCGACAAGGGCACGCAGCTGCTCGCTCCGGGCAAGGACGCCAAGGGCAACCTGCAGTTCGTCACCTTCTTCGTCAACGTGCTCGCGGCCGTGCAGAAGCACAACGCCCTGCTGAAGGCCTCCATCGCCAGCGCGACCAACGCCCACCGTCTGGGCGCCAACGAGGCGCCGCCCGCAATCGTGTCCGCCTTCCTCGGCCGCACGATGACCGACGTGCTGCACAAGCTCCTCGAAGTTCCTTCCGACACCCCGATCGAGATCGCGG
>JAFZAF010000093.1 GCA_017548335.1 Bacteroidales bacterium | reverse complement strand
TCCTTGCGGCTCGGCAATTCGAGCAAGCTCGATTGCGCTCGCTCGCTGCGTCGGTTCGAACCTTCGGTTCTCGTCCGATCTTACAAATAAACCTCCAACCTGAAGGTCGGAGGTTTATTTGTAGGGACGATCGGATTCGAACCGATGACCTCTTCAATGTGACTGAAGCGCTCTAAACCAGCTGAGCTACGCCCCTTTGTCCCGTTTGGGACTGCAAAGATGGGAATTTTTTCCGAAAGTCCGCATATTTTTCGATAAATTTGTCTTGTCAAATCAAAAATACTAAGCCACGTCGTTATGGAAGAGCCTGTCATCAACGCCCACAATAAGGAAGAATACCCGCCGATGCATACTTGCGAGCATATCCTGAATGCCACGATGGTGCGGATGTTCGGATGTCCGCGTTCGCGCAATGCCCACATCGAACGGAAGAAATCCAAGTGCGACTACCTGCTCACAGCCGCTCCGACACCGGAACAGATTGATGAGATTGTCCGGACTGTCAATGACGTTATTGGCCGGAATCTCGTGGTGACGGTGTCGTATCTGACGCACGAAGAGGCCGCGCAGGTCGTTGACCTGAGCAAACTGCCGGAAAACGCTTCGGAAATGCTGCGGATTGTGCGGGTGGGAGATTACGATGCGTGCGCCTGCGCCGGTGCGCATGTCCAGAACACGGCGGAGATCGGCCGTTTTGAAATTCTCAGCCACGATTTTGACGGAAACCGCTGGCGGGTCCGCTGGCGCGTCGTGGATTCTCCTTATTCTGCCTGATTCTTCTTTTGGCCACCTTGGCTGCGGGCGAAGGCGTTGGCAATCCGTTGGGCCGTGCCTTCGTCGGCCGCAAAGCGGACGGCGAGCACCAGCAGGACGATGGAGACCAACGGGAAAATGGCCCCGATGGAGAGTGTATAGACCGACGACATCCGCAAGCCGGTCTGCAGTTTCGTGGTATAGAAATCAACGAGAATCCAGATTTGGAAGCCTAACAGCACAATAGCGTGGGTGATGGCCAGAAAGACCTGGTAGAACGGTTTCTTGGCAGACAGCAGCGTCACATCGGAGATGATGAACGAAAGGACGATGAACAAGATGTAGACGAGCCGGTCCAGGAAACGAACGGAATAGTGTACGCCCGTTTCGGGATTGATGGCATGGCATACATCCAGCCCCAGCAGCACGACGATCAGCAGGCCGGCAACGGCAATCAGCCAGTTGTGAGGTTTTTTCCACATGATGGGACAAAGATACGCATTTATGTTGGATTCAGATTACCCCAGTTCGCTGTTCTCCGTACGGGCGATGATCTCTTCCTGTAGTTGGGAGGTCATGTCGTTGAAATAGTCGGAGTAGCCGGCGACGCGGACGAGCAGATCGCGGTATTCGTCGGGATGGGCCTGCGCGTCGCGCAGGGTTTCCGTATCGACGATGTTGAACTGGATGTGGTGCCCGCCCAGATGGAAATACTCCCGGATCAAGGATCCCAGTTTTCGGATGTCCGCTTCGGTGTTCAGCAATGCGGGGATGAAGCGGACATTCAGCAAGGTGCCGCCGCTTTTCGTTTGGTCAAGCTTACCGAGCGAGCGGACCACGGCTGTCGGCCCGTGCGTGTCGGAGCCATGGGCTGGAGAAGTGCCGTCGCTGATAGCGAAATGGGCGAAACGGCCGTTGACAGAGGCACCGCAAATCTGGCCGAAATAGTTGTGGCAGGTAGTGGAGAGCATGTTCAGGCAAGTCTTGCCGCCCCGCGTGTTCGGCCGTCCTTCAATGGCTTTGACCAGGTCGTTGTAGACCTGCACGGCGATGGCGTCGGCATACGGGTCGTCGTTGCCGAAGAAGGGCGTGTGGTTGCGGATGTACTGCCGCATTTTCTCTTCACCCGCAAAATTCCGCGCCACCGCATCGAGGAGTTGGTCCATCGTGAAACGCTTCTCTTCGAAAACGTGCTTCTTGAGTGTGGATAAGCAGTCGGTAATCGTTCCCAGGCCCGTACATTGGATGTAGGTGGTGTTGTAGCGGGCGCCGCCGCTATAGTAGTCGCGACCCTTCTCGATGCAGTCGTCAATGAACAGGCTCAGGAAAGTGGCCGGCGCATAGAGCGAGAACATCCGTTCGATGTAGTTGTTGACCGAGAGCTTGAGTCCCACGAAGTATTCCATCTGCCGGCGCCAGGCGTCGTACAGTTCCGGGTATGTCTGGAAACCGCGCGGATCGCCGGTTTCAAGGCCGAGTTTCTTGCCCGTCTCGGGGTCGACGCCGTTGTTCAGGGTGATTTCCAGAATTTTCGGCGTGTTGAGGTAGCCGGTCAAGAGATAGGCTTCCTTGCCGAAGGCGCCGACTTCGATGCAGCCGGAACAGCCGCCTTCGCGGGCGTCTTCCAGCGTCTTGCCCTGACAGACCAGTTCCTGGATGTAAGTGTCGGGATTGAACACGGACGGATAGCCGTGTCCTTCCCGGATGACCCGGATACTCTCTTCTAGGAAGGCGTCCGGTGTATTCTCCGCAATGTGGACCGAGAGACCCGGCTGCAGTTCGTGCAGTTCCTCCTGGATTTCCAGGATGAGGTAGGAGAGATCGTTGACAGCGCTGTGGCCTTCGCGGTCTACGCCGCCGATGTTGATGTTGGTGAAATCGTTATAGGTGCCCGATTCACGTGCGGTGATGCCCACTTTCGGCGGCGCAGGCTGGTTGTTGAACTTGATCCACAGGCAACTCAACAGTTCTTTCGCCCCGTCGCGGGTGAGAGAACCGTCTTCCAGTCCTTTCCGGTAAAAGGGATACAGGTGCTGGTCGATATGTCCCGGATTCATGCTGTCCCATCCATTGAGCTCGGTCACAGTGCCCAGATGGACGAACCAGTACATCTGGATGGCTTCCCACAGGTCGCGCGGGGCGTGCGCCGGCACCCAGTGGCAGACGGAGGCGATCTTCTCGAGCTCGTCCTTGCGCACGGGATCCATTTCCATCGCGGCCATTTCTTCGGCGAGGAGGGCGTGGCGTTCGGCCAGCAGGATGGCGGCGTCGCAGGAGATGGCCATCGCTTCTAGTTCCTGCTGTTTGTCGGTGGCTTCGGGGTCGTAGATGTAGTCGAGGGACGCGATGCGTTCGGCAATGCGCTGCTTCAGGTCCAACAGCCCCGTATGGTACATCTTGCTGTCCATGGCCGTATGGCCTGCGGCGCGCTGCTCCATGAATTCCGTGAAAACGCCGGCGTGATAGGCTTCTTCCCACTCCTTGGATACATGGTTGAAGATGCGCTCGCGCTGGGTCTTGCCCTTCCAGTAGGGGATGACTTCCCGCTCATAGGTGTCGATGTCTTCCTGACTGATGTGGTAG
>JAFZAF010000092.1 GCA_017548335.1 Bacteroidales bacterium | reverse complement strand
TTCATCTTTCGTATCCCAGACATGGACGGATATACCCGCCGCAATCGTAAAGAATTCCATATTCCGTCATGCCCGGCCTGACCGGGCATCTTGCTAATTATTCGATGATCAAATGCTGAATGGAGACGGGCTTCCCTTCGCCGGGACCGTCCACCACGATCTTTACCGCTTTCACCGGTGCTTCGGGGGTGAAAGTCACGCGGTTATACATATCGAAAGCCTTGTCGGCGACCCAGTCGGACCGACCCTCGAAGAGCACTTCTACATGGCCGTCGGTAATACCGTAGAATTGGTTTTTCGGATCGGCCGTCTGGACGGTAATCCGCTTGCACGGCACGGGCTCTTCAAAGGTATAGAGCACATAGTCGCCCTTTTGCAGGGCGCGGGATGTCCGCATATACTTATCGCGCTCGTACAGTTCGAGATTCGATACTGGCGTGCTCTCGCGGGCATCCAGCGACGTCGTCACCTTGACGGCGGGTTTCAGATACTTTTGTGCATCCGGCACACCGACCGTCATGCTCTTCACGTCGCCAAAGAAGGTCGCAAAGCGCAGGTTCTCCGGATGATCGGTCACAACGGGACCGGTTACGACCGGCGAACTCAGCGACGGTTCGCTGCCGTCGAAGGTATAACGCACCACCATGTTGGGGTAGGGGCAGCGAACATTTCCCCGCGCATCCACTTCCGGCGCCGGGATCCGGAAACGGATGCCCATGTTCCACATCCGCTCGAAATGGGTACGTGCCAGTCGTCCGTCAAAATCGGCATACTCCCGCTGCGTCTGCGGTGTCCAGCCGACCTCGGCAAGGGCACACAAGCGCGGGAACAGCTGATACTCGGAAAAATGCGCGGGATAATAGAGCAATTCTGTCCAGAGACCGCCCTGCAGGCCCTTCACCTGCCGCTCCTGTCCAGGCTTCAGGTCGAGGTCCTGCATCGGATCGAAGGAATATACTTTCTCGATATCGATGAGTGAAGCCCAACTGTGGCCCCGTTCCGGAAGCGTATGCTTCATGTCGAAATAGAGATAGTCACAATTCTGCGTCACCACCGAAAAACCGGCGTCAAGGGCCTTCTGCAGCACATTCTGCCGATGCCAGACCAGTACCAGGTCGTTGCGGGAAAGGGATTCTCCGGCAACGATATCTTCCCAGCCTTCTAGGGTTTTGCCATATTTGGCCAGGATTTTCTCGAGCCGTTCCGTGAAATAGCCCAACAACTGCCGTTCGTCCGTATAGCCCAACTGCTTCATCAGTTTCTGGCAGTCGGGGCAGTGTTTCCACGAATCCGTAGCCACTTCTTCCACACCCACATGGAAATACCTTGATGGGAAGATGGCTGCGAGTTCCTTGATGATGTTCTCAAGCATCACATAGTTTTTCTCGCGACCAACGCAAAGTACATTGTGCACCTCGCCCTGTACACTCGTCACGTCAGCATCGTGCCGGCACACCACTTCGGGATATGACACGGCCAAGGCTTTGGAATGACCGGGCAAGTCCACTTCGGGAATGATTTCAATGTTGCGATCGGCGGCATAGGCCACGATTTCCTTCAAATCTTCCTGGGTATAGAAGCCGCCGTAGCGCTCACTGCCGGAATTGAAGCTGGGCTGCAGGGCTTCCCCGTCACCGCGCCAGGCACCCACTGCGGTGAGTTTCGGATATTTTTTGATCTCCACGCGCCAGCCGTTGTCGTCGGTCAGATGCCAGTGGAATTTGTTGATCTTGTGATAGGCCAGCCAGTCGAGATGGCGCAGGATGTATTCTTTGTCGAAGAAAGTGCGCGACACGTCGAACATGCTGCCACGCCACGGGAAGCGGGGCTGGTCGACAATCGTGACGGCAGGAATCTCCCACTGCCGGAGGAGCATCGCGTCGGGCCCGGAAACCTTCCGGTACACTTCAGGCGGAAGCATCTGCAGCAGAGTCTGGATCGCGTAGAATTCACCGGCACGGGTCGTGGAAGTGATCAGGATGCGGGATCCTGCCACTTCAAGGGAATATCCTTCTTCCGGAAAAGATTTGGTGCGAACGAATTCGATACTCCCGGGTGCGGACGGATTCCAGCTGTCGCCGGCGGGATCGAACACCCGGGCCAAATGTTCGCACAGATACTGCACGTTGAACGGATCGCCGCCGACGATCTGCACATCTTTGTCCAGAATGAAAGAACGTTTGCTTTCTTCATACTGCACCGAAACAGGCTTCGGCACAAAATCAAATCCGGCCGAAGCGGGCAGGAAGGTTGCCAGAAAAACGCTTGTCAGCATCACGAGCTTATTGATTCTCATCGGCCGGGGGAATTACCAGATTTGCAAAGAATGTCATGAAACGGGAACCGCTTCCAGCACAGGTAATGGTGGCTGAACCCGAATCAAAGATGGAAAGGGTGATGGTCCAGGGCTGTTTTCCCTTGCCGCCCTTGAATTGGAAAAGATATTCTCCTTTCGAGGAGGCTTTGGAAAAATCGCGCAAAACCTGAACCTTTTCTTTCTCAAAGACAATGGAAATATCGTCGTCGGCTCCACCGTAGGAAGGAGCATCATACGATACGCCCATATAAGGAAGACGGGTCGTGACAACATCGCCTTTCAACCGCAGCGAATACTCGCCCTGGGAATGCCTGGACGGAAATCCCCGCGGGATGATCTGGGTCACATCCAGAATGAAATCGGCATCTGCGAGCGCCTGCAGGATGGCGAGGTGTTCAGCCTCCTTTTCGGCGGCTCTTCTCATCCGGTTTTCCTGATAGGCTGTGCCGCAAGAAGAAAGAAGTACGGTTGTCAAAGCCAGAAAAAGAAGTGTTTGCAAGTTCTTCATGACAGGTCCTTCTAAAAAATTGTGAGTAAAGATACAAATTATTGCAAATATCTTCGATTTTTCCGACATTTGTATGTTTTTGAAACACTTAAATATCTGATCATATATGACTGAATTGATTTCTAAGGTTCCGGAAGGACCGCTCGAGCTGAAATGGTCGAAGCACAAAGCCGACATCAAAGTCGTGAGTCCTGCCAATAAACGCAAAATGGAGATCATCGTGATCGGTACCGGTCTCGGTGGCGCCTCCGCCGCTGCTTCTCTGGGCGAACTTGGCTACAATGTCAAGGTATTCTGCATCAGCGACTCGCCGCGCCGCGCACACTCCATCGCCGCACAAGGCGGTATCAACGCTGCCAAGAACTACCAGAACGACAACGACTCCGTCTACCGTCTGTTCTACGACACCATCAAGGGCGGCGACTACCGCAGCCGCGAAGCCAACGTCTACCGTCTGGCCGAAGTGAGCAACAACATCATCGACCAGTGCGTGGCCCAGGGCGTTCCGTTTGCCCGCGATTACGGCGGACTGCTCGACAACCGCTCTTTCGGCGGTGCGCAGGTATCCCGTACCTTCTATGCCCGCGGCCAGACCGGCCAGCAGTTGCTCCTCGGCGCCTATGCGGCCCTCAACCGCGCCGTGGCCAACGGAAAAGTCAAGTCATATCCGCGTCACGAGATGCTCGACCTCGTGATGATCAACGGGGAAGCCAAAGGCATTATCGCCCGCAACCTGACCAACGGCAAGATCGAACGCTTCGGCGCCCATGCCGTGGTGCTCGCTTCCGGCGGTTATGGCAATACCTACTTCCTCAGCACGAACGCCATGAACTCCAACGGTTCGGCAGCCTGGCAGTGCTACAAACGCGGCGCATTCTTCGCCAACCCCTGCTTCGCCCAGATCCACCCGACCTGTATCCCGATCCACGGCGACCAGCAATCCAAACTGACCCTGATGTCCGAATCGCTCCGCAACGACGGCCGCATCTGGGTTCCCAAGAAACTGGAAGACGCCAAGAAACTGCAGGAAGGCAAGATCAAAGGTTCGCAGATTCCGGAAGAAGACCGTGACTACTATCTCGAACGCCGCTATCCGGCCTTCGGCAACCTCGTCCCGCGTGACGTGGCCTCCCGTGCCGCCAAAGAGCGCTGCGACGCCGGCTATGGTGTGAACAACACCGGTAAAGCTGTGTTCCTTGATTTCCAGGACGCCTTCAAGCGCCTCGGCCGCGAAGTGGTGGATGCCCGCTATGGCAACCTCTTCGACATGTACAAGGAAATCACCGACGTCGACCCGCACGAAGAACCCATGATGATCTATCCGGCCATCCACTACACAATGGGCGGCCTTTGGGTGGACTACAACCTGATGACCACCATCCCGGGTCTCTATGCCATCGGTGAAGCCAACTTCTCCGATCACGGCGGTAACCGCCTCGGCGCATCCGCTTTGATGCAGGGCCTGGCCGACGGCTACTTCATCCTGCCGTACACCATTGGCGACTACCTCGCCAGCAAATTCAAAGAGCCGAAGACGGATACCAACGCACCGGAATTCGAAGCTGCCGAAAAAGCTGTCCAGGAGAAGATCGACCGCCTGATGAACATCAAAGGCAAGAAGACCGTCGACGCGTTCCATAAGGAACTCGGACACATCATGTGGGAATATGTGGGCATGGCCCGCAACGAAGCCGGCCTGAAGAAAGCCATCGAACTCATCCAGAACCTGAAGAAAGAGTTCTGGTCCAACGTCTATGTAGCCGGTGAGACGGGCGTCTTCAACCAAGAACTGGAGAAAGCACTCCGTGTGGCCGACTTCCTTGAAATCGGTGAACTTATGGCCCGCGACGCCCTGAACCGCAACGAATCCTGCGGCGGTCACTTCCGTGAGGAGATGCAGACCGAAGAAGGTGAAACCAAGCGCGACGACGTCAACTACATGTACGTATCGGCCTGGGAGTACAAAGGCGAAGACAAAGTGCCGGAACTCCACAAGGAGCCGCTCAAATTCGAATTCGCCCATGTGGCAACGCGTAACTACAAAGACTAATCTTTAAGAAAGAAGTGATATGAATTTTACTTTAAAAGTTTGGCGTCAAAGAGACGCGAAAAGCAAAGGACACTTTGAGACCTATCAGGTGAAAGACATCTCGGAAGGCACTTCTTTCCTGGAGATGATGGATATCCTCAACGAACAGTTGATCGGCGAGAAAATCGATCCGGTCGCGTTCGATGCAGGCTGCCATGGCAACCAGAGCGGCCCGGTTTCATTCGACCATGACTGCCGCGAAGGAATCTGCGGTGCTTGCTCGCTTTACATCAACGGCCGGGCACATGGTCCGGAAAGCGGTGTGACGACCTGCCAGTTGTACATGCGTAAATTCAAGGATGGCAGCACCATCACCATCGAGCCTTGGCGCAGCCGCGGATTCCCGGTGATCAAAGACCTGGTGGTAGACCGCGGTGCTTATGACAAGATCCTGCAGGCCGGCGGTTTCATCAGTGTCAATACAGGTGGTGTTCCGGATGCCAATGCAATTCCGATTCCTAAAAAGAATGCAGATGAAAGCATGGATGCCGCTGCCTGTGTAGGTTGCGGTGCCTGTGCAGCTACCTGTAAGAATGGTTCAGCCATGTTGTTCGTTGCAGCTCGCGTCAGCTCACTTGCCCTGCTTCCGCAAGGCAAGATTGAAGGCGCACGCCGCGCCAAGGCGATGGTCGCCAAAATGGACGAACTCGGATTCGGCGCCTGCACCAACACCCGCGCTTGCGAAATGGAATGCCCGAAGCATATTACGGTCAGCCATATCGCCCGCCTGAACCGGGAATTCCTCAAAGCGAAGTTCAAAGACTAGTTGAAAACCTGCGGAGATTGTTGACAGCTGCGGAGATTGTTGATAAGATCCCTTTTCAGACCGCTTTATCCGACGCTTCTTAACAATCCGCTTTTCAACAAGCCCGCAAGTGAGGCTTATCCACAAAAACGGCACCTGTTTCAAAATAATCATGAAACAGGTGTTTGTTTTCTGTTGAAAAGCTTCTTGATAAGTTTTAGCCAAAGATTTTTCAACATTTTCAACAGGCTAAGAAATATCGGGAAAAAAGGTTTTTGAATTTATATTTATTAATTTTGTACTGTTGACAACGTTTGTGGCGCCATGGCTGAAGACTTCAATCCCCGCAGTGAACTTTCCTACAAGGAAAGCGAATTCGACAAGGTGATCCGTCCGCAGAATTTCGAACAATTCTCCGGTCAGGAAAAAGTGCTCGACAATCTGAAAGTCTTCGTCCAGGCGGCTCAGCTTCGGGGGGAAGCGCTCGACCATGTGTTATTCCACGGCCCTCCGGGTTTGGGAAAAACCACGCTGGCCCATATCGTTGCACAGGAGTTGGGAGTGAATCTGAAAATCACATCCGGTCCGATTCTCGACAAACCGGGCGACCTGGCCGGCTTGCTGACATCCCTGGAAGCGGGCGATGTACTTTTCATCGATGAAATCCATCGCCTCAGTCCCATCGTGGAGGAGTATCTCTATTCCGCGATGGAAGACTATCGCATCGACATCATGATCGACAAGGGGCCGGGTGCCCGCAGCGTGCAGATTTCGCTCAATCCTTTTACTTTGATCGGTGCGACGACCCGAAGCGGACTGCTTACCTCTCCGTTGCGGGCTCGTTTCGGGATTCAGTGTCATCTGGAGTATTATGATGCTTCCGTTCTTTTCCGGATCATCAAACGTAGCGCGGGGATTTTGGACATCGAAATCGAAGATGAAGCCGCGCGGGAAATTGCGCTGCGAAGTCGCGGTACGCCGCGTATCGCCAATTCCTTGCTTCGACGTGTCCGCGATTTCGCGCAGGTGCGTGGAAACGGGAGGATTGATTTGAATATTGCCCGTTTCGCCCTCAATGCGCTCAATATCGATACGCGCGGCCTGGATGCCATTGACAACAAGATATTGAATACCATCATCGATAAATTCAATGGCGGTCCGGTCGGTGCCGGAACCATCGCCACAGCCATCAGTGAAGACGTCGGAACCCTGGAAGAAGTGTATGAACCTTTCTTGATCAAAGAAGGATTCTTGAAACGCACTTCGCGGGGCCGTGTCGTTACGGAGCTGGCATATAAACATTTAGGAAAATTCAATCCCAATTATGAAAAAGATCTTTTCTCTTAGCTTGCTGCTGGTACTGACCCTTTCGGCAGTTCTTCCTGCCGATGCCTGTACGTCCGGTATTTTTACAGGCAAGTCGACGCCTGACGGACGTCCGTTGTTATGGAAGCACCGTGATACAGGAGAACTCAATAACCGCATCGAATTTTTCCCGGCGGGAAACGGCCGGAAATACAGTTTCCTGGGACTGGTCAACAGTGATGTGCAGGATGGGGAAGTGTGGACCGGAACCAATGAAGTGGGATTTTCCATCATGAATACCGCTTCCTATAATTTACAAAGCGAACCTGCCAAGATTGAAGATCAGGAAGGTGTCGTGATGTATCAGGCTTTGGGAAGTTGTAAGACGCTTCGGGATTTTGAGCTGTTGCTCGACAAGATGAAGAAGCCGCGTGGTGTGGAAGCCAACTTCGGCGTAATCGACGCGGAGGGAGGAGCCGCTTATTATGAAGTGAACAATACGGAGTGGCGCAAGATTGACGTAAACGACCCGAAGATTGCACCGGAAGGATTCCTGATCTATACGAATCATTCCTATACAGGCCGCAAGGATGACGGAATGGGCTATGTGCGCTACAATACAGCCAATGAAATCACGCACCGTGCCTGGATCCGGGGCGAGGAATTCACGCCGCAATGGATTTTCAACAATCTTTCCCGCAGTTATTACAATTCCTTGCTGGGTATCGATTTGAACAAGAATCCGGAATTGGCGCCGGAAGGCTGGTTTGTGGACCAGGATTTCATTCCGCGTCGCAGTACCAGTGCTTCCATCGTCGTGAAGGGGGTCAAAAAAGATGAAAATCCTGATTTGACGGTCATGTGGACTATTTTAGGATATCCGCCGGTGGGAATTGCGGTTCCGTTGTTTGTCGCAGCCGGAAAAGATCAACCGGATTACATGCTTAAACGTGCCGGCAACGACAATTGTCTGATGTGCGACCAGGCATTGGCGCGCAGGGCCCGGATTTTTCCGCTCAAGCGGGGAAATGGCAAGAATTATTTCGACGTGGGTCTGGCGCATTATTATATGAGCAGATTCTTTCCTATCGAAGATGAGATCTTCTTCAAGACTGAACAATACAT
>JAFZAF010000091.1 GCA_017548335.1 Bacteroidales bacterium | reverse complement strand
CGCAGTTGCACCTGCCGCCATTCGAACACCGTAGAAAAGGGACCTACGATCCGGTCAGGGCGATAGAAGGCAGGTTTTCGTTCCGCCGTGATGTTACTTGCGGTGAGCGTGTCGTCGGCCGGGAGTGGAACGACCGTCCCTTCAAGACGCTCCCGGATCCGGGCCGTGTCGCGGATTTCTTCCCGGACAGGCCAGGTCGGACCGTAGTCGAACGGTTCAGCGAACCCTTCCGGTTCACTGGCAGGATAGACGTACCAGGCTCCCGTGACATTGACCGAGAACAACGTCCCTTCGGGGAAATCCAGGTCAGGAATACGGAAATGCTGTCCTTCTTCGCCTTTCAGGCTGCGATTGCCTTCGACATCTTGGGAGTAATAATAGTTGATGTCCTGCGACATGATGGCAACACTATACTGTTCGGGCAGCCGGCGGCGGATACTCTTCACGCGGAAATCGACCTCCTGTGCGTATTCGCGCTCGCCCTCCGGGAGTTCCGGAACCGCAGCGGCTTCTTCCGGTTTGGTTTGAAAATCAAAGTCCGCATAATGGCCAGGGGTGACAGAAAGCGAGAAGTTCCCGAGCACGGGCGATCCCTCCGCATCAGCCAGCGCGACCGACAAACGACCATCTTCGGTCACGGACAAATCCACTGTCACATCCGTGTCTTCATCCTTCGCCAAAGCGACACTCGCCTTACCGTAAATCCCCGGCACCGGCCCCGCGCCCCGGACCAGCAGCCGCGTATGGAAAAGCTCCTCTGCCGGCCAGTCTTTCTGCGCCAGCGTGTAGGCGCGCAAAGTGTACCACCCGCTCTCCATGTCCTGCGGCAGTTCTATCTGCCCGAAAAAGACTCCGCTGCGCGATTTGATCTTGATGCGCTGCTCCACCGAGCCGGCCCCGTCGCGCAGCAGCTCCAAATACAGGAACTTGCTGACCGGAGCCGTTCCCTCTTCATCCGCCACCCATCCCCGCAGCCACACCGTCTCGCCTGCCGCGTAAAGGGAGCGGTCGCAGTGCACCCATACGCGCTCCACCGCATTGGCCGGGAGGAAGCAGCAAACGAATAAAGCCGTGAATATCAGGAATCTTTTCATCATCAGCGGGATACGATATGTCCTTGGCAAAGTTACGGAACTTCGCACGAAAAACCAAACCCGCCGTCCGGGGCCGAATTTTACGGGGTCGGATTCACGGTATAGAGATGTCCACCGTTATTTCGATTGTGTCAAAAACCCAGGAATCGTCACTTGCTTGCATCGAAGTCTGGGAATAATCAATCCAGACGGGCCTCATGGCTGAACCGAAATCTCCTCCATGCTCCGGTCCATCGATGTCTTCGAAGTACAAGAATGCGTGTATGATAGGCTTTCCGGTGTACTCAAGCCGATAGGCACCCGACCCGTCCGTCATGGCAGGAGGACATGCGGGGTTGTATGGAGGGAGCAGGCTGGAATAGGCTAGCCCATCGGCCAATGACACTTTCAGGCCTTCGATGGGGCGTCCCGTCGTCCTGTTCACGACAGTGCCGGAAAACAGCATATGTACGACCGGCGTCTTTTCGATGATTTGTTCGCTGCAGCCTCCCGCAAGCGTCAGCAGAAGCGCCGCCAGGATGAAGGGAATCTGTTTCATAATTCCAACTGATAAGTGATACTGGGCATGATGGGGAAATAGGAAATGAGTTTCCATTTCATCTCCGTCTGGTCGAAGGTTAACTGCGACGCATTGCGACGGTTGAAAAGATTATAGACGCCTACCGTGAGATTGTGGTTGACAGGATGCTCCTTTCCGCTTCGGAAGGAAAAGCGATAACCCAGGTCGAAACGGATGAAGGCAGGCACCTGCCAGTTATTGGGAATGGTCCCCGCATTGAAGATCTCTCCTGGATCGATTTGTTCTTCCTTGAAGACATTCCAACCAAAGTACTGGTAGGGAGATATGGTTTCGTGATGTCCGCTCTGGAGCGTAAATTCGGCGGTCAGGCCTTTCCAGCGGGCACCTGCATGGAGCATGTGCCGCCGATCGTACCGGGCCGGGAAAGATAACCGCGCAATGTCGGAGAACTGACGGTCGCAGATCGACCAGGTATAGGAGAACTGCCAGGAGAGGTTGCGTCCCTCTTTCGTATAGAGGAGCTCGGTGCCATAGGCGTTGCCGTCACCCACGGCGAGACCATTCCTCCAGCGATTTTCATTACGACTGTATATTTCCGTGGTTTTCCTGTGATAGACAAGGTCCCACATTTGTTTGTAGAATCCCCCGACCCGGAAGTGGTGCACACCGAATCCGCCGAAGAGACCCAGATAACCTTGGAGCGACCGCTCGGGAGGTAATAGCGCCTCGGCGGAAATAATCGGATCGTACGTCCAGGCTCCCCGCATCGTTTCCAGGGAATGGTAGTACTGCGTGCGGTAGTCGATGGTTCCTTCCATACCGAAACAGGAGTTCAGGTGAACCTGTGCCAGTAAGCCTGCTTCAGGATGGTAATGGAAATAAGCACTTTCTTCTTCGCGGTTCGCACGATAGAGATTGCCCCGCAGGGACAGTCTGAGCAGCAGGCGCTCGGGAACCGAATATTCCAGTTCCCCATGCAGCGTGGAAAGCATCGACCAGGTCAGGTCGTCTTCCCGATACTGCTCTTCCTGATAAAGGAGTTTGTGGTCGTAAGGGCTCATACGGACCAGGTATTGCCGATATGATCCTGGATTGAAACGGGCACTACGCAGCTGGATGCCGGCCTGGAGGGACCAGCGGTCCCATCTCCTGGAACCCGTGCTTTGGAGCATCAGTTCATCGAGTGTGCTGCACACCTGGTATCGAGCGTAGTATTCATCGCTGTACCACCGGGTGAACTGCTCCTGGCCCCACCTGTGGTCGTTCAGGGAGAGCGAGGTATGGATGCAGTCGAATCCAGCCGTTGGGCGGTTATCCCAGCTGAGGTTCGCAATGACGTTGCTCCAGCCCATCTTGTCGGTCGAGCCGGGAGTGCCGGGACCACTGACAGCCCCGGGTATGTCAAAGCGGTAGTTGTCGAGGCTGCCGAAGAGGGAAAAGGCAACCTCGTTGCGCTTGTCGCACCGCACCGTGAACTTGCCATAAAGGTCGCCCACCAAGGCGCCCATATCTTCGAAGGAACTTTGGTACCGGTTCACCACGTTTTTGAGCACCTTGTATTCAAGCCCGGCAGGGGAGATCCTCACCGAACCGAGGAAGGAACTCTTCCCTTTTTTGAGGGGCGTACTGACAGAAGCAGAAGACAGGAATGGATTGACCGTGAAGCGGGCCCTGGAACGCTCAAAATCACCGGTATAGCTTTGCAGGCGGAGAAGCGATGCGGTGTAATTGCCTGCGTCCGAGCGGAAACCGCCGACATTGAATTCCGATACACCGATCACGTCGCCCGGCAGGACGAAAGACAGGCCCATCAGGTGGCTGATGCCGTATACCGGCACGCCGTCGAGCGTAACGGAATTGGACCCCATGTCGCTGCCCCGCACGTGTAAGGCTGTCACGCCCTCGCCGCCGGCGGAAACGCCGGGTAGGGTGTGTGTGTATTTGAGGGCATCCCCTTCGCCCAGCGGCGTCACGACCCGCTGGGTAAGGGAAGGAGCGAAACGGTAGCCGCCCGGAGTCATCTGCAACCTGTGCCGCGCCGTCTTGACCGCCTCTGTCAGGGTATCCGTCAAAATGGCGGGATTGAGATTCCGCTCCGGCTCCGGCCAGACAGGCGCCTGGCGCAAGGTTGCGCAACACTCGTTCAAAATTACATATTGCTTTTTTACGTACCATTTGATGCCTGTATCCTCGAACAAATTCCGGAGGTTCATCTGCAGATTGCTCTCCGGATCGATCCGGAAGGCCGCTGGATTGTTGACGGGCAATTCGGCGTCATACACGAAATATACGCCGAAAGCATGTTCGATTTCCTTCATGGCGTCTTTTACCGTCATGGAGGGCTGGGCGGCTGCGATCAGGGGGAGCAGAAACGCCAGGCAGAAATAAAGCCGTCTCATCGTTCCAAGGTGATTTTGATGTCCAGCGCTGCTTCGATGGCCGAGACAATCTGTTCGATGTCGTCATCGGGGAAGGTGGCCGTTAAACATTTGTCGCTCGGCGCTGCTTCAAGTCTGCAGTGGTAGTAGGCTGATAACTCCGCGAGTACCTGGTCGAGCGGGGCGTTGTCATAGATAAAAATGTGCGTGTCTGCGACGTTCGGGTTCAGGGCAGGCTGTTCCACAGGGGCAGGCGCCTGTGCACTGCGCACCCAGGTGCGGATGCCATAGCCTGCTGCAAAGACCAGAACGACCGAAGCGGCCGCCGCGGCGGCGGTCATCCACCAACGGCGATG
>JAFZAF010000090.1 GCA_017548335.1 Bacteroidales bacterium | reverse complement strand
CGTCATGCCCGACCTGATCGGGCATCTGTTCCTTTACAAAAAGTTCTTACAACATGGAACCCCGCATCCACCAGATTGATGTCGGCATCTTTCCCCACGGCGATCGACCCTTTCCGGTCGTAGATGCCCATCAGACGGGCGGGCGTGGCACTGGCCATCCGGACAACGTCGGTGGCGGGAAGCTTCGTGTCGAAGATCAAGTGACGGACCATCTTGTCGATGGGCGAGGTGGAGGAAGCGAAGGAAGTGCGGGCCTCGTTGAGCGAGATGCCGTCTTCCACATAGAAGTTCATGCCGGCTGTTTTGACGACAGATCCGGAGGGAAGACCGGCGCACAAGCAGGCATCGGAGACGATCAGCATCCGGTCCGGGCCCTTGCAGCGGTAAGCGATGCGCAGCAGTTCATTGGGCAGGTGGTAGCCGTCGCAGATGGTCTCGGCATACAGGCCGTCGATCGTCAGGCCGGCTTCGACCAAGCCTCCGATGCGGTATGGGCCTTCCTTGTGGGTCTGCGACATGGCGTTGTAGAGATGCGTGACACTCGTGGCGCCCTTTTTCCAACCCTCTTTCGCCTGCCGGATGGTGGCACAGCTGTGTCCCATCGAGATCTGGATGCCCAAGGCGGCGATGCCGGGGAAGTAGTCGAGGTTGTGGCCGTATTCCGGGGCGATAGTCGTGCGGGCGATCACGTCGCGATAGCGTTCGTAGATGCCGACGTTCGTGTCGTCGATCGGAAGAATCTGGTCCAGGGGCTGGGAGCCGTGGTACTGGGGATTGAGGAAAGGACCCTCCAGGTGGGCGCCCATGATTTCGGCACGGCCCGGGGTGTTGCCCGCGCGGACTTCGCGCAGGACGTCCAGGGCTTTTTCGATGTCGGAGAGCGGAAGGGCCAAATAGGAGGGGAAGATCGTCGTTACCCCATGCTGCTGGTAGAAGTCGCGTGTCTGCCGGAGCGAATCTGTCGTCCCGTCGTTGATGTCGTGGCCACAGCCCCCGTGAACGTGTACGTCGATGTAGCCCGGAACCGCCGTAGTTCCTCTTCCATCGATCACCTGGTCGGCCTTCGCCGAGACACCCGGGCGGTGCTCCGCATACACGCCTGCGATCTTGTCACCCTCCAGCAAAAGCGATCCGCCTTGAATAAAACCGCTTTCCGCATAGATGTCGATATGCTTGATATAGGTCTTCATTTGCCGAAATATTGGGTAAAAATACAAAATATACCATTATATTGTTACCTTTACAGATTAATTGGAATTTTCGTAACATGGGATATTGTTTCGATAAAGTGATCGACCGGCGCGGCTCCGGCGCCATCATGACCGACTGTTTGTCAGCGCGGTACGGGAGGGAAGACCTCCTGGCCCTCTGGATTGCGGACATGTATTTCGAGACGCCCGGCCCCATTCGCGCCGCGTTGGAGACAAGGCTTGACCATCAGATTTATGGCTATGCCGTTGCTCCTGAAAGCTACTGGCAGTCGATCCTCGATTGGGAGCAGCGGATCCACGGCTGGGAGATCCCGCACGACCAGTTGACCTTCATTCCCGGTATCGTGCGGGGCATTGCCTTCGTCCTTCAATGCTTTACGCAGCCTGGCGACAAGGTGGTCGTGCAGCCGCCCGTCTATATGCCTTTCCTGAACCTGCCCCGTGCCAATGGCCGGCAACTGGTATACAATCCGTTGCGGATCCGGATGACCGGCGGCTACAGCATGGACCTGGCCGGGCTGGACCGGGTCTGCCGGGAGGAGAAACCGAAAGTGTTGATTCTTTCCAATCCGCACAATCCCGCGGGCGTCGTGTGGCCGGAGGAAGACCTGGCCCGGCTGGCGGAAATCTGCCGCCGGCATGGCGTCCTGGTCATCTCCGATGAAATTCATGCCGACATGGTTCTTTACGGCAACACGCACCATCCTTTCCCGACCCTCTCCGCGACAGCAGCCGACATTTCCATCACCTTCGCCGCACCGAGCAAGACCTTCAACATGGCCGGCATCGTGAGTTCCTTCTGCGTGGTGCCGAATCCTGAAATCCGGGAGAAGTTCTTCGGCTATCTGGAAGCCAATGAACTGAATGCGCCCATGTTCCTCTCGACCGTGGCGACCGAAGCCGCCTTTACCCAGTGCGATGACTGGCGCCGGGAGATGCTTTCCTATGTGGAAGCAAATGTCGATTTCGTGTGCGAGTATCTGCAGGAACGGATTCCTGACATCGTGGCCGTCCGACCGCAGGCGTCGTTCCTGATCTGGCTGGACTGCCGTGGCCTCGGCCTCGGGCACGATGCGCTCATCGATCTTTTCGTGAACCGGGCCCGGCTGGCCCTCAACGACGGTGAAGCCTTCGGCCCTGGAGGGGAAGGGCACATGCGCATGAATGTGGGCGCGCCCCGCGCGATGCTGGCCGAAGCGATGTCCCGGCTTGAACAAGCTGTCAAAACTTTGAAATAACGACGAGATGAAAAAGTTCAAGGAGTGGGGGCTGCTCCCCAAAGTGTTGATCGCCATTGCATTGGGTATTATCTGTTCGTTCTTCTTCCCGGACGGGTTGACCCGCTGCTTCATTACGTTTAACAGCATCTTCAGCAATTTCCTCGGGCTGTTCATCCCGATCATCATCCTCGGCCTTATCGCGCCGGGCATTTTCGAACTGGGCAAGGGGGCTGGAAAACTGTTGCTCATCACGGCTGGCATCGCCTATCTTTCGACCATTCTCTCCGGCCTGTTCTCTTACGGAACCTGTCGGCTCACCTATCCATCGCTCCTGGGCGGAGCGGTGACATCGCTGGGCGGCATCGACATGGATGCCAATGACTTGAAACCCTTCTTTACCATCGAGATGCCTCCGCTGATGAGCGTCACCACCTCGCTGGTGCTGGCCTTCGTCATCGGCCTGTCCCTGATTGCCATCAAGGGCGACTATTTCAAGGGCGTGATGCTTGAACTGCGGGAACTGGTATTTCTGGTCATCAAGAAGGTGATCATTCCGATCCTGCCGCTGTTTATCTTCGGCATCTTCCTCGAGATGGGCGCGGAAGGGAACGTGGGGCCAGTGCTGGGCATGTTCCTGAAGATCATCCTCATCATCTTCGTGATGCACGTCACCGTGCTGGTGCTCCAGTTCTGCATCGCCGGTGCCATCGCGCACAAGAATCCTTTCAAGGCGCTGGTTACCATGCTGCCGGCCTATGTGACGGCCCTCGGCACCCAGTCGTCCGCCGCTACCATCCCGGTGACGCGGGCACAGGCCATCAAGAACGGTGTGGACCCCGATGTCGCTGACTTTGTCGTCCCGCTCTGCGCCACCATTCACATGTCATGCAGTATCCTGAAGATTGTGGCCTGCGCCTATGCTATTTCCCTGAGCATGGGCCTGGACATCAGTTTCGGTACTTACGCCGGCTTCATCCTGATGCTCGGCATTACCATGATTGCCGCCCCGGGTGTTCCCGGCGGCGCCATCATGGCGGCGCTCGGCCTGCTGGCTTCCATGCTGGGCTTCGATGCCAACATGCAGGGCCTGATGATTGCGCTCTATATTGCGATGGACAGCTTCGGAACGGCCGGCAATGTGACGGGCGACGGAGCCATCGCACTGATCATCAACAAAATCAAGAACAAACATGCCGTCGCCGAAGGAAACGCTTAAAGTCGCTTTGTGCCAGCACGACATCGTCTGGGAAGATGCCCGGTCGACGATCGCCCGCATCGACGGGCCTGTGCGACAGTATTGTACCAAGTGGCAACCAGACCTACTGGTGCTTCCCGAGACCTTCAATGTAGGGTTCACCATGAACCCCGACGTGGCTGAGACGGTCGACGGTTTCAGTACGACCTGGCTCCGGAACGTTGCCGAGGACTGCAACGTGGCGGTGATTGCATCGGTCCCGACCCTGGAAATCGTTGAGGGGGAGGAGCGGCGTGTGAACCGTTGCTGGTTCCTGGCGCCCGATGGGTCGGCGTACCATTACGATAAGCGCCACCTGTTCACGCCTTCCGGAGAAAGCCCGGCCTACTGCCCCGGCGACCGGCGCTGCACGGTGCCTTACCTGGGGTGGAACATAGAATTGAACGTCTGTTATGACTTGCGCTTCCCCGTGTGGAGCCGCAATGTAGGCAATGGCTACGACCTGCTGGTGAACATCGCCAACTGGCCTGATTGCCGCATCGATGCGGCCCAGATCCTCCTCCGTGCCCGGGCTGTCGAGAATGCTGCCTACGCGCTCTTCTGTAACCGGATCGGCAGCGATGCCTTGTGCAGCTACGACGGCAAGTCGATGATCCTCGACTATGTCGGGCACAGCATCGCCCGGACGCGGCGAGTGGGCGGCGTCAAGTTCTATTGGGCAGACCTTCCGATGGGGCCACTGGCGCATTACCGCGACCGCTTCCCCGTCAGCAACGATTCCGATTCTTTTGAAATATTGACTGAAACAGCAAGATAACGAACCCAATGAAAAAAAGTGTATTGAATATCGCAGCCATCCTCATCGCCCTGTTCGGCGTGGGCTTCGGCATTGGCTGCCTGATCTCCCTTCTTTCTTCGAAGGAGTCGCTGGCCGACGGCGAATACATGGTCACGGTCTGTTCCACGACCGACGTACACGGCGCTTATTTCGATTCGTCGTATGTGGACAATCTGGCTGCCAAGACCTCGCTGGCCAATGTCTCTTCGTATTTGAAGGAACTCCGCGCCGGCGGCGTGCAGCCCGTCCTGATCGATGTGGGCGACAACCTGCAAGGCGACAATGCCGCCTACTACTTCAACTATGTGGCTACCGACGTGCCGCACATCTATCCCCGCATCGCGACCTATCTGGACTATGATGCCATCGTCGTGGGCAACCACGACATCGAGACCGGCCATGAAGTCTATGACCGGGTCAAGCAGGAGATGACAATGCCGTATCTGGCCGCCAACGCTGCCTTCGACCGCGATGAAAACGGCAAGGCCGACATGGATGAAGATCCGAAGAACAAGGTTGTCAGTGATTCGTATTTCCTGCCGTACTGCACGGTGGAGCGCGGTGGCGTCAAGATCGCCGTCATCGGCATGACCAACGGCAATATCAAGAGCTGGCTCTCGTCGACCCATTGGCACGGCATCGACTTCCAGGTCATCTCCGACATCGCGCAGCGCCTGGTCGACCAGGTAATCGCCAAGGAACATCCGCAGTTGGTCGTCCTGGCCGTCCATTCCGGTACGGGGGCCGAACAGGCCGACCGGGAGAACGAGGCGCTCTACCTGGCCTCGGTCCTGAAAGGCGTGGATCTCGTGCTCAACGGCCATGACCACCGGCCGGTGGCCAAGGAGGTGGATAACCCCGAGGGCAGCGTAGTGCTGCTCGATGCCGGCACGAAGGCCGTGGTCGTGGGCCAGGCCGATTTCACCCTGACCGTCAAGAACGGCAAGGTCGTTTCCAAGGCCGTCGATTACAAACTCGTTCCGATGGACAAGTATCCCGCCGATCCCGAATACGTAGCGGCTTTCAAGGAGGATTTCAATGCCGTCAAGTCGTTTGCCAACCGTCCGATCGGCAGCCTGTCCGAAGATATCTTCCTGGCCGATGCGCTCGACGGTCCCTCTTCCTACATCAATCTGGTCCAGACGGTCCAGCTCGCCGCTACCGGCGCCGACATCTCGTTCGCGGCACCGCTGACCAACAGCGGCGTTGTTCCCAAGGGCGTGGTGGAGTTCCAGGACCTGGTCTCCATTTACAAGTTCGAGAACCAGCTTTATGTGGTGGAACTCACCGGACAGCAGGTCAAGGACTATCTGGAGTATTCCTATGACAACTGGGTGAACAAGGCCGGCCCTTCCTACAACTGGGATTCAGCCGACGGTATCGTGTACGAGGTCAGCAAGAGCGCCCCGAAAGGGGAGCGCGTGCGCATCCAGTCGATGTGCGACGGTACGCCGTTTGACCTTGGGAAGACCTATAAGGTGGCGATGACGTCCTACCGGGCCAGCGGCGGCGGCGACCTGCTTCGCGACGGAGCGAAGGTCGATCCGGCCACGCTGGTGGTCGTCGATAAACTGAAGGACATCCGCTCCCTGATCGGCGATTACATTGCATCCCGGGAAGAAATTGTTCCGGCAGTGGCGACCAATTGGAAATTTGTAAAATAATTTATACCTTTGATTGTTTGTTTGGTATGGCACAGGATCTGGCCACACGGTTGAAATCGAAGGTCGAGGAGTTGATCGCCCGCTGCGAGACGCTCGACCGGGAGAATGCTGACCTGAAAGCATCCGTTGCCCGCTACGAAGCAGACAAGGATAAAAAAGACAACCGAATAAAAGAATTAGAAAAACAAATAGACAACTTGCGATTGAAAGAAGCGTTTCTGGGTACGACCGGCGACCGCATGCAGGCCCGCCGGAAAGTGGCCAGGCTGATCAAGGAGATCGATGCTTGCGTGAGTTTGCTCGGCGAATGAATGACAGGATGAAGCAACGGATCACTCTGAAGATAGCGGGGAAGGAGACTCAGCATCTGGTTGATGCCGAGCGGGAGGAAGTCATCCGTGCAGCGGCCGACCGGATCAACCGGGAGATCGATTCCCTCCGGTTCGATTTCCGCGACCAGAACTTGAGCGATGTGCTGAGCATGATCCTCCTCTCGGAGGAGACGAAGCTCCTTGAACTGGAATCCAGAAGCAACCAAGAAACCGATAGCATGCTTCGTCGTCTGGAGGAACTGGACGCGAGCCTTGGACAATACCTTAGCCGTTAGTTTTGCTCTTTGCCAAAATCAACACTAATCTAAAAACCGAGCCTACTCGGTCGTCAAAGACAGGCCTGGGTGACCCTTCGGGGGATTCTATTTTATAGGACGTTGGAAGTCTGCGATAAAACCGGAGCTCAAATCTTATTCATTAAGATTTTCGATAGACCAGGACTAACGGCTTTTTCTTTCGATTGCAAGTATTGCGTGAATCAGTTTACACAATATATATTGCAACCATGTTATTATCTTACATTTTAACCGCATTGATTTCTGCAGGACTCGGCATTTTGGGCTGCATCCTGGTCAGAAACTTCATATTGAAGGGCAAGAAGGAGGAGATTCTCAAGAATGCCGAGGCCGAAGGCGAGGCCATCAAAAAAGAAAAGATTTTCCAGGCGAAGGAAAAGTTCCTGCAGCTCAAGAGCGAGCATGAAGCCTACATCAACGAGCGCAACGCGCAGGCCCTGCAGCTCGAGAACAAGCTGAAGCAGCGCGAGCTCAGCTTGAACCAGCAGAACTCGGAAGTCGGCCGCAAGCAGAAAGAGGTCGACGCGATCCGGGAAAATCTCAAGAACCAGATGGAGATTGTCGGCAAGAAGCAGGATGAATACGAGAAACTCCGTGGAAAGGTGATCGAGAAACTCGAAGAAGTGGCCGGCATGACCGCCGCGGAAGCGAAGAACCAGCTGGTCGAGAACATGAAGGCAGAGGCCCGTACCCAGGCGATGTCCTATGTCAACGAAGTCATGGACGAAGCCAGGCTGAATGCCGCCAAGGAGGCCAAGCGCATCGTGATCAACACCATCCAGCGCACGGCGCCGGAAACGGCCATTGAAAACGCCGTCACCGTCTTCAACATCGACAACGACGAAATCAAGGGCCGTATCATCGGCCGGGAAGGCCGCAATATCCGCGCCCTCGAGGCCGCTACCGGTGTTGAAATCGTCGTGGACGATACGCCCGAGGCCATCCTGCTCTCCTCGTTCGACCCGGTTCGTCGTGAAGTGGCACGACTGGCGCTCCACCAGCTCGTGGCCGACGGCCGCATCCATCCCGCCCGCATCGAAGAGGTCGTCGAGAAGGTAAGCAAGCAGCTCGACGACGAAATCATGGAGACCGGCAAGCGTACCTGCATCGACCTGGGCATCCACGGCCTGCACGTCGAGCTGATCCGGCT
Organism: Bacteroidales bacterium; assembly: GCA_017548335.1. GTDB lineage: Bacteria > Bacteroidota > Bacteroidia > Bacteroidales > UBA932 > Cacconaster. The sequence goes on along the minus strand of JAFZAF010000090.1, from coordinate 20,890 downwards.
CATCGGCCGCATGAAATACCGCAGCTCCTACGGCCAGAATCTGCTGCAGCACTCCCGCGAAGTGGCCAATATCTGCGCCACGATGGCATCCGAACTCGGGCTCAATACCAAGGCGGCCAAGCGTGCCGGCTTGCTCCACGACATCGGCAAGGTGTGCGAGGAAGATCCTGAACTGCCCCACGCGCTGCTCGGTATGAAGGTGGCGGAGAAGTACAAGGAGAAACCCGACATCTGCAACGCCATCGGCGCCCACCACGAGGAAATCGAGATGAGCACGCTCATCGCCCCGCTCGTGCTGGTGGCCGACGCTATCTCCGGTGCCCGCCCCGGTGCCCGCCGCGAAGTCATTGAATCGTACATCAAGCGCCTGAAAGACATGGAAGGCATCGCCCTTTCGCATCCGGGCGTGACGAAGACCTACGCCATCCAGGCCGGTCGTGAGCTGCGCGTCATCGTCGGCGCGGAGAGCGTCTCCGACCAGCAGTGTGAAGAACTCTCCACGGAAATTGCCCGGAAGATCCAGGACGAAATGACCTATCCGGGACAGATCAAGATCACCGTGATCCGCGAAACCCGCGCGGTCGCCTTTGCCAAGTAGCCATGGAAAAGAAGATTGACATCGAAATCAAGCCGGAAGTGGCCCAGGGCCGCTACGCCAATCTGGCCATCATCACGCACTCCTCGAGCGAATTCATTCTCGATTTTGCCCAGAACATGCCGGGCCTGCCCAAGATGCAGGTGGCCAGCCGCATCATCATGACGCCCGAGCACGCGAAGCGCCTGCTGGGCGCCCTGAACGAAAACATCCGGAAGTATGAAAGCCAGTTCGGCGAAATCAAGCTTCCGATGAATCCGATGATGATGCCTCCGCTCAAGGCGGATGCTGAAGCCTGATAATTGTAAACGAAAACCTATACCCGCACGATGAATTATCCGCATTACCTTGAGAGACTGCAGGAAGCGACCCGCAAGTTTTGGAACAAACCTGCTCTCAACAACATTGGTGGCGAGACGTTCGACTACGCCCAGATGGCCACCCAGATCGAAAAGTTTCATCTCGTCTTCGAAAAACTCGGTTTCAAGAAAGGCGACAAGATCGCCATCTGCGCGCAGAACGGTGCCCGCTGGGGCATGGCTTACCTGGCCGTCAATACCTACGAGACGGTGATTGTGCCGATCCTGGCCGATTTTACCCCTGACAGTGTAAACCATCTGGTGAACCATTCCGAGAGCATCGCCCTGTTTACCAATCAGGCGAAATGGAAGAAGCTCGACATTGCCAAGATGCCGCTCCTCAAGTTGGTCATCGACGTGGATACCTGGAAAACCCTTTGGGTGGCCGATCCTTCCATCCAGGCTGTTTATGACGAAATGGATGCACTCTTTGCCGCCAAGTATCCGAACGGCTACGGTCCCGACGACGTGCATTTCCCGACCGACAACTGGGACGACCTGTCCACCATCAACTACACCTCCGGTTCCACGGGCGACCCGAAAGGCGTGATGCTGACCTATCGCAATTTCTCCGCGAATGTGGACTATAGCCAGCGCAACGTCCCGGCTGGCGACAAGATGGTCTCGATGCTTCCGATGGCCCACATGTACGGTCTGGTGATCGAGTTCATCTATCCGCTCTGCAATGGCACCTCCATCTATTGGCTGGGCAAGGCGCCTACACCGGCTGCCCTGATGAAGGCCTTCGCTGATGTGAAGCCGTACCTGCTGATTACGGTGCCTTTGGTGATGGAGAAGATCTACAAGTCGAAGGTGAAACCGACACTCGAGAAACCGGCGGTGAAATTCCTGCTCAAGGTTCCGGGCCTGAACAACATTATCTACAAGAAGGTGAAAGACGGCCTGGTGCAGGCGTTCGGCGGCAATGTCCAGGAGTTCATCATGGGCGGCGCGGCATTGAATCCCGAGGTGGAGCGGTTGTTCAAGCGCATCAAGTTCCCGTACCTGGTGGGCTACGGCATGACCGAGGCCTGCCCGCTGCTGGCCTATGAGCACTGGACCAAGTATGTCCCCGGCTCCTGCGGCAAGTGTGTGGATGTAGCCGAGGCGCGCATCGATTCGGAAGACCCGCAGCATGTGGTGGGTGAGATCCAGTGCCGCGGCGAGAACATCATGATCGGCTACTACAAGAATCCCGAGGCGACAGCCAATGCGTTTACGGACGACGGCTGGCTTCGCACGGGCGACCTGGGTATCATCGATGCCGAAGGCAATATCTTTATCCGCGGCCGTTCGAAGAACATGATTCTCGGTCCTTCGGGACAGAATATCTATCCGGAGGAGATCGAAGCGGTGGTCAACAACCAGCCTTACGTATTGGAGAATGTGGTCGTGGACCGCGGCGGCAAGTTGGTCGCACTGACTTTCCTCGACGAGCAGGCCATCGCCAAGGCGCTGCTCGATCCCGAGGCCAAGTCAGACATCCCCGAGAACATCCGCACCGGCGCGAACCACCAGCTCCCTGCCTATAGCCAACTTTACAAGGTCGAAATCGTGGACAAGCCCTTCGAAAAGACCCCGAAGATGTCCATCAAGCGATTCTTGTACAAGTAGTACGCTCCACTGCGCTATTATCGTCATGCCCGGCTCCGGTCGGGCATCTGTGTACGTAGCCTGGAAGTCCCTTCACATCCGCTACGGCTATCCGCACAAGCCTCCCCGCAAAAACTCCGTGAAGAGGCTTCCAGGCTACGATTTCTTGGGCCGCCTCGGGCTGGATGCTAGATTTCCGGGCCGTGGCTGTGCGGTGGATGGTATTCCAGGGAGACTTTGTATTTGGGGCGGCCTTTTCGGTCGTGGTAGAAGTAGACTTCGTCGACTTCGATGCGGTCGGCTTCGTGAAGTTGGTAGAGGTCGGGGAAGTGTTCCTGGAGGATGGCCATGATTTCTTCGTGGTCGGTGATGACGACGGCGTTCCGCGGCTTCATGATGCCGCAGGACGCCGTCGCCATTGTCAGGAGCAAGACCAGGAGCAGGGACCGCAGTTTTCGCATGACGGGGGACGTTTATACGGGTCGTCCCTGAAGGTACACCTGCCGGATGTAGGGCGTGTGGTGGAGGTAGGGAATCTTCGTCAGGTTCCAGCCGGGCTTAGTAAGGATCAGGTTGGCGCGTTTGCCGACGGTGATCGATCCGACTACGTCGCTGGCGCCCATGGCGTAGGCGCTGTTGAGGGTGACTGCATTGAAGGCTTGATTCGGCGTGAGCCGCATCCGGATGCAGCCAAGGGCCCAGATGAAGCGCATATCGCCTGAAGGAGATGAGCCGGGATTGTAGTCGGAGGCCAGGGCGACGCCCAGGCCGGCGGCGACGTAATCTTTGGCGGGTCCGTCGGGAATGCGCAGGAAGAAAGAGGAGCCGGGCAGGAAGGTCGGCATTGTTTCCGAGCCATGAAGCGCCTCGATTTCGGCGCCGCCGGATTTCTCTAGATGGTCGACCGACAGGGCTCCGAATTTGATACCCACTTGAACGCCGCCGCTGACAGCAAGCTGGTTGGCGTGGATTTTCGGCCGCAGGCCGGCACGGAGACCCGCTTCGAGGACGCGGGTGGCATCTTCTACCGTAAAGAAGCCTTCTTCGCAAAAGATGTCCACGAAGTCGGCATAGCGCGCGGCATCGGGCATCATCCGGCAGACGGCGGCCACATAGTCTTCATGGGTATAGCCGCGTCCTACGGCGTGGGCACCCAGGAAAGTAGTCCGGATCAGGGCGGGGGAGGCCGCCTTGATGCGATCGATTACGCGCAGCATCTTCAGCTCGTCGACAGGATTGAGCCCATAGCCGCTCTTGATTTCGATGGCGCCGGTTCCTTGTGCGATCATCTCGTTCACGCGCTCCATCGACTGCCGGAACAATTCGTCTTCGGAGGTTCGGTGGAGCAGGTCGGCGGAGTTGAGGATGCCGCCGCCCCGTGCGGCAATCTCCTCGTAGGAGAGCCCGTTGATTTTGTCGAGGAATTCCCCGTCGCGGCAGCCGGCATACACGATGTGGGTGTGGCTATCGCAGAAGGCGGGCATCAGCAGGCCACCCTCGCAGTCAATAACCTCGTCGACACGCTCCGGCAACGGCTCCTCCGCCTTGCCGAACGCGGCAATAAGTCCTTCGTCTACCAGCAACCAGGCGTCCGCAATCGTCCCGACCTCGTCCATCGCTGCGCCTTCCTTGCGCAGGAAGCCCGCCGGCACGATGCCGGCGAGCGTCCCAATGTTGCGGAATAGTCTGCGCATGGATTACAGGTATTGTTTCTCCCGGATGAACTGCGCGGCGCGCACGATCAGCGGATGCATGTAGGTGTCGACCTCCAGGAAAGGAACGACAGTGCGGAAATCGGCATGGATCTGCTCCAGCAGCGGCGAGCTGTGCGCCGGACGGCGGAATTCCAGTGCCTGGGTGGCGTTGAACAGCTCGATGGCCAGGACGGTCTCCACGTTGTCTACCACCCGGACCAGTTTGGTGGCGGAATTCGCCCCCATGCTCACATGGTCTTCCTGTCCGTTGGACGAAGGAACAGAGTCGCATGAAGCAGGCCAGCAGAGGCCTTTGTTCTGGCTTACGATCGACGCTGCGGTGTATTGCGGAATCATGAAGCCGCTGTTGAGGCCCGGATTCGGCGCGAGATAGCGCGGCAGGCCGCGGTAGCCGTGGATGAGCAGGTAGACGCGGCGTTCGGAGATGCTGGCCAATTCCGATAGGGCGATGGCCATGGTGTCCATCGGGATGGCGATGGGCTCGCCATGGAAATTGCCGGCCGAGATGACCATGTCTTCGTCGGGGAAGACGTTGGGGTTGTCGGTGGCGGCGTTGATCTCGTTTTCGATGACGGAAGCCACATAAGCGAGGTTGTCTTTCACGGCTCCGTGTACCTGGGGAATGCAGCGGAACGAATAGGGATCCTGCACGTGTTCCTTTGGCCGGCGGATTAGTTCGCTGCCTTCGAGCACTTCGAGGAAGCGCGCAGCCGTGGCGATCTGCCCCTTGTGCGGGCGGATCTGGTGGCTGAGCGGCAGGAACGGCTCGATGCGGCCGTCGTAGGCTTCGAGCGACATGGCGCCGATGAGGTCGGCCCATTGGGAGAGACGTCGGGCCTGGATGAGCGACCACACGGCATGGGCGCTCATGAACTGGGTGCCGTTGAGGAGCGCCAGACCTTCCTTCGATTGCAGGCGGATAGGTTCCCAGCCAAATTCCTTCCAGACTTCGGTCGACGGCCGGACCTGTCCTTTGTACAGGACTTCGCCGAGGCCGATGAGCGGCAGGCTCATATGGGCAAGGGGCGCAAGGTCGCCGGAGGCGCCGAGCGAACCCTGCTGATACACCACAGGCAGGATGTCGTGGTTGAACATGTCGATGAGCCGTTGAACAGTGACCAGTTGGGCGCCGGAATGGCCGTAGGAGAGCGACTGTGCCTTGAGCAGAAGCATCAATTTGACGATGGCCGGGCGCACCGGTTCGCCGGTGCCGCAGGCATGCGACATCACGAGGTTGTGCTGCAGCTGCGAAAGGTCTTCGGCGGGGATAGTAACGTTGTAGAGAGATCCGAAGCCGGTGGTGATGCCATAGACCGGCCGGTCGATGTCTTCCATCTTGGCGTCTAGATACCGGCGGCACTTTTCGATAGCCGCCACCGCCTCGTCCGAAAGCGCCAGCTGCTCGCCTTTCTCGATAATCTCCTGCAGCCGCTCCAGCGACAGGTGTTTATGGGATATGTAATGCATTATAATACGGATTTAATCAGTTCTTCGTCGGCGATGTTCGGGAGGGTGACGCGCAGGCCGGGCGTGCGGGCCATTTCGCGGCGGATGGCTTCCATGGCCCCTTCGTTGCGGGCCCAGCTGCGGCGGGCGATGCCGTTATTCACATCCCAGAAGAGCATCTCCCGGATGTGGCGGGCGGAATCTTCGCTGCCGTCGATGACCATGCCGAAACCGCCGTTGATGACTTCACCCCAGCCGACGCCGCCGCCGTTGTGGATCGAGACCCAGGTGGCGCCGCGGAAGCCGTCGCCGATGACGTTCTGGATGGCCATGTCGGCTGTGAATTGGGAGCCGTCGTAGATATTGGAAGTCTCGCGGAACGGCGAATCGGTGCCTGACACGTCATGGTGGTCGCGGCCCAGTACGATCGGAGCCGTGATCTCTCCCTTGCGGATGGCGTCGTTGAAAGCCAGCGCAATCTTCGTACGTCCTTCACAGTCGGCATAGAGGATGCGGGCCTGCGAACCCACTACGAGGTGGTTGCGTCCTGCTTCTTCAATCCAGCGCACGTTGTCGAGCATCTGGCCGCGGATGGAATCCGGCGCCGTGGCGGCGCATTTGCGCAGTACCTGTACGGCCAGCGCATCGGATTTCGCCAGGTCGTCCGGGTTCTGGCTCATACAGACCCAGCGGAACGGACCGAAACCGTAGTCGAAATAGAACGGGCCCATGATGTCCTGCACATAGGACGGATAGCGGAACGAGCCGTCCTCTTTCAAGATGTCGGCGCCTGCCCGCGAACTCTGCAGCAGGAAGGCATTTCCATAGTCGAAGAAATACATGCCCTTGGCTGCCAGTTTGTTGATAGCGGCCACCTGGCGGCGCAGTGAGGCCTGAACGGCTTCCTTGAAGCGCTCCGGCTCCTCGGCCATCATCTTCTGCGACTCCTCGAAAGTGTAGCCGACGGGATAGTAGCCGCCAGCCCAAGGGTTGTGCAACGAGGTCTGGTCGGACCCGAGGTCCACATGCATTCCTTCATTGGCCAGCCGCTCCCAAAGGTCCACGATGTTTCCTACATAGGCGAGCGAGACGACCTCCTTGGCGGCAACGGCGCGCCGGATGCGCGGGATCAGCTCGTCGAGATTGTCGTGCAGTTCATCCACCCATCCCTGGTCAAAACGCTTGCGGGCTGCCAGTGGATTGATCTCCGCCGTGACGCTTACTACGCCGGCGATGTTGCCCGCCTTCGGCTGCGCGCCCGACATACCGCCGAGGCCGGCGGTCACGAAGAGCACGCCGCCGCGGTCGTCGCCGTCCAGGCCACGCTTGCGCAGCTGCATCCGTGCCGCATTCATCACCGTGATGGTGGTGCCATGTACGATGCCCTGCGGGCCGATGTACATATAGGAGCCGGCCGTCATCTGGCCGTATTGCGAGACGCCCAAAGCGTTGAATTTCTCCCAATGGTCGGGCTTGGAGTAATTGGGAATCACCATGCCGTTGGTCACGATTACCCGCGGGGCGTCCTTGTGGGAAGGGAAAAGCCCCATCGGGAATCCCGAATACATGGCGAGTGTCTGCTCTTCGGTCATCGTAGCCAGGTATTGCATCGCCAGGCGGTACTGCGCCCAGTTTTGGAACACGGCTCCGTTGCCGCCATAGGTGATCAGTTCGTGGGGATGCTGCGCCACGCGGGGGTCGAGGTTGTTCTGGATCATCGCCATGATCGCCGCGGCCTGGCGGCAGCGGGCGGGATAGGCGTCAATCGGCCGGGCATACATCTCGTATGTCGGGCGGAACCGGTACATATAAATGCGGCCGTAAGTCTCGAGTTCGTGCGCGAATTCCGGTGCGAGTACGGCGTGGTGCTTCTGCGGGAAATAGCGCAGGGCATTCTTCAGCGCCAGTACCTTTTCTTCGGGCGACAGGATGTCCTTGCGCCGGGGCGCATGGCTGACTGTGGTGTCATAGGGGCGGGGCTCCGGAAGGATGTCTGGAATGCCCTGCAGGATATCTTCTTGAAATGTCATATTCGTCCTATTCGTCATGCCCGGCTTGACCGGGCATCTGTTTTATTGGTCAATATGTCCGTTTACAGCTTCCAGTACTTGCGCTTCCATCGCTTCGGCCTCCTTGAGGATGGCGGCGGCGCGGGCGATCAGCGGCTCGGCGGGAGCTTTGTCTTTGAGGCCGGAAGCGTTGATTCGCACATTGAGCTCGGCGCCGCGGCAGGCCGCGCGGGCGGCCAGCGCGGCTACGCCGGCGTCGGAAGCCGAGGCCGGGTTGCCCTTCTGGGCCATTTCTAAGGCGAGCGGCAGAGCTTTCAGCGAAGCCTCCATCGTCTTGAGCGGAACAGAAGCGGCGTAAAGCGTCGCTTCTTCCAACGCGGCGGCTCGGGCGGCCTTCTCTTCATCGGTGCCTTTCGGCATGCCGAAGCAGGCCATGATACGGTCGAAGGCGGCCGTGTCTTCGTCTACGAGGTCGAGCAGTTCCTTCATCAGGGCCTGGCCCTTCTCGGCCACGTCAGAGAACTCTTTCCAGCGGTCGTCCCAGCCGCGTTTGTGGGCGGAAAGGTTGGCGACCATCGTCCCGAGGGCTGCGGAAAGGGCGCCCATGTAGGCGGAGATGGACCCGCCGCCCGGTGCCGGCGACTCGGAGGCCGTCTCGCGCGCAAAACCCTCGGCGGTCATCCGCACAAGGCGGTGCTTCTTTGCCTCTTCGGCCTCGTCCTGCATCAGGAACTCGATGACTTTCTCTTTGGGATCGAACGGTTTGAGGTCGTCGAGCGACATCGATTTGACGGCGATCTTCAGGATCTCGCTCTCGTCGATTCCGAGAGACCGCTGCTGGCGGGCCAAATAAAACTTGCCGGCCTCGAGCAGCACCTTCTTCGGCACCAGGCCGACGATTTCGGCGCCGGTCACGCGCAGGCCGCGTGCCGCTGCCGCCCGCGAGACCTCCTCATAAGCCACATGCAGCGGCGTCGCGTCGATATCGGTAATATTCATCGAGACTTGGGCAATGCCGTATTCGTCGATGTACCAGCCGATAGCCTTGCAGCCTTTCAGCGTGCCGGGAATCCAGATCTGTTCGCCATTCTCATCTTTCAACAGCTTGCCGGTGAGCGAGCCGCCTTCGCGGGCCTTGCGACCTTTCTCGCGCACGTCGAAGGCAATGGCCATCGCCCGGCGCGTGGAGGTGGTATTGAGGTTGTAGTTTACCGCCACCAGAAAGTTGCGGGCGCCGATGTTCGTCGCGCCACAACGGGCAACGACGTCGTTGTAGGTTTCGGGGCCGAAATCGGGCCGACGGGCAGGGTCGGCGATTTTCTCGGGCAGGGCCTCGTATTCGCCGGCGCGGCAAACCGCCAGATTCTTCCTTTCGGGTTTATAAGCGGCCGCCTCGTAGCAGTAGCACGGAATGCCCAGCTCTTCATAAAGACGCTTCGCCAGCTCGCGGGCCAACGAAGCGCATTCCTCCAGGGTGATGCCTGCAACGGGGATGAGCGGAAGCACGTCCGTCGCACCCGAGCGGGGATGGGCGCCGTGGTGATGTCGCATGTCGATGAGTTCCTGCGCTTTCGCGGCGCCGCGGAAAGCCGCCTCGCACACGGGGCCGGGTTCGCCGACGAAGGTCACGACCGTCCGGTTTGTTGCCTCGCCCGGATCCACGTCGAGCACCTTCACCTCGCTGACCGAGGCAATGGCGGCGACAATGCTGTCAATTACGGATTTATCGCGTCCCTCGCTATAGTTGGGGACGCATTCTACAATCTGTTTCATATCAGTATAATTAGAAAATTATTCATATTCAGGGTCGTTATCAGGGGCATTTCGGGCAGGCAGCCAAAGGGCGGATTCGCCGTGAAGGTGACATTCCCGGCCGTCGAGCGCCGGGTCGTGGAAGGTCGCTTTGGTAATGAGTACCCCATCGGCCGGAAGCGGATCGTCTACCTCGACAATCTTCACGCTCCGTCCCAGATAGACATCCATGTTCTCCGGCCGGTTGTGCTCCCGGACATAGACTTGTTCTCCTGCGGGGATGTCGCGGCAGAGCGCACCGTAGCCGATAAATTCATTGGCCTGCGGGAGCACAAAGGAGAGGGTTGTGACAAAGGCCAGGATGGAAAGGGCCAACGGAATCGTGCTGGCGTTTTTGTATCCGGAACGGAGCGCAAGCACGACGGTGAGCACACCGCCGCATACCACGAAGGCGCCGGCGATGGAGAACGCCGGGCTTTTGGCAAAGCCATAGGGCGCCAGTGAGGGAATCCGGTCGTGCAGGAACGGCTCCATCGAGAGCAACAGCGCCGTGACGACCAAGAGGATCGCCGGAATAACAATGGCCCAGTCCATCCAACGCCTCCATCCGGTCCGTCGGACATAGAGGGGCAGCAGATAGATGACGAAGGGGAAAACGGGCAGCAGGTAGACCGGCAGTTTTCCGCTGGAACAACTGAGCATCACGAGGGGGACGAAAAAGGCGCAGCGGAACAATTTCTCCGAAATGCCGTCCTCAGTTTGCGGGGCGGCGCTTTCTCCCCGCCTGCAGAGAGAACAGACACAGGCAGTAACGGTGAGCAGGCACCAGGGCAGCATGATCGGCCACAGGCTCACCAGGTAGAACCAGAACGGTTCCTTGTGATGGAAGGCGTTGACCGCCCTGTCCACTGTCTGGTGGAAGAGCAGGTTGCGCAGGTAGTCCGCTCCGCCCTCGAACCAGGCTGCAGTAAACCAAACGGCGCAACAGCCGCCGACCAGCAGCAGGAAGCGCCAGCCCAGAAAGCGGCCGATGCGCATCCTTGGATCATCCTTCGGCTTGTCGCGCCAGAAAAGGAGGCAGACGAGCACCACCAACGGCGGCATCAGGATGCCGACAGGCCCTTTGGTAAAGAGAGCAAGGAAGGTGTAGAGGGCAAAGAGCCAGGGCTGGTCCCGGTACCAGGACCGGAGCGCCAGGACGATGAACAGCACCATGAGCATGTCCATCCTCAGGAACAGACTGAGGAGAACCCAGTAGCCGGTCGAGCTCAGCATCAGGGCCATGATGGCACGTTCCTCGGGGGAGGCTTCTCTCCGGTTCCCATAGACCCAGCGGTCCATGATGAGCGTGACGAGGGCGGCCGGCAGGAAGGAGAAGAGTGCGAGAAAATAGAAACAATGCCGTCCGAAGACCAGGCGGCAGAGCATCAGAATCCAGAAATAGAGGGGCGGCTTGTCGGCGTAGGGTTCTCCGTGGTTGGTGAAAGCGAACAGATGACCTTCGCTGAGCGCTTCGTCCGCAATGCTGAGGTAGCGGAGTTCGTTGGCGGGCGTGACGTCGCGCAACGCCATGAACGGTGAAAGGCACAGCAGCATCAAGAGCAGCACCGCACCGACCGGATATCGTTCGAACAGCTTCCGCATGGAGATCCTGCCGCCCGTTGGATTATTGGATGAAACTGGCGAAATAGCCGGCAAACACCACGTTGGTCAGCAGGTAGCCGATGATCGTAGAGACCGTCACGCAGATTAGCCCGGGCATCATGAAACTGTGGTTGAGCAGGTATTTGCCGATTACTGTGGTTCCGGAGCGGTCGAAGTTGACCGTGGCGATGTCGGAAGGATAGTTCGGGATGAAGAAATAGCCGTAGACGCTGGGCAGCACGCCGAGCAGTACCGGGCCGGCGATACCCAATTCATAGGCCAACGGCAACATGGCCACTACCACGGCGCCCTGCGAGTTGATGAGCACCGACACGAGGAAGAAAACCAGCGCAATGGCCCAGGGATAATTCGTGACCAGGCCGGTCAGCATGGCTTTCATCTCTTCCATGTAATTGCCGAAATAGGTGTCGGCCAGCCAGGCGATGCCGTAGATGGCCACTACGGCCACCATACCTGACTGCCACACGGCGCCGGCCACGGCCTTTTTTGGCGAAGCCTTGCAGAACATGATGTTGGCGGCGGCTGCCATCAGCATGATGATCTGGATGCAGATGTTCATCTTCGGCAGGTTGATGGCCTGGGCCACGGTGCGACCGTCTTCGACATGCAGCATCTGGCAGAAGGCGAAGCCGACGATGATGAGCAGCGATCCCAGGAACACGAACACCGATGCCTTGGCTTCCTTGGTGATGACCTTGTCGAGCGTGGTGGCGGTGTTGCCGTACATGTAGTGATACTGTTCCGGATCGGCTTTCCTGCGGAGGAATTCCGGATCTTTGTCGAGGTCCTTGCCCCGCTTGTAGGAAGCGAGGGCTGCGCACATCAGGCCGCAGACGCAGGCGGGGATGGTGACCATCAGCACTTGCGGGATGGTGACCATATACCCGTTGGCATTGGAGATTGTGACAAAGGCCACGACGGCCGCGGCGATGGGGGAGCAGGTGATGCCCACCTGCGAGGCGATGGATGCCACGGCGCAGGGGCGCTCGGGGCGGATGTTCTTCTTCAAGGCGATGTCGCAGATGATGGGCATCACGGTATAGACCACATGACCGGTTCCCACGAGCACGGTCAGGAAAAACGTGACGAGCGGTCCCAGGAAGGTAATGTGTTCCGGATGCTTGCGGAGCATCTTTTCAGCGATCTGGATCATCCAGTCCATGCCGCCTGAGGCCTGCAGCGTTCCCGCACAGGTGACGGCGGCAATGATGATGTAGATGACGTCGGTGGGCGGCGTGCCGGGCTTGAGGCCGAAGCCGAAAACGAGGATGGCCAGACCGATTCCGGAGATGGCGCCGAGTGCCAGGGAACCGTAGCGGGAACCTACGTAGAGCGCTGCCAGAACAATCAGCAGCTCAATGATCATGGTGAAGGTCATAGTTCGATCGGGATGGATTGTAACTATCAAAGATAGGCTTTTTCACGCGGTTTTGCAACTTTTCCTTTGCATTTTGCGGAAGCGGATGGCCGTTTCCCAGCGTCGCGAAACCGTCTTGTGGGGATGTCAGGGAAATTCCGTAAATTTGCTCCGAGAAATCGGAATAAGGACACTTAGCCCCTATGACCAAGATAACCCTCATCGGAGGGGGCCTTTTTGCAGTGGGATTGGCCCTGCAGTTGACGCTGGGCCCCATTGACTGGTCGCTGTTTGCAGCACCGGTAAACTGGATCATGCTGGGCCTTCTGCTGGGGGTCCTTGTTCCGATGTTCCTTCTCCGGAAGAGAGTCTATGCCTTCGAATGGATGATGCATGGGAAGGCGGCGGTGGCATCTATTGCCTGGGCGTTTTCGTGGCCATCGTTGCTGCCACATTGGGCAGTGCCGACGTGCAGAAGTTGCAGATGAGGGTGGCTTATGAAGCGCCCGAATGCCGTGCTTTCTCCGATGATTTCGGGGTGGTGGAACCCGGCTTTACCATTGAACTGCACCAGTTCACCGTCGACTATTATGAGCGGATGACGCCCAAGCGCTTTGCTTCGGACATTTCGGTCTATACGGAGGACGGCCAGAACCTCAGGGGCACGGTTGAGGTGAACAAACCCCTGAAGGTGAACGGCTGGAAGATTTACCAATACGGCTACGATGCAACGCTGGGCAGCGATAGCCCTTACAGTGTGTTCCTGCTGGTAAAAGACCCCTGGCTGCCGGCTGTCTATGCCGGTATCTTCCTGATGCTCGCCGGAGCGTTGGCCCAGTTGTTCACCCGGCGCTTCCGGAGATGGGGGAAGAACAGTTTCGTCCTGCCGGTGTTCCTGATACTTGCCACCGTGGCCTTTGTCTACTTCTTTACACCGGTGTTCCGGAACAAGGCGCTGATGCCTGCCCTGCAGAGTCCCTGGTTCGTTCCGCACGTTGTCGTGTATATGTTCTCCTACGCCATTCTGGCAGCAGCCACGCTGATGGCACTCTATCTTCTTCTCTTCCACCGTCATGCCCGGCCTGACCGGGCATCTGCCGAACAAGAGATAGCCATCACCGACAACCTGGTCTGTGTAGGGCTTGCATTCCTTACCATCGGTATGCTTTTCGGCGCCTTCTGGGCCAAGGAGGCCTGGGGCCACTACTGGGCCTGGGACCCCAAGGAAACCTGGGCGGCCATCACTTGGTTATGCTACCTGCTGTACCTGCATTCCCGTACCATCCAGCCCAAGGCGTGGCGGAAGGCCTGCTGGATCCTCCTCCTGGCCTTCGTATGCCTGCAGATCTGCTGGTGGGGCATCAACTACCTGCCCTCTGCCCAAGGGCTGAGCATCCACACGTACAATGTGAATTAAGCCTATTCAGCTTCCAGTTGACTGACCGAGTGCTGGATGGTCTTCTGCGTGGCTTCGTTGGCGTATTTTTCTACGTCATGAACGAAGCGCGGGTTGTGTGTGATGCAGACGGGGCCGTTGAGGCAGCCGCCGTCGCAGGCCATGCCTTCAAAGAAGTTTTCGGCCGCTTTTCCCAGCTTGAGCCGCAGCAGGTTGGCCCTGCATTCGTCAATGCCGTTCATCGCCACAGGCTTGATGCCCTCGACGCCCAGATCGCGGGCCACGTCGGCGATACCCTGGGTGATACCGCCCGACTTCGAGAAGAGACGTCCGAAATAGGAGGCGTCGTCCAGCGGCGTATCTTCAAGTTGTGTGGCGTCGATGTCGAAGGCATCGCAGAAAGCCTGGAGTTCCTCGAACGACATGACGCTGTCGATGACGCCGCCGGTCTTTTCCAGACGATATTCCATCTTTTTCGAGGTGCAGGGGCCGATGAAGACGACCTTGGCTGTCGGATCCGCTTTCTTGATGAGCCTTGCCGTCTCAACCATCGGGGAAACGGAACTGGAGATATGGGGTGCCAGTTCGGGGAAGAACTTCTCCACGAACATCACGAACGAGGGGCAGCAAGAGGTGGTGAGAAGCTTTTTCTCCTCCCATTCCTTCGCTTCGCGATACAGCGTGATGTCGGCGCCCATGGCCGCCTCGACCACCCGGTAGAAGCCCAAAGACCTGATTGCCGTGACCACCTGGGTGATGCGGGTTACACGGCATTGGCTGAAAAAGGAGGGCGCCAGGACGGCATATACTTTATATCTCGAGTTGTTCCTGGATTTTTTCAGGATTTCGATGACGTCGAGGATCAGGGACTTGTCCGTGATGGCGCCGAACGGGCACTTGTAAACGCAGGCACCGCAGGAAATGCACTTGTTGTTGTCGATGCGCGCCTTTTTGTCTTCGCCGATGGAAATGGCCTTCACCTTGCAGCTGACCATGCAGGGACGATGCTGCATGATGATGGCGGAGTAGGGGCACGCCTGGGTACACTTGCCGCATTCAATACATTTGCTTTTGTCAACGGTAGCCTTATGGTTGACGATGGTAATGGCGTTTTTGGGGCATACTTCCTGGCAGCTGTGTACCATGCAACCACGGCAGGCGGGCGTTACATAGATGCCGTCAATCGGGCATTCGTCGCAGGCGCTGTCGATCACCTCGATGACATTGGGGTTGTCCTTATGGCCGCCCATCGCCATGAAGACGCGGTCCTGAAGGATTGCACGTTCCTTGTAGATGCAGCAGCGCGTCTCGGCCTTCGGACCGGGGCTGAGCAGGGGCGGTATCTCCATGTAGGCGTTCTCCAGCCCGCCTTCATAGGCGCGTCGGATCACTTCTATCAGCACTTTGTACTTGTTATATTGAACGTCGGTATCGAATACTGTGTTGGAATGCATAATTACGATTGTTGGATTAATTATACAAATATATGAATTATGCCGGAATAGGCCATATCATAGATTGAAGTCCACGATGATGGGGCGATGGTCTGAAGGATGCCAGAAGTTGGAAATCTTCTGGGGGTTGCGGACGGGTGTGGTGTATTCGTCAGAGATGATGCGGTCTTCTATGACACAGTCCAGCAGCGGCTTCGTGCAGTAGACGTAGTCGATGCGGGCACGGCCGCCTGTGGTGGTGTAGAAGTCGTTGGGATGCCGTTCGTGGACGAGGTCGAGGTAGGGGGTGGCGGTGTGGATGTAATCGTGGACCAGCAGCCGGGAATCGTCCTCCGGATAGTGGTAGACCCAGTTGTCGACCCGCGAACGCGAGTTGAAGTCGCCCATCATCATCCAGTATTGGCCAGCCGCCTCAGGCATGGTGGCGATGGTATGCGAGCAGATGTACTCCATCTCGGTTCTACGGTAATAGTCACCCTCCCGGGCCGCCTTGCTCCGCTCCCGGTCTTCCTTGGGCACCTTGAAGCCGTAGGCCTGCGGCCAGGTGTGCAGCGTCACGATGTTCAGCACTTTGCCGTGGACGCGCAGCCGCGCCCAGCCCGCTCCGTGGCAGACCAGCGTATCGGCATTGCCCGTGATGCGCGCCACCTCCTCGATGGGATAGCGCGAGGTGATGACCTGCGGATAGTCGTCCCGCCAGCCGCCTAGGAATACGTACTTGTGCCCGTAACGGCGTGCCAGTTCGTTCCAGTGCGCGGGCAGGTAATGGTCTTCATCCGGCATGTAGTCGTCCGTTCCGTCCTTGAAGATGGTGGAAGCTTCGCACCAGACGCATATATCGGGCCGCTGGGCCTTCACCCTGCCTACGAAGCGGTCGTAGTTGTCGGGTTGCCCGTCCCACATCCCGTTTTGTATGTTCCAGTAAAGCAGCCGGAAATTCGCCGCCTTTCGCGCGGAAGTCGTCGTTAGTACCAAGGCCGTGGCCAGGAGCAGGACGGATAGGAATACCGTTGTTTTTCTCATGGTGATTTCCAAGTGTTTTACAAAGATAGTACAAAACGATTAAAAGACAGTTACACCCAACTGAATCCCAAGAAATAGGTATGGATGCTTTGAATCAAGTGTCGTATCTTTGCGGTCGATATGGGACACACACACGAGCATCATCATCACCACCATCAGGCCGAGGCGGCGGATATCGCTTCGCTGAGAGGAATCTATTGGGTATCCATTGCACTGAATCTGGCATTTGTCGGAGTAGAAGCCGGCGTCGGGCTCTGGAAAGGCTCGCTGGGGCTGCTGTCCGATGCGGGACATAACCTGAGCGATGTTTTCTCGCTCGTCCTTGCGCTCGTCGCTTTCCGGCTGGCGGGCACGCACGGGAACAAGCATTTCACCTACGGTTACCGCAAAGGATCGATCCTGATCTCACTGCTCAATGCCGTCATCCTGCTGGTGGCGGTCGGCGCCATCGTGCTGGAAAGTATCCATAAGCTCCGTCAACCCGTAGCGGTCGATGGCGGCGCTATTGCCTGGACGGCTGCCGTGGGCATTCTGGTCAATGGCCTGACGACGTTCCTGCTGATGCGGTATCGGAAAAGCGACATCAATTCGCGCGGCGCCTTCCTGCATATGGCCGCCGATACGCTGGTTTCCGTGGGCGTTGTCGTTTCGGGGGTCGTCATTTCCCTCACGGGTTGGTCGGTCATCGACCCGATCATCGGTCTGGTCATCGCGGTCATCATTCTGGTTGGCACGTGGGACCTGCTCTCTGAGAGCCTCCGGATGAGCCTGGATGCCGTGCCGGAAGGCATCGATCCCGACGAGGTGTTAAAAAAGATGGAAAATACGCCCGGCGTAGGCAGTGTCCATCATCTCCATATCTGGCCCATCAGTACCACGGACACGGCACTGACCGCTCATCTCGTACTGGAGCAGGACGCCCGGTCGGAAGACGTTGTCCGCGCCGTCAAGCAGACCCTTCGGGAAGCGGGTATCCATCACGCAACACTCGAAACAGAGCAAGCGGGACAAGACTGCACCGACACCTCTTGCCTTTAAATACTTGGGCGTATTTTGGGGTGTTCCGGCATCAGGGAGTTTTTGATCGATACCTTCCGCCTGCTTCGCCCAGGCCTCGCATCGCGTGACGACGTTTTCTATTGATACTCCAACCCCTTCACGGCGATGCCGATGTTGACAGGGATGTGGATGGCTTTGCTCAGGGCGGTGAAGCGTTGGTAGCTGCTTTTGAAGTAGATATAGGCGTGGAGGTGCATCGCCAGGGGGGCGCGGTCGGGTTCGGGAGTGTCGAGAATGCGTTGGACGGCGGCTTGGTCGCAGTCGACGAGGCCGAAGGCGATGAAGTAGCGCCCCGGTTCCAGGAGAATCGATTCTTCCGGCTGGATGTCGAAGTCTTGTCGCTCGGCCGATTCCGGGATCGGGATATAGATTGGCCGGTGCAGGATGTTGACGAATTCTTCGGGCTCTCCCTCAATGCGGTAGATGTTGATGGCGGCGACGCAGCCGGGGATGTGGTTGGCCGCGAGCGAGAACAGGATGTCCTTGATGAGGAAAGGCTTCCGGACCTTTGCCACCGATCCCAGTTCCGAACCCTTGGCAATGCCTTCGGGATGGTAGAAATCGCCGATGCCCCCCAGGATCTTTGTGCCGGCCCGCAGCAGGTATTTCTCCTTTGGAGTGCCGTCGATGCAAATGGCCGGCGGCAATTCCAGTTCCTGGGCGAAGAGAGGACCGGATAACAGAAGGCACGCTGCCAGGATCACAAGGCTATTCTTCATAAATATCCTCCTCCATTTCAACGCCTTCCGGGTCGGGCTGGTAGTCCAGGATGTCGCCAGGGAGGCAGTTCAGCACTTTGCAGATCTTGTTGAGGGTGGTGAAACGGATGGCCCGGCCCTTGCCGGTCTTCAGCAGGGAAAGATTGGTCATCGAGATGCCAATCTTTTCCGAGAGCTCCGAGAGCTTCATATGCCGCTCCCAGAGCATTTTGTCGAGGTTAACGAGGATCATATCGCAAGGTTGCTGTCTTTGGCGGCGAGGTAGGCCACTTTGTAAAGTTGGGCGAAGATCAGGGCGAGCAGCGGCAGGACGATGATGTTCGAGTCGATCTGAAGCGTCGATTCGCCGCGCAGTGCGCATCCGATGTTGCTCCAGAAGAAGGAGAAGAAAACCATCAGCAGTGCCGACCAGCGTAGCAGGGCGATGTTGGATTTCGGGAACACTTCTCCGGTTTCCATCCCCCGGTTGATCCGGCGAAGGAAAATCCAGGAGAAAACATAGATTAAGGTCAGCGTCAGCAGCCGGCCGATGATGACGGCGATCTGCCAGCCTTTCTGCCCTTCGATCCAGACGATCGGGGCGATATAGGTATCGCTCCAGATTGATGCAAACATCTGCCAATAGGCAAAGAGAAGGAGAAGTCCGCCCAGAATGAGGGTGGCCAGTGTGAGCGTGCGAATGCTCTTTTGCGTTGAATTCTTCATATCGTTGACTATTTTGTTTTGCGCTCCAACGGGACAAAGATCATACCAATTTTACGAAAAACATAAAAATATATTATGAATTTCATAAAACCATAAAAAGAACGGATCGCAGATCTGTGATTGCGGCAGAAAAACACTATCTTTGTTCATTATGGCTTCCAATTCTGATTTCGTACAATATATCGTCGACCAGTGTTCCGGGGTGGGAGAGATTTCCGTGCGGAAGATGATGGGCGACTATTGCATCTACTGCAACGGAGCCCTGTTCGGCCTGATTTGCGACAACAACCTGTATATCAAGGTAACGAAGGCGGGGAAGGCCGTGCTGGAAGAAGTAGACCTTCGGCCGCCGTATCCGGGTGCTAAAGACTATTTCTACATTGGCAACGTGGATAACCGGGACTATCTGGAGGCTGTCATCAAAGCGACCATGCCTGAGCTGCAGTCGCCGAAGACGAAGTCCCGGAAGAAGTGATGGTCAATCAAAAGAATAAACTGTTTTTCCAGGCTTTCGTCAAGTTCCTGCTGGGCGTTGTGATCGTCGGCCTCCTGTTGTTTGTTCCTGCGGGATCACTTTCCTATTGGCAGGGATTGCTCCTGATGGGAATTCTCTTCGTGCCGATGTTCTGCGCCGGGCTGGTGATGATGGCCAGGAATCCTGAACTCCTCCGTAAGCGGTTGAATGCAAAAGAGGAGGAAAAGGAGCAGCAGACGGTTGTCAAGTTGAGCGGCCTGCTTTTCATTGCGGCCTTCGTAGTGGCGGGCCTCAACTGGCGTTTCGGATGGTGCGTCCTGCCGGACTGGGCCGTGTGGGTGTCAGCTGTGCTTTTTCTGGCCTGCTACCTGCTTTACGCCGAGGTTCTCCGGGAGAACACCTATCTGTCGCGTACGATTGAGGTACAAGAGAATCAGAAGGTTATCGATACGGGTCTCTATGGGGTCGTTCGCCATCCTATGTATATGGCCACAACCGTCCTGTTCCTGGCGATGCCCCTGGTGCTCGCCTCTCCCATCTCGTTCGCCATAATGCTCTTGTACATCCCCCTGATCGCCAAACGCATCCAGAATGAAGAGAAAGTCCTCGAAGCCGGCCTCGATGGCTACAAAGAGTACAAAACCCGGGTCAAGTATAAAGTGATTCCGCTGATCTGGTAACAACAAGCAAATAAGGCCCGTCTGCCCGGCCTTCGCCCACCTTGGGGTAGGTCGGCCAAATAATGCCAGACCTATCCCGGTACTAGCGCCGAGCGGCTATTTCCCGGGGTAGGTCCCGCCCCAACCGTTGGACCTACCCCAACGCCCTATCGGTGAGCAAAACCGCCCAATTTACTCACCGAAGGGCGAAAACTGATGGTTCCGTGAGCAGAAAGTCCGGATTTGCTCACCGAGGGACGCCTTTCGGGAAAAGAGATAGCAAAAGCCCTCCTCGCTGGGCCGCGCCAGGGCGTGAAGGCCCGGTTGACCGTTTGGATGGGGTCTTGTTCCATGGCAGGCGATGCGGATTAGTGCTGATAGCGGAAGACGGAGCGGGTCTCGATGGCTTCGTCGAGGTCGTCGGCGTCGATGAGGGTCTTGCCTTCGATCTTGAGAATGACGATTTTGCCCTTTTTGGCGAGGCGGTAGAAAGTGGTGGTGCCAATGTGTAAGAGGCGGCAGGCTTCCTCGCGGGTGTAGAAACGGCGTTCCTTGACGGGAGCCGGCTGAGGGGTGAATTCGGCGAGGGCTTCGGTGATGATGGGCTTGAGGAAGTCTCGCAAAAGTTGCTGGAGCATTTCAAAGTCAGTCATAATCATTCATTTGTTTATGACCGGACAAATCAAGAAGAAGGCCGCACGGGCAGCACCTCATTTTGAGGCAGCGACGCAAATCGTTCATCTGTCTCATTTGCGTCGATGCGGAAAAACGAAGGGATTCGCCCGAAAGTGTAAGCGTCTCCGGGGTGCCGTATGCCGACTGTTGACGTAGAAAGAAAGAGGGGGCACTCGCCTCGCTCTTTCTATTTCCATCTATCAGGAAGGAGGTCCCTGAAGGCGTCGGGGCTGG
>JAFZAF010000089.1 GCA_017548335.1 Bacteroidales bacterium | reverse complement strand
GCCGTCAAGACCGTCAAAGACGGCGCCCTCTGCAACGTCGCCCCGACGATCCTCAAACTCATGGGCATCCCCCAGCCCGCCGCCATGACGGCCGAGCCGCTGATCTAAGCGCTCCGCCTCGCCCGGCCCCGGCTGCTCGGCATGCCAAGCAGTTGCAGTTGAAGCCCCTTCACGGAGTTTTTGCAGGGAGGCTTGCGCGGATAGCCGTAGCGGATGTGAAGAGGCTTCAACTCCAACAACCAGACATCTACAAATCTACCTTCGTCACCATCCGGTGGCGAAGGTTTTTTCTGTCCAGGAAGGCGATGAGCTCGTAGTCGGGAGCAAGGGTGAACTTCTTGGAGAAGAGGTCGAGGCGGTCTTCAACGCCTTCGTGTGTGAACAGCAGGTCGATGTGCAGGCGGGCTTTGCCTTTGTGGTGGCGAAGCTCCTTCATCAGGGCACTTCGCAATTCCGGTGTGGCGGCGGCGAGGGGCAGTTCGATGTGGAATTCCTTGATGTACTCGTCTTTGGTGTTGGAAAGCAGCGCCATGTTTACGATGCGGAGTTCGTAGGAAGGATCGCCGTCGGCTTCTTCTTTCTTCCGGAAGCGCTGCCGGACGGCGCACTTGATCAGCAGGGCCGCATTGACCTGCATATATTTCATGAAGGTCTCGTAGTCCTTGCTGAAGAGCGAGAAGGCGTGGCTGCCGGAAAAGTCTTCCAGCATGAAACGGCACCAGGGTTTGTTGCCGGCTTTCGTGTAGCGGATTTCGCATTCGGACACCAGGCCGGCCACGATGAATTCCTTGTTCTGCACGTCCCGGTCGGCCTGCATCGTCCGGTCGATTTCATCGAGCCGCGCGACGTTGACCGTAGCGAAGGTCTCGATCTCGAACTTGAATCGGTCGAGCGGATGGGCCGAGAGATACATGCCGACACATTCCTTCTCCTTCTTGAGGAATTCCATCTCGTTGTATTCGGGCTGCAGCGGCGGAATAACGGGGCGGACAGGCTTGAGTTCCTCCATGTCGCCGAACAGGCTCATGGAGGCTGTCATCGTGTCGTTCTGATATTTGGAAGCGTAGCGGAGCAGCGCGTCGAGGAAGGAGTCGTCGCGGCCGGACCCCGTCTCGTAGAAGTATTGCGGGCGGGAGATTTCGGTAAAGCCGTCGAAAGCGCCGGAATAGACCAGGCACTCCACCACTTTCCGGTTGATCAGTCCCTGCGGCATCCTTTCCAGGAAATCGAAGATGCCGGTAAAGGCTCCGCCCCGGCGGCGTTCCGCGATGACGGCGTCGATGACATTGGCGCCGACGCCCTTGATGCCGCCCATGCCGAAACGGATGTTTCCTTCCTTGTTGACCGTGAACTCCGTGGAACTCTCGTTGACATCGGGTCCAAGCACCTGGATCTGCCAGCGGCGGCAGTCGTCCATGATCTTGGAAATCTCGTCCATGTTGTCGAGGTTGCAGCTCATGTTGGCGGCGAAGAATTCGGCGGGATAATGGGCTTTCAGGTACGCGGTCTGGTAGCTGACCCAGGCGTAGCAGGTGGCGTGCGACTTGTTGAACGCATACTCAGCGAAAGCGCGCCAGTCCTGCCAGATCTTGTTGAGGAGGCCGTCGTCGTGGCCGCGGGCCTTGCCACCTTCCATGAACTTGACGTAGAGTTCCTCCATGTCCTTGATCTTCTTCTTTCCCATAGCCTTGCGGAGCTTGTCGGCCTGGCCTTTGGTGAAGCCGGCGAGCTTCTGCGAGAGCAGCATTACCTGCTCCTGGTAGACCGTGACGCCATAGGTATCCTGCAGGTATTCCTCCATTTCCGGCGTATCGTAGGAGATGGGCTTGATGCCTTGTTTGCGGTCTACGAAGTCGGGGATGTAGTCCATCGGGCCCGGCCGGTAGAGGGCGTTCATGGCAATCAGGTCTTCGAAGCGTTCGGGATGGAGTTTCTGCAGCCACTCTTTCATGCCCGGTGACTCGAACTGGAAGATCGAAGTGGTGTCGCCGCGGCCATACAGCTCATACGTCGCCTTGTCGTCGATGGGGATCGCTTCGATGTCGATGTCTATGCCGTGTCCTTCCTTGATCAGGTCGAGCGTCTTGTGGATGATGGAAAGGGTGTTGAGTCCCAGGAAGTCCATCTTCAGCAGGCCGCACTCTTCGATATAGTGTCCGTCGTACTGGGAGGTCCACACGTCCAGGCCCGTATCCTTGTCTTTCGACAGGCAGATCGGGATGTAGTCGCTCAGGTTGCCCGGTCCGATGATGGTGGCGCAGGCGTGCATGCCGACCTGGCGGACACTGCCCTCCAACTGCTGGGCGTAGGAAAGGACTTCCTTGTTCAGGTCGTTGTTTTCTTTTTTGAGTTCGTCCTGGAATTCCGGCACCAGACGGAAACAATTCTTGAGCGTCACCTTGACGTTCTTTTCCTCGAATCGTCCGTCATCGCCCTTTACCCGTTCGCTGAGACGTGCCGGAACCATTTTAGAAAGACGGTTGCTCTCGTCGATGGACACGTGGCTGATGCGGGCCACATCCTTGATGGCACCCTTGGCCAGCATGGTTCCGAACGTGATGACGCGCGACACATGGTCGGCCCCGTAAGTTTCCTCGACGTAGCGGTGTGCAGCCTCGAGATTCTCGAAATCCACGTCGATATCGGGCATCGAGATGCGCTCGGGATTCAGGAAGCGCTCGAACAGGAGCTGGTACTTGATCGGATCCAGGTTCGTGATCCACAGGCAGTAGGCCACCACGCTCCCGGCGGCCGAGCCGCGGCCCGGTCCCACGAGCCAGCCCTGCTTGCGCATGGCGCGGATATAGTCCTGGACGATCAGGAAGTAGTCGGGAAAGCCCATGGAGGCGATGGTCTTCAGCTCGAAAGCGATGCGTTCAGCCTGTTCGTCCGTCAGCGTCTCGCCATAGCGGAGCTTCGCTCCTTCGTAGGTCAGGTGGCACAGGTACGCCACGGATTTGCAGAAGTCATCGCCGCGATAATGGCCCTTCGGGTCGTTCTTGCCGGCGTCGATGAATTCCCGGTATTTGGCCAGATAGGTGTCGATGTCGCGCAGGAAGGCTTCGTCGATCTTGAATTTCGGCAGGATGTAGTCGTGGTCGATCTTGTAGAGTTCCACTTTGTCGGCCACGTCCAGCGTATTTGCGATTACGTCCGGACGGTCCGGGAATAGCGCGGCCATCTCCTCTTCGCTCTTGAGATACTCCTGTTGCGTGTATCGGAGCCGTTTTGGGTCGTCGATGTCCGAATTGGTGGTCAGGCAGATAAGCCGGTCGTGCGCCGGGCCGTCTTCCTTGTTGATGAAGTGCACGTCGTTGGTGGCCACCACTTTCACGCCTTCTTCCCGCGCCAGGTCGAAGAGTACGGGATTGACTTCCATCTGGGCCCGGTATACGTCGTCGTCCAGGCCCGGCACTTCCGTCTTGTGCTTCATGACCTCAAGATAGTAGTCGTCGCCGAACACCCGCTTGTGCCAGCGGATGGCCTCCCTCGCCGCCTCGACGTTTCCGTCCATGATGTCGCGGGGAATCTCGCCTGCCAGGCAGGCTGAGCAGCAGATCAGGTTCTCATGGTGCTGTTCGATGACTTCGTGCGATACTCGCGGCTTGTAGTACATGCCGTGGATGTGACCTTCCGTGCAGATCTTCATCAGGTTCTTGTACCCTTCGTAATTCTTGGCCAGCAGCGTGAGGTGATAGTATCTGCGATGGTCGTTGTCCTTGAGATGATGATCGTAGTGGCGGGTCACATACACCTCGCAGCCGATGATGGGCTTGACGAGCGGCTGCCCGTCCTTTCCCAGGTTCGACTTGTCGTAGGCTGCCTTGAAGAACTCCTTCACGCCGTACATGTTGCCATGGTCGGTGATGGCCAGGGCCGGCATCCCCAGCTCGCGGGCGCGGGCAAAGAGTTTCCCGATATCGGAAAAACCGTCGAGGATCGAGTATTGTGTGTGGACGTGAAGGTGTACGAAAGACATAGGACAAGCGGGTTGAAAAAGCAAGGCAATTTACCGATAATAATCGGAACGTGCAAGAAAAAACCTCCGCCACCGGATGGTGACGAAGGTTGCCCGCGTCGCTCTTGAAAATGCTGCGTCCGTCGCCGGAATGTTCCTTACCACAGAGTGCGGTATCGTTGACCTTCCCGAGAAAGAGGCTCCCGCCCCTGCAATGCCAGCCGGTGGCAT
>JAFZAF010000088.1 GCA_017548335.1 Bacteroidales bacterium | reverse complement strand
GGTGGTGCGGTTGAAGAGCCAGAAGGCGGAGGTTTCGCTCCAGGTCATCATGTCGCCGTTGCCTACGGCATAGCTTTGAGGGACCTGCCGGGTGCATACGTAGATCGGGGTGAGGGCGGAAGTGGCGGAATCGTCGACACCAAACCAGTTGAGGGCGCCGATTTCGTCGGGCAGCCAGCCGCGGGACTGGGCTACGAACCAGAAGCCCGTCTGTTGCGTACCGGCTGAACGTTCGAATTCATATTCCTTGCCGTCGACCTCGAAGCCCATCGGGCGCCAGCGGTAGGGGCGGCGGAATTCGCCGGCACCGACATCCTCGGAAAAGTCGAAAGGCGTTCCTTCAAAGTGGTCGCGCTGGGCATCGGCTACCATCTTGACCGTGACTTTTTTCTCGGGCTTGACCGACAGCGGCATCTTGTTGGCGGGATTCTTGCCGGCGGCGAAATCAAGGTAGCGGTCGGCATCGAAATTGGCGCCGCCAAGAATGCGGAAGGCAGCCCAGGTGCGGGTTTCACAGCCGCGCAGCGTTTCGTAGCTGGCCGGGGCATAGGCGTCGCAGAAGCTGAAATCTTCATCGCGGCCCGTGAAGAATCCCATCTTGCGTGCAAAAGTGATCACGTCCGGGGCGTAGAGGCAGTTGTCGGGATCGTGAAGCGGGAAATGGTGGATGCGACTGCAGTTGGCGTGTGCTGCGATTTCTCCGTCGGGGATGCGGACCGCTACCCAGACGGCGCCTCGCTCGGCGCCCTTGCCGACGATTTCCATCATCCAGCACTCTTCCGTATCGACGATGGAGAAGGTTTCGCCGGCAGAGACAAAGCCATAGCGGGCCATCAGGTCGGCCAGGGTGACGATGGCTTCGCGGGCAGTGCGGGCACGCTGGAGCGTGATGTAGATCAGCGAGCCGTAGTCGAGGATCCCGTCGGTGTTTTCGAGCCCTTCCCGGCCGCCGAAGGTGGTTTCGCCGATGATGAGCTGGTGTTCGTTGATATTGCCGGTCACCTGGAAGGTGTGGCCGACTTGGGGAATCTGGCCCAGATACTTTCCGGTGTCCCATTCGTAGATGTCCAGCATGGCGCCGGCGGGCCAGTCGGCGGCGGGCCAGTGGTAGAGTTCGCCGTAGAGCTGGTGCGAATCGGCCAAGTAACTGACCATGCAGGAGCCGTCTGCGGAGGCGCCTTTGGTCACGATGATGTTGGTGCAGGCCGGAGACTGGACTGTCGAAGCCAGCAGGCCGGCGGCCATCAGGAGTAGAAGAAGGGTCTGTTTCATGTTGATTCTGGTTGGATAGGCAAATTTACGAAAAACATAGGTTGTTTTTTTATATATTTGCCGGATAAACAAAAGAATCTGACCGATGTTAACCCTCAAACTCCTCCGGGAGAATCCGGAATTCGTCATCGAGCGCTTGCAGGTCAAGCATTTCGACGCCAAAGAGATCGTTTATCAAATACTCGATATGGACCGGCAGCGCCGTGCGGCGCAGACGGAACTCGACGCCTGTCTGGCGCAGCAAAAAGCCCGGGCGGCCGAGATCGGTGGCCTGATGAAGCAGGGTCGGCGCGATGAAGCCGAAGCCGTCAAGAAGCAGGTGGCCGAGCTCAAGGAACAGTCCAAGTCGCTCGAAGAGCAGATGGCTGCCGCTGAGAAGAAACAGCAGGAACTGGTGGTGCTGCTGCCGAACCTGCCGTGCGCCCTCGTGCCGGAAGGCCGGACGGCCGAAGATAACCTCGTCGTCAAGATGGGCGGCCCCGAGCCGCATCTGCCGGAACACGCGCTCCCGCACTGGGAATTGGTGAAGAAACTCGATATCATCGACTTTGACCTCGGCGTGAAGCTCACTGGCGCCGGTTTCCCGGTCTATAAAGGCAAGGGCGCCAAGATCCAGCGTGCGCTGATCTCCTGGTTCCTGGAGAAGAATACCGATGCCGGCTATCTGGAATACCAGCCGCCTTACATGGTGAATGCCGACTCCGGCTTCGGTACCGGCCAGTTGCCCGACAAAGAAGGACAGATGTATTTCGCACCGCTCGACGGCTTCTATATGATTCCGACGGCTGAAGTGCCCGTTACCAATATCTACCGTGATGTCATCCTCAAACGGGAAGACTTCCCGGTGAAAATGACGGCCTACACGCCGTGCTGGCGCCGGGAAGCCGGCTCCTATGGCAAGGACGTGCGTGGCCTGAACCGCCTGCACCAGTTCGACAAAGTGGAGATTGTCCGCCTCGAGCTCCCCGAAAACTCCTACGCGGCCCTCGATGAGATGGTGGCGCATGTCGAGTCTCTCGTTCAGGGACTCGGCCTGAAGTATCGCATCCTGCGGCTCTGCGGCGGCGACATGAGCTTCACTTCCGCCATCACCTACGACTTTGAGGTGTACTCCGCCGCGCAGCAGCGCTGGCTGGAAGTCAGTTCGGTCTCGAACTTCGAGTCTTACCAGGCCAACCGCCTGAAATTCCGTTACAAGGATGAGAACGGCAAGACCCAGCTGGCCCACACGCTCAACGGCAGCTCGCTTGCGCTCCCGCGCATCCTGGCTGCGATTATCGAAGATTACCAGACCCCCGACGGTCACATCGTGGTGCCGGAGGTGCTGCGCAAATACACGGGCTTCGACCTGATCTGATGGAGCAGGCGCAGCGCATCATCCTCGGAATCGACCCCGGAACCAACATCCTTGGTTACGGGGTTATTCTCGTAGATAAGAAGAGCGTCCATTATGTCGACATGGGCGTGATTGACCTGCGCAAAGAGAAAGACCACTTCCTGAAGTTGAGCCGCATCTTCGAGGGGGTAGGCGCCTTGATGGACCGCTACGCTCCCGATGACCTGGCCGTTGAGGCACCTTTCTATGGCAAGAACGTGCAGTCAATGCTGAAGCTGGGCCGGGCGCAGGGTGCGGCGATTGCCGCCGGACTGCATCGCCAGATTCCGGTCTTCGAATATGCGCCGCGTAAAGTGAAGATGGCCATCACGGGCCGGGGCGATGCCTCGAAGGAGCAGGTGAAGCTGCTGATGGAGAAGACCCTCAAGACAACACTCGACGCCAAATTCCTCGATGCGACCGACGCGCTGGCCATCGCCATGTGCCATTTTTACCAGCTCACGAGTCCGCTCGTGGACACGAGCTCTTCCCGAAACTGGAAGTCGTTCATCGAAGCGCATCCGGGTCGGGTGAAGGAGGGCATTGACGCCGGAAAAAAGTGATGAAAATCTTGTGCTTTTCCTTTAACTTTTCTTCCGAGTATCAGTCTAAGATACGTTATTGGTTTTTGACAACACTCTATTTATGAAATATCGTTTTTGCAAGGCAGTTTTCTTGATACTGCTGTTCGTGACCGGAGCCCTGAATGCGCAGGCTCAAAACTACAATCTGAAAATCAAGTTGGTCGATAAGAACAATGGCGAGCCGGTGGGCTATGCCACAGTTGCTGTGACGCCCGACGGAAAGACGGAAGTCTTCAAATATTCCCAGAGCGATGGCAACGGTGCCGCCGAGATCAAGAACATCCCGGCCGGCAAGTACAAGGTTTCCGCCATCCTGATGGGCTACCAGACCTATGAGGAAGTGGTCTCCATCGACAAGAATGTGGACCTGGGCACCAAACAGATGGAAGTCGAAGCCGATTTCCTGAAAGGCGCCACCGTTACGGACATCGGTAACCCCATTACGGTCAAGAAGGATACCATCTCGCACAACGTGACCCTCATCAAGTCGGGCGACAACGACGTGCTGGAGGACCTCCTGAAGAAGCTTCCCGGCATCGAGGTCTCCTCGGACGGTTCGATCACGGCCAACGGAAAGACCATCAACAAGATCCAGATTGAGGGCAAGCAGTTCTTCCTCGACGATCCCACGATTGCCAGCAAGAACCTGCCGGCCAACATCATCGAGCGCGTCAGCGTGGTGGACAAGAAATCCGAGCAGGCCGAATTCACCGGTATTGATGACGGCGAAGAAGAGACGGTGCTCGACCTGGGCATCCGCAAGGGCATGATGAACGGC
>JAFZAF010000087.1 GCA_017548335.1 Bacteroidales bacterium | reverse complement strand
GCTTTATTACGACGGTCCGGCTAAGACCTGGTACATCAAGCGTTTCGGTTTTGAGCCGAACAGCGGGATCGCGGTGAGTTTCATCGCCGAAGGTAAAAATTCGAAACTGGTTGAGCTGAGCGAAGACCGCTGGCCGCAGCTATTGGTCACTTTCAAGGGCAAGAGCGCCGGGCGCGAGCCGGAGCTGATCGATGTGGAGCAGTATATCGGCAAGAAAGGTTTCCGGGCGAAAGGCAAAAAGGTGTCTTCGCTGGAAGTCAAAGCCGCCCGCTTCGTGGAGCCGCTCGTCAAGGAAGAACCGGAAGAGGAGCAGCCGGATCTGCCCGACGAGCCGGACGACACGCCCGACATGGCCGACAGCAGTACGCCTTCGTCGATGCCCTCCCTCGGCGTCGACAACCCCGACGAGCCAAATTGGTCTAACCCTTCGGAACCGACTTTATTTTAATATAGCTTTTAGTGCAGTATGCTTTAGCGAGTCAGTATATGCCTTTGAAAACCACCCTCCCATAAATGGGCCCCTCCCCCTGAGGCGTGGGCGCCATTGTTTTCAAAGGCATATACTGACTCGCTAAAGCCTGCAACGGAAACATCTGATTAACAGGAATTTAACAAATAACCACCCCTGAAATTCAGAGAGTGATTATATCATAAACAACTGATTATCAATTGCGTACATTGCAGCGCAAAAAATATCAATGACAACGATGATCGTAGCTTTAACGGGTTTTATGGCGAGCGGGAAGACGACGTTCGGGCGGGCGGCGGCAGAGCGGCTGGGGTGGGCGTTCGTCGACCTCGACGAACGGATTACCGAAGCGTACGGCACGCCGGCCGCACTTTTCGCTACGCAGGGCGAAGCCCGATTCCGGGAGATTGAAACCGCAGTGCTCTGCAAAACATTGGCTGAGGCACAGGGCTATACAGTGCTGGCGCTGGGCGGCGGCACGGTTCTGCGCGAAGAGAATTTGCGGCTCATCAAGCAGTACGCTACCCTCATCTGGCTCGACACGGACTACGACATAATCCTCTCCGAACTTGGAAACAACGACCGTCCGGTGCTGCAAGGCCGGACGCCGGCGCAGATCCGCGCGCTCTACGACGATCGGAAGCCACGCTACGAAACCGCCGCCGACATCACGTTCCCCATCACCACGACCGATTACAATCAGGTCATCTCGGATCTTGCCGAACTGTTAAGAACCCTCAAATCTCCGACGCTGATATGAACCAATTAAGCCCCTTCTTCCTGGCGGCGCTGCTTCTGCTGGTCTGCGCCTGCTCCCCGAAGGCGGTCAAGATGCCCGCCGACTCCCTCGCACTCCGCAGCCCGGACACACGGCTGGAACTGAAATTCGCCGTCGTGAACGGCGTGCCGACCTACACGCTCGACCGGGACGGTAAGGCCATCCTCTTGCCCTCCCGCCTGGGCTTCGAACTCATCGACCGGGAGAATCTCACGGAAGGATTCTCGCTCGTCGGATCGGCTTTCGACTCATTTGACGAGACCTGGGAGCCGGTCTGGGGCGAGGAGGCGCAAATCAGGAACCATTACAACGAATTGCTGGTTAATCTCAAGAAAGAATCGGGCGAAGCGATGGATATCCGCTTCCGGCTGTATGACGACGGACTGGGTTTCCGCTACGAGTTCCCGATGGAGAACAAACTGACGTATTTCAAAATCCGCGAAGAACTAACGGAATTTGCGATGGCCGGCGACCATACGGCCTGGTGGATCAGCGGCGACTACGACACGCAGGAATACAGCTACACCAAGTCCAGACTGTCGGAGATCCGGGGCCTCAACACTGATACGCGTCCCTACAATGCCTCCCAGCATTACATCTCTCCCGGAGCAGTCCAGACCGCTTTGCAACTGAAGACAGCCGACGGGCTGTACCTCAATCTTCACGAAGCCGCCGTGCTCGATTATCCCGCCACCCATCTGGAACTTCAGGAAGGGACGCTGACCTTCCGTACCAGCCTTACGCCTGACGCCCAGGGCGTGAAAGGGCGCCTTCAGGCGCCTTGCAAGACCCCCTGGCGCACGGTGATGGTCTGTGAAAGCGCCACGGACGTGCTGGCTTCCCGCCTGATCCTCAACCTCAACGACCCCTGCGCCATCGAAGACGTGAGCTGGATCCATCCCACGAAATATATGGGCGTCTGGTGGGAGATGATCTCCGGAAAGTCACACTGGTCTTATACCTCCGACTTTCCGTCGGTGCAGCTGGGCGTCACGGACTACGCCCACGCCAAACCACACGGGCACCACGGCGCCAACAACGACAATGTGCGCCGGTACCTCGACTTCGCGGCCGCAAACGGTTTCGACGCACTCCTGATCGAGGGATGGAACATCGGCTGGGAAGACTGGTACGGTTGCCAGAAGGATTTCGTCTTCGACTTCCTCACCCCGTATCCCGACTTTGACCTGCCTGGCCTGAACGCCTATGCCCACAGCAAGGGAATGCGGTTGATTATGCACCACGAGACATCTTCTTCCACCGTTAATTATGAGCGCTGGATGGAGCAAGCCTACAGCCTGATGAACCAGTATGGCTACGATGCCGTGAAGAGTGGTTACGTAGGCGACATCATCCCCTATGGGGAATACCACTACAGCCAGCCGATCATCAACCATTACCACTATGCCGTGGTGGAGGCAGCCCGGCACCACATTATGGTCAACGCCCACGAGGCCGTGCGCCCTACCGGCCTGTGCCGCACATGGCCCAATATGATCGGCAACGAGAGCGCGATGGGTAACGAGTTTAGAGCCAACGTACCTCCCGGCCACACCGCCACGCTGCCTTTCACCCGGCTGCAGGGCGGCCCGATGGACTTTACGCCCGGCATCTTCGAACAGGACATGGCCATCACGGCGCCGGGACAGACCGGAAAGATGCGTCACACGATCTGCAACCAGCTGGGTCTCTATGTGACCTTCTATTCCCCACTCCAGATGGCCGCTGACCTGCCCGAGAACTACGCCCGCTTCATGGACGCCTTCCAGTTCATCAAAGACGTGGCTGTCGACTGGGACAAGAGCCTTTATCTCGCGGCGGAACCGGGCGAATACATTGTCACGGCCCGACATCCCAAGTATGCCACGCTCAATTCCGGCCGTCTCAGCGGCCACTCCAGCGTCTATGATTTCGTGTATAAGGACGGGCGGCCCCACGATGTCTGGTATGTCGGGGGCGTCACGGGTGAAGAGGCCCGGGAATTCGATGTGAAACTCGACTTCCTGCAGCCCGGCGTCCAGTACGAGGCCATGATCTATGCCGACGCCCCCGACGCCGACTACGAAACCAATCCCCAGGCTTACACCATTACGAAAAGGACCGTAGATTCCTCCACGGTCCTGAACTTGCGGATGGCCCGCTCCGGCGGCTTCGCCATCTCGCTGCGCTCGCTGTAAGCGGGATTTTCATCGCCTTTATTTGAACATTTCCGTCATGGGGCGGCCGCGCCATTCCTTGGGAATCTGCAAACCAAGTGCATAAGCCAGCGTCGCAGGCAGGTCGTATTGCATCATCGGATAATCCAGGACATAGCCTTTGCGGATGTTCTTCCCGTACAGGACGAACGGGGTTTCCAGATGCAGCATCTGAAGTTGCCCATGTCCCTTTTC
Organism: Bacteroidales bacterium; assembly: GCA_017548335.1. GTDB lineage: Bacteria > Bacteroidota > Bacteroidia > Bacteroidales > UBA932 > Cacconaster. Next base: position 630 of record JAFZAF010000087.1, on the reverse strand, counting down.
CGATCCGCCGTGGTCGGAAGAGAAGAGGAAGATCGTATCATCGAAAATGCCAGCATCTTTGGCCGCCTGCAGGATGATGCCGACCATCCGGTCGGTTTCTTCAAGGCAGTCGTAGTATTCCGGCGATTCCCAGCCGGCCCTGTGGCCGACTTCGTCCACGTCGCCGATGTAGAAGGTGAAGAACGTCGGCTTCTTTTCCAAGATATACTTCACCGCCCGTTCCTGCGTATATTTCTCCAGCGTGTAGTTGTCCGGATTGTGATAGCCCGGATCGTAGAGATGGTAATCGATGACGGTGGTATCCAGCAACGGTCCGATGCCATCCCAGTTGTACACGCATCCGGATTCCGCCTCCGGGCGCTGTTCACGCAGCAGCGTATAAATGGTCGGCGGCATTCCGCGGCCGTTGTCGAGCACGGCCGGAATCTCCGGCTTGGAGGAATTCCAATGACCGTAGCCGTGCTGCTCGGTCGGCAGCCCGTTGAAGATCGTCGCCCAGTTGATGGCCGACGACGAAGGCATCACGGAGCGTTTGCCAAGGGTATAACTCCCCTGTTCCATCATCATCTTCACATTCGGCATCCGCGCCAGCAGCGCCGGATCCTTGAACGCCGGCGTCGACACGCCGTC
>JAFZAF010000086.1 GCA_017548335.1 Bacteroidales bacterium | reverse complement strand
CTGAACTATTCGATGAGCGGCATCCCGTTCTGGGGCATGGACATCGGCGGTTTCTCGGTGATGAGCAAGTTCTATGATCCGAAGAATCTGGACGAATGGCGGGAACTCCAGACCCGCTGGCACCAGTTCGGCACCTTTGTGCCGCTGTTCCGCACGCACGGCCAGTGGCCGCAGCGCGAACTGTGGAATATTGCTCCGGAAGGTTCTGAAGCCTACAAGAGCATTCTGTGGTACATGCAGCTGCGCTACCGGCTGATGCCGTATCTGTATTCGCTGGCCGGAGCCGTGTATCTCAACGACTATACGATTATGCGCGGTCTTCCGATGGACTACCCGGATGATCCGGCTGTGCGCGACATGTCCGACCAATGGATGTTCGGCCCGGCGCTGATGCCGTGCCCGGTATCTGAATACAAGTCGCGTAGCCGCGAGGTTTATTTCCCGGAAGGCGGCTGGTATGACTTCTACACGGGCAAATATTATGAAGGCGGGCAGACGCGTACTGTAGCAGCTCCTTATGAGCGCATGCCGCTCTTTGTACGGGCCGGTTCCATCATTCCTTTCGGTCCAGCCATGGAATGGTGCGATGAGAACCCCGCCGACGCCATCCGGCTCTACGTTTATACCGGCGCCGACGCGGACTTCACCCTCTATGAAGACGACGGCCTGACCTATGCCTACGAAGGAGCCGCGTTAAGCACGATTCCGATCCATTGGGACGAATCGTCGCGGACATTGACGGTCGGCAACCGGAGCGGGGAATTCCCGGGTATGCTCCAGCAGCGCGCCTTCCATGTCATCGTCCTCGATCCGGCACATCCGCACAGCTACGACCCCGATGCCGAAGGAACCCGTTGCGACTATCAGGGAAAATCCGTAACTTTAAACTTTTAACGAATCATTATGAAAAAGGATTATCAAATTCCCTTTCAAGAGCGTCTGCGCCCACGCAGCCGTGAGTGGGAGGGGCCCAAAACCGGCTCGACGGTTTTGGGAGGGATAGGCCCCAACGGGGCCGTACTCTTGAAAGGGAATTTGATAATCTTTTTCATCGTTTTGTTTTCATTATCGCTTTCTGCGCAGGAGCTTTTGTTCGACGACGGCTGGAAATTTGCGTTCGGTAATGCCTCGTCGCCGGAGAAAGATTTCGGGCGGGGGACGGAATATTTTAACTATTATACGAAGGCGGCCTCCATCCACAACGAAGGCCCGTATGCCGTGAAGTTCGACGACTCTGCGTGGAAGGAGGTGCAGTTGCCGCACGACTGGGTGGTGGACTTGCCGTTCTCTCCCGAGGCCTCGCATAGCCATGGCTACAAGACTGTCGGCTGGAAGTGGCCTGAAACCAGTGTGGGTTGGTACCGCAAGCATTTCTCCGTTCCGGCTGAGGCGCTGGGCCAGCCTGTTTCCGTCCGTTTCGACGGCATCTTCCGAGATTCGGATATTTGGGTGAACGGCTTCTGGCTGGGTGGCGAACAAAGCGGTTACACTTCCGCGACCTACAATATTGCGGAATACTTGAATTACGGCGAAGACAATGTGATTGCCGTTCGGGCCGATGCTACGTTTGAGGAGGGCTGGTTCTATGAAGGCGCCGGCATCTACCGGCACGTCTGGCTGACCATCGGAGAACCGCCTGTCAAACCGCAGCGGCCGCTGCCGAAGATTGAAATCGATCCTGACCGTGGCATCCTTGTGGACGGCAAGCCCATCCGTATCCACGGTGCAAACGTGCACCAGGACCATGCTGGCGTGGGCGCGGCTATCCCCGACGCCCTTTATGTCTGGCGCATCAAGCAACTCAAGAAGTTCGGTTTCAACGCCATCCGCACCTCGCACAATCCGGCTTCGCCTGCGCTGCTCGACATCTGCGACAGCCTGGGCATGTATGTGCTGGAAGAGACGCGCCTAATGGGGACGAACGAGGCGCAGCTCGAGCCACTGCGCAAGATGATCGAGCGCGACAAGCATCATCCCTGCATCATCCTTTGGGGCATCGGCAACGAAGAGTGGGGGATTGAGTGGAACGTGAAGGGTGAGCGCATCGCCCGCACGATGACGGAATTCTGTCATCAGATCGATCCCACACGGCCCGTGGTCGTGGCCACAAGCAGTGGCCCGGAAATCATCAAGGGCACCGACGTGGCAGGCTACAATTATATCCTCCAGAATCCGGTTGACAAGCACCGGGCGGACTACCCGACCCGCGTAGCCGTCGGCACGGAGGAAACCTCCGGCTGCGGGACACGCGGCGTGTACTTCGACGATTGGGAGAACGGCCGCATGGCAGCGCTGAACCGCTCCCCGCAAGGCCCTGACAGCCTGTACAATTGCATCGAGCGGGGCTGGAAGTTCTACGCTGAGCGCCCCTGGCTCGCCGGCCTGTTTTATTGGACGGGCTTCGACTACCGGGGCGAGGCCAACCCGCTGGTATACCCAGCCACAGGTTCAGAATTCGGCATCCTGGATTACTGCGGCTTCCCGAAAGACGAGGCGTATTACTTGAAGGCCTGGTGGACGGAGGAACCCGTGCTGCACATCCTGCCTCATTGGAATCTCGAAGGCCATGAGGGCGAGAAGGTCTCCATCTGGGTTTACAGCAACTGCGATGAGGTCGCCCTTCTAGTCAACGGGAAGAACCTTGGCCGCAAGAAAATGCCCCATAACGGCCATCTGGAATGGACGGCCGTGTATCGCCCGGGCCGGGTAAAGGCTGTTGGCTACCGGAACGGGAAGTAAGTGATGGAGGAAACCGTCTATACAGCCG
>JAFZAF010000085.1 GCA_017548335.1 Bacteroidales bacterium | reverse complement strand
GACGAAGCCTCCAAGCATAACTGGCCTGACTGCCCGCGCTGCCAGGAGCGCATGCGGCAGGAAGGATTGAACTCGCCCGAGGAACTGCAGAGCTACCTCATCGCCCGTATCGAACGATTCCTCAACGAGAACGGCCGTTCGCTGCTGGGATGGGACGAAATCCTTGAAGGCGGCCTGGCGCCCAACGCCACCGTCATGTCGTGGCGCGGCACCGAAGGCGGCATCAAGGCCGCCTCGATGGGCCACGACGTGGTGATGACCCCGGGCGAATGGTGCTACCTCGACAAATACCAGGACGCCCAGTTCAAGGAACCCGAAGCCATCGGCGGCTATCTTCCGCTGGAAAAAGCCTACGAATACGACCCGTGCGACGGCATTCCCGCCGAGGCGAAGGATCACGTGCTCGGCGTACAGGGCAACCTGTGGCATGAGTACATCCCCACGCCGGAACACACCGAATATATGCTCTGGCCGCGCGCTTTCGCCATTGCCGAAAACGGCTGGACACTGCCGGAGAACAAGGACTGGCCGTCCTTCCGCGAACGGGCACAGCGACAGGCTGACCGGCTGGTAGCGAAGGGATACCATCCCTTCGACCTCCGGGAAGAATTCGGCGAGCGGAAAGCCTCGCTGACGCCTGTCCAGCATCTGGCCGTCGGCAAGCCTGTCAGCTATGCCCTCCCCTGGCATCCCAACTATCCGGCTGCCGGAGCCGCCACCCTGACCGACGGCCAGATGGGTTCCTGGAGCTATGGCGACGGACGCTGGCAAGGCTTCCTTTCGGATGTCGATGTGACCATTGATCTGGGCGCTTCCCAGGAGATCCACTACGTAGGCGCCACCTTCATGATGCAGCCCGGCCCCGAAATCTTCCTCCCCAAGAAAGTGGAAATCTTCGTCTCCGGCGACAGCGAGCATTTCGAAAAAGCCGGCGAAGTCTGGAACGAAGTGCCGGTGGCCGACCGGTCGGTGCTCTACATCCTCTTCGGTACAAGCATAAAAGCAGACGGCAGGTATGTCAGATACCATGCCGTCCGCAGTAATGCCTGGTTATTCGTCGACGAAATCGTCGTCAACTAGCGTACGCCGGAGTGACCGCCGCCGGAGAAGCCGCCGCCTCCGCCGAAGGAGGAGTGGCCACCTCCGCCGCTGCGGCTGAAGCCGCCCAGCGAACCACCCGAATACGAAGACTTCGGCACCGTGGCCGTACTCACGACCCGTGAGTAGGAATTGGTCAGATTGATGACCCGCGACATGTCGTTATAAGCCATAGAGTAAGCCTTTTCGAACATCACCGGATCGATGTCCTTAAGTTCCTTGGCAACCTTGTCGGCAATGCCGATCAGCGAGGCAAAAATCAGATACTTCTTCCAGAGCGTCACCTCAGGGGTCGAACGCATCTTGATCATCGTCGTATCTTCCAGGAATTTCTTAAACCCGAGGAGTTTCCGGTTTTCCGCCTTGCCGGCATCCGTGTACTTGCTGCTCAGGTAGTAATTTCCCCGGCGCAAGGCATCCCGTCCGTCGCTCTGGACCTTTGAGGTCCAACTGATCAGGCGGCTGCTATGCTTGCTCGCCCACTTGGAGAACTCTTTCTCCTCCAGGATATGGTTGTCGCCGCTGGCTTCATACATCATCGACCAGAGGGTCTCTTCCGTATTGTCAAGCCGGTTGAAATCCGCCTTTTGATTGAAGTAGATATCCACCTTGCCGGTGTCGAGGGACCGTGTAGCTGTCAAGGCGCCTTCCTGAATCATATGCAGGATCATCGCAGACGCGACGGAGTTTTTCGCTACGGAGAGCGCCGGTGCGGTTGAAATCACATAGTAATTCTTCAGGATGTCACCATCGTACGGCATTTCCCGCGACCATTCGATACTCTTGAGATTCGTCGTTCCGAACGTGTTCTTCTTCGCCTTCCGTTTCTGCACGATGCGGGCAATGATCGGAATGGCCGGCAACATGAGCATGCCGATGAACAACAGGGCGCCGAGGATCGTATAGAGGACTTCCTCCCACTTCTTCAAGGGCACATCCGGTTCGTCGGCACCTTCCAGCGCCCGGTCAAGCACCACCTGGAACGGCCGTTCCTGGACGCTCTTCGATTCGAAAGTTCCCTTGTCGAAGCGCATCAGGACGATGATGTCGTGACTGGACTCGAGCGGATTCTCGCTCTCAGCAATCACTTTCCCGTCTTCGCGCCAGATATAGCCGTCGTAGCCGAAGGCCCAGATACGGGTGAGGGTATCCATCACGAAGCCGGGTTTCTCGATCGTCACCTTCACATGCTCGCCCTGGAAATCGTTGGGCGTATAGAACATGTAATGGATCATATCGTAGTCGTCCAGGCTCTTGACCAGGTTGGTCAGGGTATAGTTGACCGTATAGGTGCGGTCACCATACTCGCCGATGCCCCAGCAGATTTCGTAACCGCCGCTGATGCTGTTCAACCCGCAGTGATTCTTCTTGCCATTGAAGGAGCGATCGGTATCCCAACTCCGGTCGGTCTTGTAGGTTTCGCCCTTGTCGTCGGAGACGGTTAGGTCGACGATCTTGATGTCTCCCAGATTCTCGCGGCCCAGATAGACCTCCGTGCCCTTGGTCAGGGTCATGTTCCAGACCTCCTGGATGCGGGCGCTGCCGTCCGTATCGAGCGTGACCGTAATGTCCACGTCGTGGACCTTGTTCTGTGCAGCCGCGGGGGCCAGCAGCGCCAAGGCCAGGAGGACCGGAAGGATGAGGAATCGGAGTTTCATAAGCAGAACCGCTTACATTTTCATCGAAGGCATTTCGGTCTTCTGCTCATTCACCTGCAGGTAATCCCGCGTGACAAAGTGGAAGAGCGAAGCGACGATCGAGTCGGGGAACTGACGGATCAACTGGTTGAACTTCGTCACGGAATCGTTGTAGACCATCTGGCTCATACGGACCTGTTCCGTATACATGTTGACGCTGTCCATGGTCTTGATGTAGTTCTCGTTGGCCTTCAGGTCGGGATACTTCTCCACGACGACGTTCAGGTGCGACATCGCCTGCGCAAAGAGGCTCTCCTGCGCGTTGGCATCAGCACTGGTGCTGTTGGCCGTGATGGGACGGCGCTGGGCGATGGTGTCGGTCATGGTCTTGTACTCGTAGTCGGAGTAGCCTTTGGTCAGTTCGGCCAGGGCCTTGAGGGCATCCCAGCGGTTGGTCTGCTGCACGCCGATCTGGCTGAGGCCGTTCTTGCAGATCTCTTCCTGCTTGACGAGTTTCCGCTGCACGGAAATCACCCAGAGCACGAGGATCACAATGATGGCAAT
>JAFZAF010000084.1 GCA_017548335.1 Bacteroidales bacterium | reverse complement strand
TGCAGGCACATCCAGGATCGACTCCAGTCGCGCCCGGTCCGCCAGCAACGAAGAGCGTGTCAGCGCCCGGGTCAGCAGGATCGCCAGGACAAGCACTACCCCCGCGGCAATCAGGATTATCAACGTAGTCGTGGACATGATCGAAAAAAACTATATCTTTGTAAAGGTACGAATAAAAATCCGAAAGCCGTGGAAATTCCGCTCAAAAAACCATATAAATTCCTGACGACCCGTAATCTCGTGGCGACGGGACTCTTGGTCGTTTCAATCGCCTTCTATGTGCTGGGGCTTACGTATCCCCTGATGTCCACCAAGTATCAGGTGTGGGGAATCCAACTCAAGCACCAGGAGGTGACGCTGTTCGATTCGGTGCGGATGTTCTGGGACAGCAGCGAGTATCTGGTGGCGTCCATCATCCTGGTGTTCACGTTCATCCTGCCGATTCTGAAATACATTGAACTGGCGCTCCGTTTGGGGACGGGGCGCCAGTTCCTGAAACTTCAGTCGGTGGACAAGTGGAACATGATCGACGTGTTCCTCGTGGCGATGCTGCTGCTCAATTTCAAAATGAATTCCCGCTTTATCGTCATGCAGCTGGAACTGGGTACGAACTTCATCGCACTCGCCGTGCTCACGCGCCTGGCCACCATCCTGCTGGTGGACGGATTCGGGAAGAAAAATGAAGCTAGCTCAGCAACGTCTCACTGCGCTTGATGAAGTCGGCAAGCGCCTTACCTTTCAACATTCCATTGGCAAGCAGCGCCAGGTCGACGGCCTGCTTCAGCAGCGTATTGTCGGCTGTCAGCGCCTTCACGCCGGTTTCGCCCAGGATCTTCCGGATCACCGGGTTCTCGGCGTTCACGGCGATGTTGTAGCTTTCGGGCAGTTCACCGTAGAAATTCATGCCGCCGCCCAGGGCCGCCATGTCGCGGTAGCGGCGCATGAACTCGCTCTGCGTGATCAGGATCGGTGCGTTCTCTTCACCCAGGTTCTCCATCTTCACGTCGTATTTGTTCTCCTTGGGCAGCAGTTCCTCGAACACGCCGGTCACATATTTCGCGTCTTCTTCTGAAATCTCGAACTTCGCCCGTTCGTCTTTTTCCACGAGGCGGTCGATGGCTTCGGCGTCAACACGCTTGAACGTGGCGTCCTTAAGTCTGCTTTCCAACAGGTTCACGAAGTGTGCGTCGAGCGGACAATCGAACACCAGTACGCTATAGCCCTTTGCCTTGGCTGCCTCCACCTGAGGATACTGGGCCACCGGATCGGTGCAGTAAAGATAGACCACCTTCTTGTCCTTGTTCGTCTGTGCCTCCTTGATCTTGTCACGGTAGTCGTCGTATTTATAGTAGGCGCCTTCGGTGTCCTTCAACAGGGCGAATTTCATCGCGCGCTCGCAGAATTTGTCTTCGGTGAGCATGCCGTATTCGATGAAGAGCTTCAGGTTGTCCCATTTCTGCTCGTATTCTTCCTTCTTGTTCTTGGCGATTTCCTCGAGCCGGTCGGCGACTTTCTTCGTGATGTAGGAGGAGATTTTCTTTACGTTGGCGTCTTCCTGCAGGTAGCTGCGCGACACGTTGAGCGGGATGTCGGGCGAGTCGATGACACCGTGCAGCAGAGTCAGGAATTCCGGCACGATGTTCTCGACGGAGTCGGTGACGAACATCTGGTTGCAGTAGAGCTGGATCTTGTTGCGCGTCACTTCGAGCCGGTCTTTGATCTTCGGGAAGTACAGGATTCCAGTCAGGTTGAACGGGTAGTCGACGTTGAGGTGGATGTGGAAGAGGGGATCTTCCTGCATCGGATAGAGTTTGTTGTAGAACTGCAGATAATCTTCGTCCTTGAGTTCGGCGGGTTTACGGGTCCACAGCGGCTCAGTGTCGTTGATGATGTTGTCCTTGTCGGTGTCGACGTATTTGCCGTCTTTCCACTCTTTCTGCTTGCCCATGCACACGGGGACGGGCATGAACTTGCAGTATTTGTTCAACAGGGCGCCCACCTTTGCCTCTTCGGCGAATTCTTCGCTGTCCGCATCGAGGAAGAGGGTGACGGTGGTGCCGCGGTCCGTCTTCTTGCTGTCCGTCATCGTGAAGTCCGGTTCGCCCTGGCATTCCCACTTCACCGCTTTGGCGCCTTCCTGCCAGGAAAGGGTCTCAATACGGACTTTCTGCGAGACCATGAAGGCCGAATAGAAGCCCAGGCCGAAGTGGCCGATGATACTGCCGGCCTTGTCCTTGTATTTTTCCAGGAACTCGCCGGCCGAGGAGAAGGCGATCTGGTTGATATACTTGTCCACCTCTTCTTCTGTCATGCCGATGCCGCGGTCGGTCAGGGTGATGGTCTTGGCTTTGTTGTCCACGTCTACATGGATGGTCAGGTCGCCCAGATCGCCCTTGAAATCGCCGGTTCCGGCAAGGGCTTTGAGCTTCTGTGTCGCGTCAACGGCGTTGGCGACAAGTTCCCGCATGAAGATATCGTGGTCGGAATACAAGAATTTTTTGATGACCGGAAAGATATTTTCCGTGGTCACGCCGATTTTTCCTTTCATCATAGCTATCTGTTTTTTATATTTTTCGATTCTGCGTCGGTAAAAATCAAAAAAGATACCAGCGAGGCGAAGCCGACATTTTGTCAGTTTTTCGAGAATGTGTGCTGAATGGCCGGTATTGACGCGGCTGAATGTGGATTTTCTGCGTTTTTGTCGAGATGCTGAAAAGTTCATCCAGGTTCGTTCTCGGTATTTTTATTTGCGGGCAGGGTGGCTGTAGCTTTGCGGCCGTAATCGCAATTCGGCCTATGAAACAGTACATCCTGCTGGCGTTCTGCCTGCTTCTTTCCACCACCCTTTCCGCCCAGGAATTCTCTCTTTCAACGAACCTGCTGGACTGGGCGAACCTGGGGACGGCCAATCTGCAGGCCGGCGTTTCCTGCAGCCGGCACCTTTCCCTGCATACAGGCGTCCGCTATAACAATTGGAATTATGGCTCGGTAGAAAAAGGCAATCCTTTCCAGAACCGGGCGCGGACTGCTTCGCTGGGTTTGCGCTGGTGGCCCTGGAACGTGTCGTCTTCCTGGTGGTTCGGCGCCAAGGCGCAAGTGGAGGAATACAATCGCGGCGGTCTGTTCCGGAAGATGAAGACGGAAGAGGGCATCGCTGCCGGCATGGGCGTGGGTTTCGGCTACAGCTGGCTGGTCTCAGACCATTGGAATCTGGACCTGGGCCTGGGCTTCTGGGCCGGTAGGGCGCGTTATACGTTGTATCGATGCCCACGCTGCGGCCGTATCCTTTCTTTCGAGGACGGCCAGCCGGTCCGGGATGCCTGGAAATGGTTTCTCCTCCCTTCGAACGACGTGCAAGTTTCCTTGACCTATATATTCTGAATCTATGAGAAAAACGCTTATCCTGGCGGGCTGCCTGGCCGCCGGCCTGGTTGCTTCCTGCGCAACGTCCCGCAAGGCGGAACAGCTGCAGGAGCAGCAATTGACGGCTTCGCTGGCCTTGCCGGCCCATTACAGCACCTCGTTCCAGGAACTGGATATGCCTCGTTTCGAACAGGACAGCCTGGTGGTCCACGATTTCATGGGCCACGAAGTGATCATCATGAACGCCATCCGTGACGAGGAGAGTGGGGAGATGGTGGCCAATGAGACCCTGCAGGCCGCGCGGGTGACAGCCCGCTTCCGCAACGTGGCGGAGCGGCACGGGCGTGTCGACCTGGAATTCCAGGTCATCGTCCCGGCCGCGATGCAGGACAGCCGCTGGCAAGTCCGTTTCCATCCGCGGATGGAGATTCTGGAAGATACGGTGGATCTCGATGACATCCTGATCACGGGAAAGGATTACCGAAAGGCGCAGTTGCGCGGATATCAGCATTACGAACGTTTCCTGCGCTCAATCATCACCGATTCCACCCGTTTCATCGACCGGCACCAGCTGGAAGTGTTCATCCAGCGGAACATTCCGGCGCTCTACGCTTTCCGTCGCGACACGTCGATTGTGACCGACGGGGAGTTCGCTTCCGTCTATGGCGTGACCGAGCGGCAGGCCATCGATTACTATACCTACGGCCTGCTGGTGCGCCGCAACGAGCGCAAGATTCGGGACAAGGACAAGATGTTCCGCAAATATGTGAAGGCGCCTTTCCAGACCGGACATCTGCGGCTCGACACGCTGATCGTCAACGAGGCGGGAGAGTTCGTGTACAATTATGTGCAGACTATCGCCACGCGTCCGCGTCTGCGCAAGGTGGACATCCGGCTGCTCGGCGAGGTTTGTGAGCAAGACAAAGTGGTCTACACCGTTCCGGAAAGTGATCCGCTGACGTTTTATATCAGTTCGCTGAGCGCTTTCGTCGACGGTCGGGAACGCTATCTCGACCAGGTCGTTTCCCGGCGGGTGGACTTGCAGGATGAAGCGCGGCTGCTGTTCAAGGTGGGAGAGGATGCCGTGCGGGAGGAACTGGGTGACAACCTCCAGGAAATCGGCCGGATCCGTGCAACACTGGCTTCGCTGCTGGAAAACGAAGAATATGACCTTGACAGCATCGTCGTGACGGCACATGCCTCACCGGAAGGATCCTGGCGTTCCAACGGAGAACTGTCACAGCGCCGGAGCCGGAGCGTAGGCCGTTACTTCGAATCATTCATGAAACGCTATGCCGATTCCGTAGACCGGGCGCAGGGTGTCCGGATGGACCTTGACGGCACGCTGGCGGATCCGGAAGGCCGGGACCGTCCCGAAATCCATTTCAGCAGCTATGCCGTCCCCGAAAACTGGGAACTGCTCGACCGGCTGGTCGACGCGGATGAACAGCTGACGGATGCACAGAAGCAAGCCTATCAGGCGCGCCGGAAGGAATCGGACCCGGACCGGAGGGAAGCGGCGATGCGGGCGGACGACTACTATCCTTATGTCTCGAAAGAACTCTATCCGCGCCTGCGGACCGTGGTCTTCGCGTTCCGCTTGCACCGGCGCAATATGCTGCAGGACACCATCCGGACGACGGTGCTGGATACGGCCTATATGGCCGGTGTCCAGGCGATCCGGGACCGGGAATACAAGCAGGCGCTGACGCTGCTGCGTCCGTACGCCGATTATAATACGGCGATTGCCTATTGCTGTCTCGACTACAATGCCAGTGCGCTGGCCATCCTGGAGAAGCTGGACCGCAATGCCGAAGTGAATTACATGCTGGCCCTGGTCTATGCCCGGCAGGGCGACGAACGAAGCGCCGTGGAGTGCTATCTCCACGCCTGCGCCCAGAACGGAGCGTTCGTGCACCGCGGCAACCTCGATCCGGAAATCAGTGCCCTGATCCGGAAATATGGCCTGAACCGAGAATCTGAAGCGATATGAAAACGGAAAACCCTTTGAAACGTTTGTTATTTGTGACCGGCGTGCTCCTTGTCGCCGCCTTGGGTTGCGACAGGGAGCCCTGTGCCGAATGCACGGAAGAACTGAATGCCCGTCACATCTCCCTGGACCTGTCGGGCAGTGCCCTGCAGACCTGGGCGCTGGATGTACCGTCGTTGGCCGAGAGCAACATAGTCCGCTGCCTGCTCTATGTGTTCAGCCGGACGGGGACGCTCGTGGATACCTACGACTCGGCTGACGGACGCTTTGACTTCTACTTGACCGACGAGGTATATGATTTCGTTGTAATCGCCAATAAGAACGGCTTGCCCAGGGCTGCCATTACGAAAAACGACCTGCTGGCGACGGTCACGACCCTTTCGGAGAATGCTGTCGGGAACTTTGTGATGGCCGGCGCCTTGTCGGACCACCTCATTGAGGCAGATGAGAAGATTACGGTCGAAGTCGCACGGCTGGTCGGCAAAGTGACCTGTACAATCCGGACTGCGTTTACCGGTTCTTTGGCGGAGAAGCCTTTCGTGGTCGAGGAGATCGGGCTGACCAATGTCGCCGGCCAGAACACGCTGGCCCTGACCGATTCCGTTCCGGATGCCAAGGCCCGCTGGTACAACCGGATGGTATTTGAAGATTCGTCGGACGACAGTTTTCCAGCCGATATGCTTTCTGCCCGCATCGATACGCGGATGGCCGCTTCCGACAGCCTTTCGCCCGGTCACAGTTTCTATCCCTATCCCAATTCCTCGCCGGACAGTCACGACCGGGATCAATGGGGGAGCCGTTGCACCCGCTTTGTGGTCAAGGCGACGCTGGACGGCAGGACGACCTGGTATCCAGTTACCCTGGAACAAGTGCGACGGAACCGGCATTATCACGTAGACCTGACCATTGCCGGCTACGGCGTGGAACATCCGGAAGATCCACTGACGGCGTATTCCGGAATCGCCGCGATGATTTCCGTGGAGGACTGGACGGATGGCGGAACGCTTCAGGGACTCTATTGATAGCTAATCACTTCTCATATTCATCCAACATGAAACGAATCCTTCTCTTTGCTGCGGCCAGCTTGATGGGCCTCGCAGCGTGTAATGAAACGGAAGGTCCTCAGGCGCAGCCGGAAGAGGGCATCCTGGTTGTCGCCGTCCATAGTGGAAACGGAACGGCTACGAAAGCCGATACCGCGCCCATTGGGAACGATGCTGTCATCCATGACATCCAACTCTTTCTCTTTTCGCAGGACGGTTCCCTGTATCGTCGGGAAACCCTTTCCGGCCAGGAAACCACGAAGTCGCTGGACCGTGTCAAGGCCGGCTCTTACGATCTGGTCGCAGTCGCAAATGCGCCGGAACTGGCTGACGTCAACCAGAAATCGGCCTGGGAGGCGGCAGAAATCAATCTGGGGTTCAACGATCCGGAAAAAGGATTCCTGATGGTCGGCCAGACGGCTTCCGGTGTGACGGTAACGGGCGGCGCGGCGACACCGGCACGGGCGGATATCACGGTCCGCCGTCATGTGGGTCGAGTGCGGCTCACCACGGTCCAGAACGGGATACCACAGGCATACGGAGCCTTGAAGGTGGAATTCGCCTTTCTGGAAAACGGGTTCGGGACCTGGAACTATGGCGGAACGGGCGATCCTGCAGCCTATGTCAATTATGCCGGCCGCAAGGCAGGCCGGAACACCTCGGCGGATCCCGCCGATTTCATCCGATCGGCTGCCGATGCCGATTATGCGGCACTTACTTTCCAGCCGCTGGCGCGAACGGTTGCTCTCGGTGCGACCGAGACCTTCAACGTTCCCTTCTATTCGCTGCCCAACAAGCATACCGCTGCGACCGACCATTTCGCGGGCGCTACCTCGGGCGACGCCTGTGCCCGGCTCGTGCTCAAGGCTTCGTATGGCGATGCACAGAGCTGGTATTATCCGGTGACCATCGAGAATCTCGAACGGAACAAGACTTATGACGTGTCCTTTCTCATCCGCGGGCCGGGTTCCCCGGATCCGAACCAGAAGGTGGACAGCGGCAACCTGGAGGTGGTCATCACCGTGGAACCCTGGGGGGATGGCGGTGATTTCAACGGAGAATTCTGACAGAACGCTAAATCTTTAATACATACAATCATGAAAAGACTTTTTTTGACGCTGAGCGCGCTGCTCGCAACCTTTTTGTTCACTGCTTGCACCGACCGGGAACTGCCCGGCCCGGGAACACTCTCCCTTGTTATCTCAGACGGGGGTGCCATGTCCACCAAAGCTTCTGACGTGACGGAACTGTCGTATGAAAAAACCGTCAACAACCTGCAGATATTCATTTTCGAAGGCGAAACGCTTTTCCGCTATGAAAAAGTCAGTTCGGGGCTGGGCACACTGCCTTACAGCAAAACCTACACGGCTTTGAAAGCCGGTGCCTATGCGGTATATGTCGTGGCCAACGCAGCCGACATGGGGGATTTGGCTACGGAAGCGGCCCTTCAGGAAAAAGTGATCCATTTGTCGGACTGCAGCCTGACCGCAAGCCAGGGCTTCGTGATGGCCGGTTCGGCGACGGCGATGGTAGGAAGCGGATCGACGGAGACCGCAGCGGTCTCATTGACCCGTTTCGCGGCGCGTGTGCGGTTGGTGTCCGTAACCAACGAGGTACCGGCCACGTATGCGCAGTCCGGTGCCGTGACGGTGAAAAGTGCATTCCTGATCAATGCGCTCGGTACCTGGAACCTGGGAGGCATCGGCGAGGCTTCGGAGTGGGTGAACCTGGGTGGCCGCGCTTCTGGAAAGCAGGCTTCCACGACAAAGAGTGACTATCTGGCGACGGCCGGCCAGGTCAACCCCTCTGCTTACCAGGCGCAGGTTTTCCGGGCGGATGGCAGTTCCATTGCCAACAGTGTCGCCAAGAATTACACCGACTGCTGCCTCTACAGTTTTCCGAATGCCGTGACGACCGATCATACCGGCAATACGGCTACGACCACGGACGGAGCATTTGCCCGTCTGGTCGTGCTGGCGACGGTAAACGGGGCGGACTGGTGGTATCCTGTCACACTCTTCAAGGAGGGAAAAGGACTGGAACGCAATACCTCTTATGATGTCCGGCTGATCATCCGGGGAACCGGCTCGACCGATCCGAACGAGCCGGTAGGCAAGGGCGACCTCACGGCCGAGGTGACGGTGAATCCCTGGTCTCCCGGTGCGGAATACACGGAAACGATATGAAAAATAGTTTGATCGGGTGCATCCCCCTGTTGCTCTGTTTCGCCTGTACGGTCCTGGAAGACCGGGCCCCCTGTCCCTGCTATCTGGATATCGATTACCGGGAAGTACTGGCTGCTGCATGGGGAGAGCAATGGGAAGGCTGTGTCGACGTGACGCTTCGGGCACCGGAACCCGTATGGTCGGAGAACCGCCGGATGGGGGAGTGTCCCGAAATCGAAGAAGTGGCGGTCGAGAAGGCGAAGATCCGTGTCGTGGGACTGGTCCACAACCGTCCGATGCGGGATTTCCTGGGAACGGGGACGCAACTGGTCTATGAGGCCGGCAACCAGATCGACTCCTTGTACGTCCATACGGAGGAGGTGGATTGTACGGGCGAAGAGGCCCGCAGCATTTTGCGGCCCCATAAGCAGTTCTCCACGATTTTCATTACAGATGAGGCTGGAGGAGACCGCTGCCGTCTGTACAATCTGGTCATCCGGGGAACGACCTGCGGCTTTGACGCGGCTGACTTTTCGGCGATCGAAGGAGCGTATCTCTATACAGTTCAGGAAAACGACGGGACCGGACGCATCAGCGTCCGGGTTCCCCGTCAGAAGCGGAGCGACCTGGTCCTGGAGTTCTGGGACAAAGAAGACCATCTGAAGCGCTTTTCAAGCCCGGTCGGACTCTATCTCTTTGCGGCGGGGTATGACCCGGACGCTTCCGATCTGCCGGATTACGAGATCCGCATCGATTTCCGGCAGGCACTGCTCTATCTCCGTGTATCGGATTGGGAAGAAGAGCGTGTCTTTTCGCTATATGAATGATTTGCATGAATAAATCGATGAAAAAGAACAGACTTTCTCTCGGTGTCCCGGGGATGCTCCTGTTATGGATGGTGCTTCTTCCGGGATGCCGGGAATCCTTATCGCCGTTTCCCTATGCCGGCGGTCTCCGGGAAGGAGGCCGTCGACTCGGGAGTGAAATGTCCGTCGTCCCGACGGAGTCCGCTGTCCGGACAAAAAGTTCCTTTACGGGCGACGCTGCGGCAGTTTCCAATTGGACGCTGCTGCAGTTCGATGCTGCAACGGGCTTGCTGGAAGCCGTGTATTACCAGCCGTCCGGAGCGGATCTCACGAAGATCCGTGTCGTGACCGACCGTGCATACGACTGGTATGCGCTGGCGAATGTCGGGGACGTGCGCGGTCAGTTTCAGGTCGGGACGACCCCGGAAACAAGCCTGGATGCCTGGTATGCCACGGGAATTGACATGACTGCGGCTTCTGGCCTGCCCATGTCTTGGAAGGGGACGTCTATCTCGTTCTCCAAGTCCGACCTGGCATCGGGACGGAAACTGGACGTCGCGATGACCCGCCTGGTGGCGCGATACGACATCACGCTCGACAGGAGCGCCTTGACCCGCTATTCGTTTACCGCTACCGGAGTCACGATCGAAGGACCAGCTTGTGTCCGGGCTTTTGCCAACAGCCGGGGGACAGATGTCGCTACGACGACGGATAGGGCGACACCTTCCGATGTGAACCGTTTGAACAGTGGTGACGCCGTAACCTTCTATGCGGCAGAAAACCTGTACGGCGACAGGGCGATTGCCGATATCGACAGCAAAAAGCCGAAGAACCTGAATGATAATGATCATCCGACCTATATTGAAATAGCGGGCAAAGCGACAGTGCTGGATGGCAGCGGCCTGACCTTTGGGACGACCTACCGCTTCTATCTGGGCAAGAATGCCACGACGAACTTCGATGTTCTCCGCAACACAGAAAACACGGTGACGCTGCAGTTGACCGATGCGAAAATCGCGGCGGGCCTGGCGGAGCAGGACCTGATTGCCGGAGGCGGCGTTCCTGATGATCCACTCTGGAAAGTGGAGATCGATCCCTATTCCGATACACGGAGCCTGCGGTTCCAACATGGCATTGCATCGGGTTCATCGGGGATCCGGCTGGCGTCGGGGACTTGTACGGCAGAAGGCATCGTGAAAGACCCTGCTGGCATGCAGTACCAGTTCCGCTTGGATCAGGGTCTGTATGATGCCGGTGTCCGCGTTTACCTGGACGAAGCGTGTTCTGCGTCGGTCATGCCGGATTCAGGCTATGCAGAGGGAACCTGGGTAGATGTGACGGGCAGTCCGGCGACGTTGTATTTTTACTTGCCGCCAGGGGTGTCGGAAATTGCCGGGCAGGCGCATGTCCGGACGTTGGACGGTCGGAAGAGTGACGACCTGGCCATGATGGCCGGGCGCGTGCTCGACCATCTGGAGTTGGAGTTCGGCTCGTTGTCCAGCGGTACGAACATGGGCTCCTGGAATGGCGTACGCTACCGGTCGGACGTCGACACCATCCTGATTCAGATCTTGCAAGGGGTAAAGGTCGCGGGTTATGGCGCGGGTTTCGCGCTCCGGGCTTTTGCCGTGTATACGGACGGTACAGAGACACCGCTGAACAGCGACGGTACCACGGCACCCTGTTACAGTTGGACAACCGATCCCTCCACGGCTTATGCTTCGACAGTCGGCTCCGGCGTAACGATGAGTTATTCTGCGGGGGACCGGTATTTCTATAACAATATCGGTAGAACAGCCGCGTATCGCCTCGTCCGTACACAGCATAGCGGAACGGGGAAAGTGAAGATTTCCTATACCGAGAATGGTTTGACAAAGGAGATCTGTTTTATTACGAAAGTTCACTGCGGCATTCTGCAAGCCGACCCTTCTTCCACGTCGTCTTCCCGTCTCGATGTACCGATGACAGGAAGTCGGAACATCCGGTATTCTTGGGTTGACAACAACGGCAAGGGCGGACAGGACGGACAGGGTCGGGTGGATATCACGGATCTGGTCGCCAGCCATCTTTCCGTTACAGAAGGCGGTGCGTATCTACGGTATGACGGTCTGACAGGCGGAGAAGTCCGTTTCTCCGGAAAAGGCGTCGCGGGGCAGGCGAAGGCTGCCGTGGGGGACAATGGGTACATCTGTTTTGCCGACATCCTGACACGTTTTGGTGACATTCCCGACAAGGGGCGCAATGCCAGTTTCCCTACGACGAACGGACTGGGCGCCAGCGGTACGAACGTGTCGTCCTACGGCAATTTCGACACATTCCGGTATTCGTATTTCAATGTGACGGACAACCGTGTGCTGGATCGCCTGGAGATCACTCCTTCCAGCATTTATGTTCCCGGCCTTGCCACAGGCACATCGAATACCAAGCGGTTCAAGTTGTATGCGTATTTCAATGACGGTTCCGTCGAAGACATCACGACCGACAGTAGCGTGACATGGACCCTGAACGGTTCACCCCTCGGCGATTACAGGGCCTGGGCCCATAAGTACCAAAGCGGTGCG
>JAFZAF010000010.1 GCA_017548335.1 Bacteroidales bacterium | reverse complement strand
GCTTTCACCTGTTCCTGCACGAAACCGGCCTTGAACGCCTCGGTGTATCCGCCCTTCTCCTCCACGGTTTTGAAGAGCTTCCAGGAGGCGTCGATGATCGACTGGGTGAGTTCCTCAATATAATAGGAACCGCCGGCCGGGTCGACGATCTTGTTGAAGTGTGCTTCCTCCTTGAGGACGGACTGGACGTTGCGGGCGATGCGGTTGGAGAATTCGCCCGGAGCGCGGAAGGCGTCGTCGAACGGGACGACCTCGATGGAGTCGACGCCGGCGATGGCGGCGCTCATGGTCTCGGTCGTGTCGCGGAGCATGTTGACGTAGGCGTCGTAGACCGTCTGGTTCCAGCGGCTGGTGACGGCGTGGACGTGCATCTTGCAGGCGCAGTCGCAATCGACGCCCCAGGCCTTCACGATGTTGGCCCAGACCACGCGGGCGGCGCGGAACTTGGCGATTTCCATGAAGTAGTTGGAGCTGATGCCGAAGGTGAACTTGATGCGCTTGGCCACTTCCTTGGCGTCAAAGCCCAGCTCGGTAAGCTTGGAAATGTACTCATTGCCGATGGCCACGCCGAAGGCGAGTTCCTGCACGAGGCTGCTGCCGGCGTTGTTGAAGTCGTAGGCCTGGACATTGATCACCTTGATCTTCGGATAGTCGGCCACGGCCTTCACGGCGTCTGCCAGGTAGCCGTAGGACTTCTCCTCGCAGAAGTTGCCCTTGACGGTGAGGCGGTGCAGCGGGCTGAAGTCGAACGAGGCGCGGACCTCTTCAGGCTTCAGGCCCTGCTTCTTCACCACGGCCAGGAAGCTTTTCAGCGTCTCGGCACTGTGCTTGGGGCAGCACTTGCGGAAGTTGATCTCCACGGCCGGGATGGCGATGCCCTTCAGCAGGGCTTCCATCTGCGCCTCGGAGAGCGCCTTCTCGTCGGCCAGGATGAAGCCGAGCGACTCGACGCCCTTGTTCAGGATATCGAGGGCCTCTTCATTGGCCTTTTCAATGCCCATGCACAGGCAAATGTCCTGGCGGGTGAGCCAGTCGTTGTCGTTCTTGATGCCGCGGACGAACGGGAACTGCCCGGGCATCTCGCCGAGGGACTTGATGTCGCCGAGGTTCTCGGCGCGGTAGTACGGGCGCACCGGGAACCCTTCGTGGGTCTTCCATACGAGTTTCTTCTCGTAGTCGGCCCCCTTCAAGTCCTTGATAATTACCGCATCCCACTGCTCTGTCGAGACAGGAGGAAATTCAGTAAACAGTTTTTCTGCCATTTTTATACGTTTTAGTTATAGTGTGTTTGTTTCGGTCATCGTGCCTTAATCCTGCAAAATTAGGATTTATTTCTTATATTTGAAAACCCAAATCGACACCTATGAAACGATTTTTGACCTTCTTCACGGCTTTCTGCCTCACTTTGACACTTCATGCGCAGATAGCCCCCATTGACAGTGCTTCGTTCCGGCCGGACGAATCTATCGCGTTCGCCCAATACGATACCCTTGCCTTGGAAATGGACCTGTACTTCCCGAAGGACGACGCCGAGAGCCATCCCTGCATCGTCTACTCCTACGGCGGCGGCTTTGTCGATGACAACCAGCGTCACTTCGACACCCGCCGGCTCTGCCGCTCCCTGGCCGACGAGGGCTTCGTCGTCATCGCCACCAACTACCGGCTCGGCCTGCGCGGTGTACAGTTCAAAGGCGTGAGCGGCATGGTCAAGCCGCTCGAGAACGCCATCCGGATGGCAGCCGAAGACGTGATGAAGGTCACCCGCTATGCAGTGGACTACGCCGCTGAACTGACCGTCGATCCTGAGCGGATCATCCTGATGGGCAGCAGCGCCGGGGCCATCACCTCGCTCCAGTGCGACTACGAGCGCTGCAACCGCAGCGACCTGGCAAAGCAATATCTGCCAGAGGGGTTCCGCTATGCCGGCGTGATCGCCTTTGCCGGCGCCATTTTCTCACGCAAGAGCCTGGACTATCCCCACGACACCCCCGCCCCGACGCTGATGCTCCACGGTACGGCCGACCGGCTGGTCACCTATAAGCAGATTAAGTTCTTCGGCATCGGCTTCTATGGCTCCGACGGCATCGCCCGGACCTTCAAGGAGCGCCATTACGCCCACAAGATCATCCGCTTCACCGACGAAGGCCACACCGTCGCCAGCCGCTACTTCACCCACTACGACGACATCCTGTGGTTCATCCGCCACATGGTCCTCGAACCCAAGCATTACGAAATCGACGAAACTTTCTACGACCCCTTCCGAAAACGTTCGTCCTGGGATACCGCCGATCCCGGATCCCTTTACAAATGACAAGATGCCCGGTCTAGCCGGGCATCTTGCTGATTATTCTTGTCAAAAAACTTCGGTAATTGCACGATTATTTAAAGAAAAATGTAACTTTGCCTTTTGATGCTCTTTGAAAAATTGGCCCAAAACTATTCATAACTATTTGAAACACACCTAATTAACAACCAATAACCTAAAATTTATCGTATGAAAAGGACCAAAATGTTTTTGACCTGCCTTTTGCTGGCGGTGACGTGCGGCTTGTTCGCACAGAACATCCAGGTGAGAGGTACGGTCAGCGACGGCTTCGGTGATCCCGTAGCCGGCGCATTCGTGGTGGTCACCGGCACGACAAACGGTACCTCCACGGGCGTTTCGGGCGAATTCGTCCTCTCGAATGTTCCGAAGGACGCAACGCTGACCATTTCGTTCGTCGGCATGAAGACGGCCATCGTCTCTGTCGGCAACGGCATCGTCAACGTGACGCTCGAAGACGAAACAGAATTGCTGGATGCGGTCGTGGTGACCGCCCAGGGTCTGACCCGCAAGCAGAAAGCCATCGGTTATTCTGCCCAGTCGCTCAACTCCGAGCAACTTACCGCCGTACACAGCAGTGCGCTCGGCAACTCGCTGGCCGGTAAGGTAGCCGGTGCCCAGTTCTGGGGTTCCGCCGGTTCCACCTTCAGTGAAGGCCGTATCATCCTCCGTGGTCCGACGTCCTACAGCGACCAGGAAGGTAACGAGCCGATCTACGTGGTCGACGGTACCATCACCTCCGCCGCTGCCGTCAACATGGACGACGTGGAGAGCATCAACGTGCTGAAAGGCCCCTCGGCTACCGCCCTTTACGGTTCCCGCGGTGCCAACGGCGCCGTGATCATCACGACCAAGAAGGCCCAGGAAGGCCAGTCTGTGGTAGAGTTCTCCCAGACGACGGCCGCCGAGGTCTACTACGAGCACTTCAAATTCCAGAAACTGTTCGGCGGCGGTAGCTACTCCTATGGAGCTACGGGCCTGTACAACAGCGGCATCGAAGATCCGAACGATGCTTCGTCGATTCTGGAACCCGTTGGTGACGGCACCTTCTACTACGACTACGGCGAAGACGTGAACTGGGGTCCCCGCTATGATGGCAAGACCCTTGTCCGTACCGCCCTGTCCTGGGATCCGACCTCTTCCCACTACGGAGAAGCCCTTCCCTGGGAGTATCGCCTGAACCTGCGCGACATGACCCGCGTGGCTTGGAACAACACGACCAACGTGGCATTCACCAAGTCGGTCAAGGGCATGAATACCCGTGTTTCGTTCACCAACGTCGACCGCCCGGGTATCTTCTACAACTCCAAGGCTGTCCGCCGTTCTTTCAGTATGTCCACCCAGATGCAGCCCACTTCCTGGTTGAAAGCAGACATCAGCTATCGCTACCGCTATCGCCAGAACAAGAACGCCGAGCAGGAAGGTTATTCTTCCAACGGTAACTACATCTGCGACTTCACGCAGTGGGGCCACACCAACGTCAACCTGAAGGATTACATGGATTATCTGCGTCCCGACGGAAGCTGGCGTACCTGGAACATTGTCGGCCCGAACAACCTCGCCGCCAACTTCCACGACAACCCGTTCGCCGTGATGGACAACTACAACTACACCAACACGACGCAGTATCACATGGTGTCGGGTGACGTCTACGCCTCCCTGCCGCTCAACTTCCGCCTGGGTGTCCGTATCAACGATGCGATGACTGCCCAGAAGTACGAGGAGAAGGACGGTGCCGGTTCCATCAACTGGACTCCGTATTTCCGCACCTATCAGAACCAGTCGAACGATATCACGGCCCAGGCCTACCTGACCTGGAACGGCCAGTACGCCGAGAATCGTCTCAGCATCGAGGCCGCTGCCTTCGCCGAAGCCCGGAAGTATGATTACTGGTACCTGAACAGCAGCACCAACGGCGGTCTCTCCGTGGATGGCTACTTCAACCTGGCCGCTTCCAATAGCACCTATTCGACCAACAACAGCGAGACCCACTACAAGACCCGTTCGTTCTTCGGCACGGCGACCATCGGTTGGGACGACCTCATCTACCTCGACGGTTCCCTCCGCTATGACCTCGACTCCCGCCTCCCGGCCAACAACAACGGTTACCTCTACGGCGGTGGTTCGCTCTCCATCATGCTGAGCAAGCTCATCAACGCGCCTTGGCTGAACTTCTGGAAACTCCGTGGTTCCGTGGCGCAGGTGGGTTCCACCATCAGTGCCTACAGCGTGCTGCCTACCTATACCGTCAACACGAAGCTGCATGGCCAGACGACGCTCTATGAGCCGACCACGCAGGTGAACCAGAACATCAAGCCGACCATTTCCACTTCCTATGAGGTCGGTACCGAGTTCAAGATGTTCAACAACCGCTTCAGCGGTGACATCAACTTCTACCTGAAGGATACCAAGAACGACATCATCAACGCCAACGTACTGCCGCAGTCCGGCTACGCCTACCGCAAGATGAACGCCGGCCTGGTGCGCAACAAAGGTGTTGAGATCCTCCTCAGCGGCACGCCGGTCCGTACCCGTGACTTCGAGTGGCATGTCAGCGCCAACGTCGCCAGGAACGTCAACACGCTCGTGGAACTGACCGAGGACCAGCATGAATTCACCATGTACGACAACCGCTTCTACTACAGCTGGCGCCTGCGTTCCATCGAAGGAATGCCGGTCGGTGTCATCGAGACGGCCGCCCGTTGGGCCCGTACCGAAGACGGACAGCTGATCCTGAGAGCGGGTACCGCCAGCACCGGCGAGGTCCGTCCGACCTTCGAAACCAACAAGAACAAGCTCGTCGGCAACGTCCAGCCTGATTTCACCGGTGGTTTCAACACCAGTTTCCGCGTCAAGGACTTCACGCTCAGCGCCGCGCTCGACTATGTGGTCGGCGGCCAGATGGTTTCCTGGACCAACATGTGGGGCCAGGGTTCCGGTCTGCTTGACGTGACGGCTGTCCTCAACGACAAGGGTGTCAATGTCCGTGAGCCGGTCCAGAAGGGCGGCGGCATCAAGCTCGAAGGCGTCGACGCCGACGGCAATCCGATGTCGGGCTACATGGACGCTCTCTACTATTTCCAGTACAAGTACCAGTACGACAACGACGGCTGGCTCTACGACCGTACGTATGTGAAGCTGCGCGAGGTCTCCCTGCGCTATGACTTCCCGAAGTCCATCATGAGCAAAGTGAAGGGCGTTTCCCGTGCGAGCATCGCTTTCGTCGCCACCAACCCCTGGCTGATCTATGCGGCTTGCCCGAATATCGATCCTTCCGAAGCCGGCGGCGCCAGCTATAACTTCCTTGAAGGTGGCCAGGCCGTTTCCACGCGTTCCTTCGGCCTCACTCTCAATGTCACTTTCTAACGTATAGGAGGAAATCAACATGAAAAAGATATTTGCTATTTTCGCATCTGTTCTTGTTGCTGGCATGTGCCTGACCGGTTGCCAGGCCATCTCCGATTTCGGTGACATCAACAAGAGCCCGAACTCTCCTTCGACGGCTTTCACCAGCTACCTCTTCACCAACGCCTGCCGCTATGTCCCGCAGTTTGTGCTGGGCAGCGCCACCAACGGTTATGACCCGTGGCAGCAGGAATGGGCCGGCTATCTGTCCGAGTCGAAGAACAACCAGTATGGTCCGCTGAGCACGACCTCGTCGTTCGGCAGCACCAACTTCTATCTCTACGCCCTCAAGAACCTGCAGTATGTCATTGACATGAATGAGGATCCGGAGCAGAAGGACCTGCCCAACGTGGCCGGTTTCGGCTCCAATGCCAACCAGATCGCAGCCGCCAAGACGCTGATGGCCTTCTACTACATGACCATCTCCGACATCAACGGCCCTGTCATCATCTCCGAGGCCCTCAAGGGCTCCAGCGAAGACAACTGGACGCCGAAGTATGACACACAGGAAGAGGCCTACACGATCCTGAATAATTCCCTGACCGAAGCTTACCGGCAGTTCGACGAGAACGGCTCGCTGAACGGTGCTGCCGATGTCCTGTTCGGCGGCGACATCGCCAAGTGGAAGAAGTTCAACGCTTCCCTCCGTATGCTCATGGCCATCAAGCTCTGCGACGTGGATCCCAACACCGGCAAGAGCCGCTTTGCTGCCGCCTACAGCGACGGCGGTATGGTCGATGTGGCCGACGGTTTCTACTACAGTTATGATGACCTGAACTGGAACATGCTCTACTACTGGTGCAACCCGACCTACTCGAGCGCCGGTTTCAACGCTGTCCCGAACTACTTCATCGTTGAACAGATGAAGGCCTTCAAGGACAACCGTATGTTCAAGTACTTCGACATCGAGGG
Organism: Bacteroidales bacterium; assembly: GCA_017548335.1. GTDB lineage: Bacteria > Bacteroidota > Bacteroidia > Bacteroidales > UBA932 > Cacconaster. The sequence continues at coordinate 24,504 of JAFZAF010000010.1, read as the reverse complement.
CTATCGCGGCAGCCGCGACGAAGAAATCTTCCCGCGTGACCAGTACACCTCTTTCTATGGCGTTCCGTTCGGTCTGGAGAGCAACACCCAGGTCACCAAGTGGATCGACTGCTGCGCTTCCGTCAACAACTCGATGCTGGCCATGAATGCCACCATCCCCGTGATCCCGACGGCCCGCGTGCTGCTGACCGAAGCCGAAGCTGCCTGGCGCGGCTGGATCAACGCTGATGCCAAGACCCTCTATGAGGCCGGTATCAAGGCTTCGTTCGACCAGTGGGGTGCAACGGGTGCCGACGCTTATATCAAGAGCCCTGCCATCGCCTACAAGGGCGGTGACGCTGCGCTCGAGCAGATCGCCCTGCAGCGCTGGATCGCTGGCTACCTGGCCGACGGTATCGAGGCCTGGTCCGACTGGCGTCGTCTCGACATTCCGCACATGCCGGTGGGCCCGGGTGCCAACAACGTGGGCAACACGCACTATCCGTATCGCCTGGCCTTCTCTTCCAGCAACGACCCGGCCTACAACAAGGCTAACTATGAGGCCGCTATCGCTCTGCTGAAGCCGACCGGTGAGGACAATATCCACAACCGTGTCTGGTGGGACGTCAAAGACAACTGGGAAGGTGTGCTGACCGCAGAGCAGTGCACTCCTTCTGTGGAGATCCCGGCTAAATGGGAGGTTGCCTATACCGGTACTTACTATGTTCTCGGCGGCGGCGCAGCCAATGGCAGCCCCGTGGGAGCCGAAGTGTTCGGTTACAGCGACTTTGCCACCACGCTTTACGAGGATGTCAATCACCCGGGTACGTTCAAGTTCTCGCCCTTCGGCGATACCGAACTTATGATGAACTGGGACAACGCCACCTCCACCTTCTTCGTACCCAACCAGATCGTGGGTTCGTATGAAGGCATTGCTGTCAACGTGGCCGACCGCGACACCGACCAGGATACTGACAACCAGTACCGTGGTGCCTGGGATGACGAGGATGGTAACCTGTACATCTACGTCATCTACCGTCTCGGCGGTGCCAGGGGCACGGATGCGAACCAGGGTATTCTCAACTACGGTTACGACGTATTCGTTCCTGCGCAATAAGCGGAACCGGAAGTCTTTTAAAAGGGGTTGGCCGATGGGCCAACCCCTTTTATTTGCACCAATTATTTCTTATCTTTGCAGGATGAGATGCCCGGTCAAGCCGGGCATGACGCGAGCGACATGAAAGAAGACGAGACCCTGAACCTTCCCGACCACGATTACGGCGACGAAAGCATCGTCCACCTGGAAGACCTGGAGCACATCCGGCTGCGGCCGGGCATGTACATCGGCCGGCTGGGCGACGGCACGGCGCCCAACGACGGCATGTACGTGCTGATGAAGGAGATCATCGACAACTCCATCGACGAGTTCGCCATGGGCTACGGCAAGCTCATCCAGATCAAGATCGAGGACAAGCGCATCTCCATCCGCGACTACGGCCGCGGCATCCCCTTCGGATTCAGCGAAAAGGACAAGACGCAGAACCTGCTCGACGCCGCCGTGAGCAAGCTCCACACCGGCGCCAAGTTCGACAACAAGACCTTCCAGAAATCCGTAGGCATGAACGGCGTCGGCCTGAAGGCCGCCAACGCCCTTTCGTCGCAGTTTACTGTCCAGTCGTTCCGGAATGGGGAGACCCTGGCGCTCGAATACGAGAAAGGCATCCTCCAGACGCCCGATTTCACGCCCAAGCCCACCACGGAAAAGAACGGCACCCTCATCTCTTTCATCCCCGACGACACCCTCTTCGAGCCCTACGAATACAATACGGAGTACATCGACACGATGCTCCGCAACTACGCCTACCTCAACGTCGGCCTGAAACTCACCTTCAACGGCACGGAGTACAAGTCGGAGAACGGCCTGCTCGACCTGCTCAACGAAACCATCGACGAGGAGCCCCTCTATCCCCCGATCCACCTGAAGACCCAGGACATCGAGGTGGCCTTCACCCACGGCAGCGGCTACGGCGAAAACATCTATTCCTTCGTCAACGGCCAGAACACCACCCTGGGCGGCACGCACCTGGCCGCTTTCAAGGAATCCATTGCCAAAGTGCTCAAGGATTTCTACAAGAAGGACTTCAATCCCGTGGACGTGCGCCAGTCCATCATCGGCGCCGTGAGCGTCCGCATCCAGGAGCCCGAATTCGAAGGACAGACCAAGGTGCAGCTCGGCTCGAAGTACATGTGGCAGAACAAGCAGGAAGGTACGCACGGTCCCACGCTGAGCAAAACCATGCTCGACTTCCTCTCCACCGACCTGGACAACTATCTCCACAAGAACCTCGACGTGGCCGACGTGATCCTGGCCAAGATCCAGGACTCCGAGAAAGAGCGCAACGCCATCTCCTCCATCAGCAAGAAGACCAAGGCGCGCCTAAAGAAAGCCTCGCTGCACAACAAGAAGCTGCGCGACTGCCGCATCCACTACGGCGACCGCAACCCGCTCGCCGAGAAGAGCACCCTCTTCATCACCGAGGGCGACTCCGCCTCCGGCAGCATCACCAAGAGTCGTGACGCCAATGTACAGGCCGTCTTCAGCCTGATGGGCAAGCCGTTCAACTGCGCCAAAGCTTCGAAAAAAGACCTCTATGCCGACAAGAATGTGGAACTCTGCCTCCTCCAGTCGGCACTGGGCATTGAGGACGGCGTGGAAGGCCTCCGCTACAACAACATCGTCATCGCCACCGATGCCGACGTGGACGGCATGCACATCCGCCTGCTGATGCTCACCTTCTTCCTGAAATTCTACCCCGACGTAGTCCGCGCCGGACACCTCTATATTCTCCAGACGCCCCTCTTCCGCGTACGCGACAAGAAGAGCAACGTGTACTGCTACAGTTCCTCCGAGAAAGAGAGCGCCCTCAAGAAGATGGGACGCGGTGCCGAGATCACGCGCTTCAAAGGCCTCGGCGAAATTTCGCCCGACGAGTTCAAAGGCTTCATCGGCGACGACATCCGCCTTGAGATGGTCCATCTCACCGGCGAAGACAAGATCACCGACATCATCCAGTTCTACATGGGCGACAACACGCCCGTACGGCAGAAATTCATCCGGACAAACCTCCGTTCGGACATTGACAACACCGAAGAGGCACAATAAGCCCTATGAAACCCGCAACCGCCCGCTGGATCCTCACCCGGCTCTTCAAGTTCACCATCATCGAGGCCGATCTTCCGCCGGAGCCCAAGCACATCATCCTGGGGGTCCCCCACACGTCCATCTGGGACTTCATCGTGGCCTGGCTCTATGACCGCTCCATCGGCGGACATCCGCGGGTGATGATCAAGAAAGAGTTTTTCTTCTGGCCGTTGGGCGCCTTGCTGCGTTCTGTAGGGGCCATACCGGTAGATCGTTCGCAGCCTGTCGGCGTGACCAAGCAGGTCATCGACCTGATTGAAACCAGCGACTCGTTTCACCTGTGCATCGCGCCCGAAGGGACGCGCAAGCCAGTGAAGCGGTGGAAAACCGGCTTCCACACCTTCGCCCGGGCGGCCGGCATCCCCGTCTATCTGGGCTACTTCGACTGGGGCCGCAAAGAAATCGGCCACGGACCCCGCTTCGAATGCACCGACAACGCCATGGCCGACCTCCGCGCCGTCCAAGCCTTCTACAAACAAAAAGGTGTTACCGGAAAACACCCCGAAGGCCTCTCCTATCTCGACGACTAACAACCTTAGACTGCCGCCCAAACGACGGTCTCAGGCCGGCTTTTTGCGGGGAGGCAGGTGCGGATTGCCGTAGCGGATGTGAAGGGGCTTCCCCAGCAAACACGGCATTCAATCGATCTGGCGGCGATCGAGGAAACGGTAGCCGGCGGCTTCGAGGAGGTGGGCGGGCTGGATATCGGGGACGCCGGCGAGGTCGGCGATGGTACGGGCGACTTTCAGGATGCGGGTGTAGGCGCGGGCCGACAGCCCCATGCGGTCGAGAATCTTCTCCAACGTACGACGGCAATCGTCCGACAACGGACAATAGCGTTCCAGCTGCCGGGCGTTCATCGCCGCATTCGTGTAGATGCCTTCGCCGGCAAACCGCGCCGCCTGCACCGCCCGGGCCCGCGCCACCCGTTTCGCGATGGTCGCACTGCTTTCCGGCAGTTGCGAAGCGGCCGATTCTCCGGAGATTCCCAACAGTTCCACGGCCGTCAAACTGTGGCACCAGATCTGGATGTCGATCCGATCCATCAAAGGACCCGAAATCCGCGAGCGATAACCCTCGATGGCGCCGCGCGTGCAGGTACAGCGCCCCGCTTCTTCGCCATAATACCCGCAGGGACAGGGATTCATAGACGCGACCAGCATGAAACGCGCCGGATAAGTCACCTTATACCGTGCGCGGGAGATCGTAACCTTCCCGTCTTCCATCGGCTGCCGAAGGGAGTCGAGCAGCATACGGCTGAATTGGGCGACCTCGTCAAGATAGAGTACACCATTTAAGGCGAGAGACACCTCTCCGGGACCCGCCTGAGGCCCGCCACCGATCAGCGACACGAGGCTGGCGCTGTGATGGGGCGCCCGGAAAGGGCGCTCCCACATCAGCCCGCCAATCCGGGCACCGCGGCCTGCCACTGAATAGACCTTTCCCGTCTCGATGGCTTCCTCGCGGGTCATCGGCGGCAGAATCGAAGGCAGGCATGAGGCCATCAGGCTCTTCCCCGAGCCCGGACTGCCGACCAAAATCAGATTGTGGCCGCCACAGGCGGCGATTTCCAGGCCGCGGCGGGCCACTTGCTGGCCCCGCACCTGGCAGAAATCGTTGCCCGATGGTTGAAACGGTTCCGGAAGGAGCGGCTTGCGCACCCGCAGATGGTCGCAGTCTTCGGGCTGCGACAACACTTCGATGGCCTCGGCCAGCGTCCGGACGCCATACACGGCCAATCCGTCGACTTCAGCCGCCTCCAGCGCCGAATCGGCCGGGAAGATACATCCCAGGAATCCCTCCTCCCGCGCCTTCAGGGCGACCGGAAGAACGCCGTTGACCGGACGGATCCGCCCGTCCAGCGCCAGCTCACCCATGATGACATAGCGGTCACACTCCTGCAGCGACACTTGTTCCGATACGGCCAGCAAGCCGAGCGCGATAGCCAGGTCGTAGGCCGATCCTTCCTTGCGCAAGTCGGCCGGCGCAAGATTGACCACCAGTTTACGTCCCGGAATCCGGAAGCCGTAGGAAGTCAGCGCCGTGACAACGCGAAGCAGGCTTTCCCGCACGGCGCTGTCGGGAAGCCCGACCAGATGAATCCCTATCCCGGTCGAAAGATCGATTTCGACTGTCACCACCACCGCCTCGACCCCGATACAGGTGGCACAATAACACTTGTTGAGCATACGGCTGTCCGTTTTGGTTCTCCCCGCAAAGATAAACGGTCCGGCGCGCAAGAAAAAAAACGGCTAAAAGATTAACCGTTTTTCAAAAAAATCAAAAAAATGTGTGTTTTCTGGTTGGAGGAGCCGGTTATAGCTTGAAGCGCAAACCGACTTCGAAACGGGCCTGCAACGGCTGTTGCGTCCGGATGCTGAGCGGCTGCTGGTTGTCGAAGAAATACACCAGGCTCGGGTCGAAATAGAGACCCATGCGCGGGACGAACCAGTATTCAGCGCCGAGGCCTACCCGGGCCGACCACTGCAAGCCACCCACTTTCTCGCTCAAAGTGTTGCTGGCAAATACGTAGCGCTGGGCCACGCATTTCTCCACGGCGCCACCCGCCGAGGCGTAAATGCCATAGGAGGGCGTCTCCACGAAATGCCAGGAAAGGGTGAGCGGGATGCCGACATAGTGCAGCTGGTTATAAGCGCCCTCGTAGCGGACTTTGTCGACCAGCATGTCGTACTGCGAGACCAGGTAGGAATAGGTCAGGCCGCTGGCCAGCGACACGCGTCCGGAAAGCGGGACCTCCAACTGGAGACCCAGGCTCAGCGGAGAGAAGAATTTCGGCGTTCCCGACACAGGCTCCACTGCCGAGGAGGCGCGATTGCCTGACTGGGAAGAGCTGTGCATGGGGCTGGCCTTGTAGATGAGGTCGTTGTCGGAAGCGACCGTGGTAATATTGGATAATATGGATAGATGAGATGTGTGTGTCTTGGAGGCGGGGACGTCTTCGCGCCAAAAGTCGGCGGGAAGATCTTCTTCGGTCAGCTGTCGCTGTTCGGAAGCAGCGGGTTCGATCTTTTGTTCGGAAGGCGTGTTGGCTGCAGGTGTTTCGACGGCGGGATTATCAACGGACGGTGCGTTGGCAGCGGGCGTTTCAGATACGGGCTGGGCTTCAACCGCTGCAGCCGGATCCTTCTTCGGCACGACGGCCTGGGCCACGACCTGATTTTTGGTAAAGGCGGCAATCTGCGTGGCGATCGGGGCCACATCCGGATGGACAGCAGCGGGGGTTTCCTGCAGGAACGGCTGCACGGCCTGGGCCGTACGCACCGGGGCTTCGACCGACCCGCCGGTCCGCGGTTCGCGGAAGACCAGCAGGGCGATGGCCAGGCCTGCGGCGGCTGCGACCGCACCGGTCGCGAAGCGGCGCAGGAGCACCCGGCGATGCCGGCGTGCCAAGCCCTGGCTGATGCCTTCCCAGACATCAGGCGCCGGCTCGGTCACCCCTTCGAGGCGATCGCGCAGCATCCTGTCGAAATCATTTCTTTCCATTATATAACTCTTTTATCTTTCGCTGCAAAAGGCTCCGCGCACGACTGACCTGGGAACGGGAGGACTGCTCGGTCATACCGAGCGCCTCCGCCACTTCCGCGTGGGTGTAGCCTTCTATCACAAACAGGTTGAAGGCACTGCGCAGGCCCGGCGGCATCTGCGCGATCAAGTCCAGGATCTCCCGCGTTTCCAACTGCTCCAGCACGCCATGCTCCAGCACGCCGCCCAGTTCGGGCGATTCGCTAATGTCTTCTGAGAACCGGAGCGCATCCGCCTTGCGGATGTGCATCAGGCAGGCATTGACGAAAATCTTCCGCATCCACCCTTCGAAAGAGCCTTCTCCCTTGTAGGTGTCGATCTTGTCAAAGATCGTCAGGAACCCGTCCTGCAAAATATCCTTTGCATCTTCTCTCCCTACGTAACGAACGCACACCGGATACATTACCGATGCGTATCGTTCATACAAGAGCTGTTGCGCTTTCCGCTCCCCGCGGACGCAGCCGGCAATCAGTTCCGCTTCTGGATATGTGGAGGGTTCCCTCATCGCTGCAATTTATAGATGCATAAAAGGGGTTGAATGTTGCGTCCCTGTTGAAAAATATTTTTGGTTTGTTTTTTGTTCAGTGTTTTACCACTATTTTTGTAACGAATTTAGAAAAAAAGATGAATAGTTCAAGATTTTTGCGCGCGATTGTGCTGGGAATCGCCCTCCTGTGCACAGGTTTCGGCCTCCAGGCCCAATCGGTCAAGTTCATCGACGCCCTGAAATACTACCAGCAGGGAGAGAAAGAAGAAGCCCTGAAGTTGTTCCAGGAAGAAGTTCGGGACAATCCCGCCAACGACGCCGCCTGCTATTATATCGCCACCCTTACGGCCGCCGACCGGAGCCGGGACCTTGAAACCGAAAGCTGGTTCAAGAAAGCCGTCGAACTGTCGCCCGACAACTTCTGGTACAGCTATTCGCTCGCCCTCTTCTACCTGCGTTCCGAGCGCCAGGAACTCGCCGTCCCGATGCTGGAAAAACTGGCCGCCGACTACCCCAAAAAGAGCGACCTCTATTTCGACCTGATCAACGTCTATCTCTCCGACAACGATATCGACAAGGCCCTCGCGGCGCTCGACAAAATCGACGCCATCAAGGGAAAGAACGAGATGGTCGCCCTCACCCGCACCGAACTGATGCTCAAGCGCCCCGATGCGAACGCCGACAGCGTCTACACGGCGCTGGCCGCATATTTCGAAGAATGCAAGTCACCCCGCATCGCCTCCGTCCTCGGCGATTACTACGCGACGACCTACCGCGACACCCTCGCGCTCCGCTACTACGATGAAGCCCTCGCCCTCGAGCCGGACTACACGCCCGCCTGGTACGGCAAGGCCGGCGTATACCAGGTCCTCCGCCAATACGACAGTTTCTTCAGCAGCCTGGCGCACGTCATGCAGGATCCGTATGTCCAGCCGGAAGTCAAGGCCGCCCAGGTGGAACAGATGATTGCCAACCCGCAGTTCGTGCGTACTTTCGCGGAAGACTTCGACCAGATCATGGTCGACTTGCACGCCGCCCATCCGACCGACAGCAACATCAACTCCCTGATCGGCGGCTACTATTACCGGACCGGCAGGCCGCACCTGGCCATCGAAGTGATGCGGCAGAACATGGAACAGCATCCCGAAAGTGCCGACGCCGCCCTGCAGTACCTCATCCTGCTGTATTACCAGCAGGCCTGGCAGCCGCTCGCCGAAGAAGCCTCGGTCGCCATCCAGCGTTTCCCGACCAACCCCGACATGATCCAGATGCGGGCCATCGCCAACAGCCAGCAGAAGAGTTACCGGGCCGCCCTCGATGATTACGAAACCCTTCTGCAACTCCATCCCAAGGACACGACCATCACCAAGGTGACCTGCTCCGCGATCGGTGACATCTACTACCAGGTCGGCGAGGCCAAGAAGGCCTTCAAATATTATGAGAAGGCGCTCAAGATCGATCCCGACTACAACCCGGTGCTCAACAACTACGCCTACTATCTTTCCCAGCAGGGGAAGAACCTCAAGAAGGCCAAGGAGATGAGCCGCAAGACCATCACGTCCGAACCCGACAATCCGACTTATCTTGACACCTACGCCTGGATTCTGCACCTGCTCGGGGAAGATATCGAAGCGAAGGCCATCTTCAAGCATGCGATGCTCTACGGCGGCAAGGAGAGCCGCACGATTCTAGAGCACTATGCCACCGTTTTGGAGACATTGGGCGAGAAGGACCTGGCCCAGATCTATTTCAACCAGGCTGCGGCCATGAAAGAGGATTGACGATGCGAAGGACGCTGCTGCTCACGATGCTGGTGCTGCTGGCCACGGCTGCTTCGGGACAAGATGTCTCGAAGCAGAATGAGCGCAAGCGCCAGATCGAGGAGGAGATCAGCTTCATCGACAACCAGCTCAAGTCCATCGCAGGCAAGCAGAAAGCCACTACCGAACAGCTATCGCTCATCCAGAAGCGGGTGACCAACCGGCAGTCGATTATCCACGACCTCGACCGGAAGATCGCCGTGGTGAACGACGAGATGACCACCAAGCAACGTGAGATCAACCGCCTGCAGAAAGAACTCGACACGCTGAAGGTCTATTACGAGAAACTCATCTACAATACCTACAAGAACCGCGACACGCGGGTCTGGTTCATGTACCTGCTTTCCAGCCAGAACATCGGGCAGGGCTATCGGCGCTTCTCCTACCTGAAAAGCCTGGCGGGTGAAGTGAACACACAGGCGGATAAGATGCGGGCCAAACAGGAAGAACTGCAGGAGGAACGGGAAAAACTCGCCATGATCAAGGCCGAGGCGCAAGTCGCCAAATCCCAGCGAGAAGAAGAATACCGCAAACTGGTGGCCGAGCAGAAGCAGTCGCAGGAAGACATGAAGCGGCTGGCCCGGAGCGAAAAACAATATCGCAACGAACTGGCTGCCAAGCGGAAGGAAATCGCCCGGCTCGACCAGGAGATCCGTTCGCTGCTCAAGGCCACCGTCTCCGGCAAGAGCAAGCAGAAAGACCAGACGAAGGTGGACGCGGCCCTGTCGGGCCAGTTTGCCCAAAATAAAGGCAAACTGCCTTGGCCGCTCAAGCAGGGTGTCGTCTCAGAACGATTCGGCGTCCACAACCATCCGGTCTACAAGAACCTGAAGCTGCCCGACAATCCGGGCGTCACCTTCTCGACCGTCAAAGGCGCCGATGTCTTCTGCGTCTTCGACGGCGAAGTCCGCAAGGTCTTCGTCATGCCGGGCTACAACCAATGTGTGCTGGTACAGCACGGCGAGTATTTCACCCTTTACTGCAAACTGGCGAAAGTCAGCGTCAAAAGCGGCCAGAAAGTAAAGACCGGAGAAAAACTCGGCACCCTGGAAACCGACGGCAACACCTCCTCCCTCCACTTCCAGCTCTGGAAAGGCACCGACAAACAAGACCCGGAGAAGTGGCTCCGGAAATGACATTCTCCCCGGCCGACGATACTCCTGTCACCGGCTTACCCGCAAGATTTCCGCTATTTTTTCTCGTTCCATGCCGAAGGCGCGGGCCAGTTGTGCGACCGTTGTGCAGGATGTCCGGTGAATATAGGGGAGCAAACGAATCTTTTCGCCCTGAGAAAGGGCTGAAACCGGCCTTTTGAACCAGCGTTCACTGATTTCGGACACTTGCTTGAAGAATTCGCCGTCGAGCATCCGTGTTCTCGGTGCATCCACCAGTTTCTCCTGCATTTCCGCCATGTTTACGCTGCCGATCGTTTTCAGCAGAAAAGCTTGCGAGCCCTCAAACGCTTCCTCCACATAAGCATAGTCACAGGTGCTGACCGGCTCCAGGCAACCTTCTGCGTTGATCAGCCAATGGGTATCAGCAATAGCATCATTGGTGTGAAAGAGAGACTCTCGTTCGCGCTTTGTCAGGGATGAAACGGGACGGGTTTCTCCGTGGCAGCGCCCGCCACTGAAACAAGCGCGGTAGCCCGACCAGGGATATCGCTCGATATTGTCACTATTGTCAAGCGCATTCCGGAACACGTAGGCGATGGCGTTCCTGAGATACCAATAGGTATCGATGAGCTGGACATCCACGCATTTGTCGTGGTACAGTTTCCGCTCATGGTACTTGTGGCTGAACCACATGGCATAGCGCCGCCGGATTTCATCGCCGCAGGCTTTGGCCTGTGCGTCGTTTTCCGCCAACAGGATGACATGCAGATGATTGGAAACGACCACATAGGTAACCACCCGGACATTCTTCTGCCAGGCACACAGCATAACATACTTGACCAGCACGTCATAGTCTTCATCATCCCGACAGATTATCGCTTTCTTCAACCCTTCCAGGCTTACATGGAAAGGGTACACGCGGCGGGACGACCCGTCTGGCATCTCCCGCACAACCGCTCTCACAAATGCCATTTTTCTTTTTTCTTACAAATATAATCATGAACGGCCGGAATGATACTGTTATTTTCATCTTTTCCGGCCGCTTTTGGGGTAGGTCGAACGGAACCCCCGACACCTATCCCACAAATCGGCTCCCCATCGCATAACATGGAGTAGGTCCCGGCAATGCCGTTCGACCTACCCCATCATCGTGTTGAATCCGGTGCGATTCCCCGATCAGAACAAGCCGTTGATCTGTGCCTCGATGAGGTCGCAGATAGTGCCGAAATCTTCGGGGCTTTCTTCGAAGTTCAGTTTGTCGACGTCGATGATCAGCAGTTTGCCGTCGACGTAGTGGTCGATCCAGTCCTCATAGAGGGCGTTGAGCCCCTTGAGGTAGTCGAGGCGGATGCTGCTTTCGTATTCGCGGCCGCGTTTTTGGATGTTGCCCACCAGGTGCGGAATGGAACTGCGCAAGTAGATCAGCAGGTCGGGAGCCTTGACGAGCGATGACATCAGCGAGAAGAGCGACTTGTAGTTGTCGAAATCGCGCGTGGACATCAGGCCCATGTTGTGGAGGTTGGGTGCGAAGATGCAGGCGTCTTCGTAGATGCTGCGGTCCTGGACGATGATCTCCTCATGCTTGCTGATCTCGACCACGTCGAGGAAGCGCTTGTTGAGGAAATAGATCTGGATATTGAACGACCAGCGTTCCATATCGTTGTAGAAATCAGCCAGATAAGGGTTATAGTCGACCGACTCGTACTTCGGGGTCCAATGGAAATGATTGACCAGCATCCGGGTAAGCGTGGTTTTGCCGCTGCCGATGTTGCCTGCGATTGCGATATGCATAATCTACGTGAGTTTCGGGTTTCCTGACAAAAATACAACTTCTTTTCGTAATTTTGTATGTCTGAAGCGTTTTTTATGGAGATAAAGACATTCTATTTCAACCCGCTCCGGGAATGCTGCTATGTAGCGTGGGACGACACGAAGGAATGTGTGGTCATCGATCCGGGCTGCTACGGCGAGCGCGAGCTGCTGCGCCTGCAGCGGCTCATGGAGGAGAAACAGCTGAAGCCCGTCAAGATTCTGTTGACTCACGGCCATTTCGACCATATTCTCGGCCTGGAGGCGGCGGCCAAGCTGTGGAACCTGGATGTCTGGATCCATCCGGATGACCGGGGACAAATGGTCACTTCCGGCCAGTGGTGCCGGGAACTCGGCTTGGCTTTCCAGCCTTATACGGGCCGGCTGCACGATCTTGCCGACGGCGATGTCGTGACGTTCGGAACCACCTCTCTCCGGGTCCTCGCCACGCCGGGCCATACGCGCGGCGGCGTCTGCTTCCTGAATGAAGAAGCGGGCGTACTATTTACGGGCGATACCCTCTTCGCAGGCAGCATCGGCCGCACCGACCACCCCGGCGGCGACTACGACCAGCTGATCGAAAGCATCCATCGGAAGATCTTGCCCCTCGACGGCGACGTAACGATCCTGCCCGGCCACGGGCCGTCCTCTTCCGTCGGCTATGAGCGGGTAACCAATCCTTTCCTGCAACCTGCTTGACATGGCGGACAGCGAACAGATAACGATTTCCGGCGCCCGGGTCCACAACCTGAAGGACATCGACCTGTCGATTCCCCGTGATGCCCTGGTCGTGGTGACGGGCCTGTCGGGCAGCGGCAAGTCGTCGCTGGCCTTCGACACGATCTGTGCCGAAGGGCAACGCCGTTACATGGATACGCTCTCTGCCTATGCCCGCCAGTTCATCGGCGTCCTCGAACGGCCGGACATCGATGAGATCAAGGGCCTGAGCCCCGTCATCTCGATCGAGCAGAAAACCGTCGGCCGCAATCCCCGGTCCACCGTGGGAACGATCACCGAAATCTACGACTTCTTCCGCCTGTTGTACGCCCGGGCCTCCCAGGCTTTCTCTCCGGAAAGCGGCAAGGAAATGGTCCGCTATTCCGATGATGAGATCATCGATCTGATCCTCCAGCAATACGAGGGGAAGAAAGTAATCCTGCTCGCACCGCTGGTGCGGGGCCGGAAGGGGCATTACCGCGAATTGTTCGTCCAGCTGCAACGACGGGGTTACAGCCAGGTCCGCATCGACGGCCAGCTGTGCGACCTGAGCGAAGCGGGTCCGCTCGACCGCTACAAGATCCACTTCGTGGAACTGGTGGTGGACAAGCTGGTTCCCCGCGCCGACGACCGCAAGCGGATCAAAGAGTCGGTGGCCACGGCCCTGAACCAGGGCAAGGGCTCGCTGGCCATCCTTTCGCTGGAAGACAATCGTCTGCAACACTTCAGCCGGAACCTCGTCTGTCCCGACACAGGGCTCTCGTTCGACGTTCCGGCACCGCATACCTTCTCGTTCAACTCGCCGCAGGGCGCCTGTCCGCACTGCCGCGGACTGGGCACCATTGCCCGGGCCGATCTCGACAAGATCATCCCCGACCGGAACCGCTCGATCGCCGACGGCGGCATCGAGAGCGTCGGCCCGTTGCGGGGCAACACCATGTTCCGTTACCTCGAGGCGATTGCCCGCCGCTACAAGTTCTCGCTGCACGCACCCATCCGCGAGATTCCGGAAGAGGCGCTGCAGGTCATCCTCTACGGAACCGACGAACTGCTCCGGATCGGGACCGACGCAGACATGGAGATGTCCACCTTCCCCGGCATCCTCTCCCAATTGCTGCAAGATGCCGATGACGAGGACAGTCCCTGGAAGAAAAAACGGAAAGACCTTTTCCTCGATGAAATCACCTGTCCGATGTGCGGCGGCACCCGTCTTAAGAAAGAGGCGTTGTACTTTAAAGTTGACGGGAAGAATATCGCTGAAGTCTCCGATATGGATATCAATGCCTTGTACGATTGGGTCCGCACCCTTCCCGGACGGCTTTCCCCCCGCCAGCAACGGATCGCGGAAGATATCCTCAAGGAACTCGTGGCCCGAATCGGTTTCCTCCAGGCCGTAGGACTGGAATATCTCTCCCTGAGCCGCGCCACCCGCTCGCTCAGCGGTGGAGAGAGCCAGCGCATCCGCCTGGCGACCCAGATCGGGTCCAAGCTGGTCAATGTGCTCTACATTCTCGACGAGCCCAGTATCGGCCTGCACCAGCGCGACAACCGCAAGCTCATCGAATCGCTGCGGGCCCTCCGCGACGAGGGCAATTCCGTGATGGTGGTCGAACACGACGAGGAGATGATGCGCAGCGCCGACTGGCTGGTCGACCTCGGGCCCGGGGCCGGCGAGAAGGGCGGCTATCTGCTCTACAACGGCCGGCCGGCTGACATCGCCGCCGTGCCGCCCGGCCAGAGTCCGACCATCGACTACCTGCTCGGCCGCAAGCGGATCGCCGTGCCCGCGAGCCGCCGTCCAGGAAACGGCTTGTTCATCACCCTCAAGGGCGCCCGGGGCAACAACCTGAAAGACGTGACGCTCGATCTGCCGCTCGGCCTGCTGGTCGGCGTGAGCGGCGTGAGCGGCAGCGGCAAATCTTCGTTGATCACCGAAACGCTCCTGCCCGTCATCAGCAACCAAATTTACCGGTCCAAATATCCGATCCTGCCTTACGACCGCATCGACGGTATCAGTCATATCGACAAGATCATCCAGGTGGACCAGGCGCCCATCGGCCGCTCGCCGCGCAGCAACCCGGCCACCTATACCGACGTGATGACCGACATCCGCAAACTATTCGAACAGACGCCCGACGCCAAGGTCCGCGGTTTCAAGGCCAACCGCTTCTCCTTCAATGTCAAAGGCGGACGCTGCGAGGCCTGCAAGGGCGCCGGCCTGCAGCTCATCGAGATGCATTTCCTGCCGTCTGCCCAGGTAACCTGCAAGGAATGCGGCGGACGCCGTTACAAGCCCGACACGCTGGCGGTCAAATACAAGGGGATGAATATCAGCGAGGTGCTTGACATGAGCGTCTCGCAGGCTGCCGTCTTCTTCGAGGCCATTCCGTCCATCGCCCAGAAACTCCGGGCCATGGAGGAAGTGGGCCTCGGCTACCTGACCCTCGGGCAGCCGGCCACAACGCTCAGCGGCGGCGAGAGCCAGCGGCTCAAGCTTTCCGCCGAGCTGGCCCGCAAGGACACGGGCAACACCCTCTACTTGCTCGACGAGCCGACGACCGGTCTCCATTTCGAGGACATCCAGGTACTTATCGGCGTGCTGCAGCGGCTGGTGGACAAAGGCAACACGGTGGTCATCATCGAGCACAATCTCGACATCCTAAAATCAGTGGACTGGCTCATCGACCTCGGCCCCGAAGGCGGACAGGCCGGTGGAAAGATCGTTGCGGCGGGAACGCCGGAACAGGTGGCGCAGGTCTCCGAATCCTATACCGGACAATATTTAAAATCGATACTATGATCAAAGAAATGACTTTGTGGCGGAGAGTCTTCCGCGAAAACAACGTGACATCCCTCAACGATGCGGTCGCCAGCGGGAAAGCCCGTTATCTGGTCAATCTTTCCGAAACCCTCCACGACCACCGCTATGCCGAATTGGCCAACATGATCGCTGAAAAGCCCGGCGTCAAGCTTGTGCTGATTGCCGGTCCGTCGAGCAGCGGCAAGACCACTTCTTCCAAGCGGCTGGCGCTGCACATGCGGGTCAACGGACTGAACCCCATCATTATTTCACTCGACGACTATTTCCGCAATCGCGTCGATACGCCGCTCGACGAGAACGGCGAGTACGACTTCGAGTGTCTCGAGGCGCTCGACGTCCCGTTCCTCAACGAACAATTGGAACAGCTGCTGGATGGCCGCCGGGTAGAGATTCCCAAATACGATTTCACCTCCGGCACGCGCAAGTTCGAGGGACAGTTCCTCCAGTTGACCGACAACGATGTGCTGATCATGGAAGGCATTCATGGCCTGAATCCCGCACTTACCCCCCAGATTCCCGACCGCGACAAATACAAGTTATACGTATCGGTGCTGACCCCGATCTCGATCGACGCCAACACCCGGATGCCCTCCCGCGACTACCGTCTGCTGCGCCGCATGGTGCGCGACAACCAGTTCCGGGGCATGACGGCGGAAGATACGATCCTTCGCTGGCCAAGCGTAGGTGCCGGTGAGGAGAAATTCATCCATCCCTTCAAGCGGCTGGCCGACGCCACATTCAATTCGGCGCTTTTCTACGAGATCCCGATGCTCAAATGCTATGCGGAGCCGCTGTTGCAGCAGATTCCCGCATCGTCGCCGGCCAGCGGAGAAGCCCAAAGGCTCCTCAGCCTGATCCGCAGCGTCATCGCCATGACGCCGATCGACGTGCGCCACATCCCGCCGACCTCCATCATCCGCGAATTCATCGGCGGCAGCAGCTTCCATTATTGATACTGGGGCGCTGCCCCAGACCCCGCCCCTCCCGGCCTCCGGCGGTCCGCTGATGCGGACTGGGGCGTCGCCCGTACTGAAATGGGGTAGGTCGAACGGCATTGCCGGGACCTACCCCATGTTATGCGATGGGGAGCCGATTTATGGGATAGGTGTCGGGGGTTCCGTTCGACCTACCCCGCGTCGACGCCCATCAGGCGGCGGATTTCGGTTTTGGCGGCTTTCCAGCGGGGGATGTCGATCTTGGTACCGATGATTTCGACGACTTTGGCGGCGAGAGCGGAGCCGACTTCGCCGCAGGTCTTGAGCGGCATACCCTGCGCGTGGGCGAAGAGGAAGCCGGCCGCGTACGTGTCGCCGGCGCCCGTGGCGTCGACGGCCTCGCCCGGCCAGGGGTCGATGAAGTGGAACTCATCGCCGTGCTGGATCATCGAACCGTCCTTGCCGATCTTCACGACGGCGGTATCCACCATCTCCGACATCGCCTGCAACGCCTGCCGGGGCGGCAGATGCGTAAAGGCCGCGGCTTCGGTCTCGTTGGCGAAGATGATATTGACGTAGTTCTTGACAATGTCCTGCAGGAACACCAGATTGGATTCCACCACATTGTAGGAAGCCATGTCCAGCGAGATGATCATGCCGCGTTCCTTTCCCATCTCCACGGCCCGGCGCACCAGATTCTGGTTCTGGACCAGATAGCCTTCAATGTGCAGGTAGTCATATCCTTCAAAGTATTCCGGCTTCAGGTCGTCGGGCTCCAACTCCAGCGCCGCGCCCAGATAGGTCGCGAAGGTGCGGTCGGCATTGGGCGCAGTGATGAAGACCATCGCCCGGCCCGAGGCGGCCGTCCCCACCAGCAGGTTCGATTTGATGCCGTTCTGCAGCTGCGACTGGCGGAACAGAGAACCCAGTTCGTCATTACCCACCTTCCCGATGTAACCCGAAGGCATTCCCAGGATGGCCGTAGCAGAAACCGTATTGGCGGCCGAACCGCCGGCCACGTACTGGACGCCGATCTTCTTGAGATCGGCCCAGATCGTGTTGCCGGTGGTGGCATCCACATGCTGCATGCTGCCCAGCGGAAGATTGTATTTTTTGAGAAGGGTATCGTCGGGAAGAACGGCGAGAATGTCGGTCAACGCGTTCCCGATGCCGAGAAGGGATTTCATTGCAAAGCGTTTTGTTTCAGTTTTCTGCGATAAAAGTACCAACTGACGAGCGAGATGAGGCCGCAGAGCAGCATCTGCACGATCTGTGACTCGTGCGAAAGCGTGGCAAAGATCAGCCCGGTAGATTTTTCAAAACCGTAGATAGGCACCAGCGTCATCGAGACGATGAAATGATAGGCTCCAAAGCCGCCCTGCACCGGGACGACCCAGCCCAGCGCACCGACCACCATCAGGAACAGCGCATCGAGCCCGGTGAGCGAATCGGCGCTCGGGAAAGCCCGTATGGTCATCAGGCTGGTGAGCCAATAACCCACCCAGATAAGCAAAGTATAGGCGAAGAAGGCAAACTTGTGGTCCATCTTGAATGCCGCGGCGATGCCGCTGCCCAGTCCTTTGAAGAACTTGAGGAAGGCGGCGCCGGCCTTGCTGCGGGCAATCCGCTCCCGGTAGGCCCTGACCAGAAAGATGGCAGCTACGAGCACAGCCACAAAGATCACCACAATCCAGAACCAGCCGATACCCATCGATCCGGCCGCCGGACGGAACATCTTCTCCACCAGAAAATCGCGGAACCGGCCGAAGAACAGCAGCGGAACCACGGCCAGGACCATGCAGAGCAAATCCCAGGTCCGCTCGATCACCACCGTTCCAAGGGCGCCTTCGAAGGTCGTCTTCTTCGTCTCGGCCAGCAGGCCGCAGCGCACCACCTCACCGGAGCGCGGGAAGACAATGTTCGACAGGTAGCAGATGGCATACGCATCGTAGGTCTCACGCCGGGTGATCTTCCGGTCACCCGTCTGCACCGGCTCAAGTTGGATCCGCCAGCGGTTGCCGCGCAGCCAGGTGATGATCCACATCACGGCAATCGTGCCGATGATCCATTCCCAGCGGCAGCTCTTGAGTCCGTCCACAAAGTCCTTCCAATTTACACCGCGGAAGGCGAAAAAGAGAAGCACTGCCACCAGCGCGAGCAACAGTGCATACTTGAGAATTTTCTTCAATCGGGCGTTCATCGGCTACCGACCCCAGAGACTGCGCGGATAGACACCCTTTTCGATCTGTTCGCCGATCTTTGCAACCACGAACGGCCGGTCCTCCTTGTAGGTGACGCCGAACCACTTGGCATCGCAGTTCAACACCTTGAACGTGGCGTCGCCCCGCTTGATGAGGATGTCGGCCACATAGGGAATGAAGAACTCCGCTTTCAGGTTCGTCTTCACGGCATCGGAATCGAGGAAAGTCTTGAACAGTTCGTCGGAATAGGCGAAATAGTCGGGCGTGAAGCCCCAGAAGTTCATCGAGACCACGCTCTCTTCGGAGACCGGGAAATCCTGGCCGTTTTCGGCATAATAGACCTGGCCGTCCGCCTTGCGGGCGATGGCAGTCCGCTCGACCACACCGGTCAGACAACCTTCCGCATCGGCCGTGCAGACACCGCGCGACACACTGCCGAATTCCGACAGGGTATTCTTGAGATAATACCCCACCAGGGCATACCGTCCTTTCTGGCCTTCGACGCTACGCAGGAAATCGGCGATGGCCTGGAACCCTTCACGACCGTAGAAATCATCGGCATTGATCACGGCAAACGGCTCGTGGATCACGTCGCGGGCCATCATCACGGCATGGTTCGTCCCCCAGGGTTTTTCCCGTCCTTCCGGCACCGTATAGCCTTCCGGCAGGTAATCGAGTTCCTGATAGACAAATTCCACTTCAATCTGTCCGCCGAAGCGCTCCGGGGAAAAGATCTCCTTGAAAGCATCGGCGAAAGAGTGCCGGATCACGAAGACCACCTTGCCGAAGCCGGCGCGAATCGCGTCATAAATCGAATAATCGATGATCGCCTCGCCCGAAGGGCCGAGGCCGTCCATCTGTTTGAGCGAGCCGTAGCGGGATCCCATCCCGGCTGCGAGCACGAGGAGTGTCGGTTTCATCTATCTGAATTCTAAGATGGCGGCGGTATTCGGCGCGACGACGTACTTCTCGTCGACCTTCACCCGTTCGCCAGTTATTATGTTCTTGCCTTTTTGCGCAAATTTAACGGTTATTTCGGAGAAATGGTCCCAGTCCACCGCATAATCTTCCGTTCCGCCGTTCAGGATGACCATCACGGATTCCTTCTTCCCGGTGCGGAAATACACATAGACGTTCCGGGCATCGGGACGGAAGTGGATGAAACCGCCTTTGGTGACGGCATCGGAAGTCTTCCGCCAGGTAAACAGGTCGGCCACATACTTGTGCAAGGCGACCTGGGAGCGCGTGAACTTGCCCCAGGGCATGTCCACCCGTTCCTGGGAGTGGCCCACCGTGCCGTCGGCGCTGGTCAGGCCGTATTCGTCGCCGTAATAGAGCTGCGGCACGCCGCGCATCGTCGCCAGCAAGGCATAGGCCATCTTGATCTTGTCGGGATCACCGCCCAGCTCATGGGCCAGGCGCGGCGTATCGTGATTGCCCAGGAAGACCAGGATGTCGGAGGGATCGGCATAAAGATGGTCGAGCGAAAGGGAATTGTAGATGCGGACCATCGAGGGTTCCCACGAAGTACCCTCGGACGTCAGTGCCGAGAGCGTGGCGAACATCAGCGGGAAATCCATCACCGAAGGGAGATGGGAATTGTAGCCGTCGCGCTGCCGCGCACCTTCCCAATAGGCACAGGAAGCCACGTCGCCGAACCAGACCTCTCCCACGATGTTGAGATTCTTGTATTCGTCGAGGATGCCCTGCGTCCATTCGGCGATGCCCTTCTTGTCGGAATACGGGAACGTATCGACGCGCAGGCCGTCGAGGTCGGCCCATTCCACCCACCAGACCGCCATCTGGAGCAGATAATGCCGCACCAGCGGATCGGCCAGGTTCATGTCGGGCATCGTGGTGTCGAACCAGCCCTTGACACAGCTTTCCTTGTCCACTTCGGAAGCGTACGGGTCGCTATGGGTGCTCATCGCGGCATTGGTGCGGATGAGCCGCTCCCCGCCCCGCTTAAGGTTCTCAGGATAGTTGATCCAGGTGGAAGAAGGCAGGCTCTTCATCCACCAGTGCGCCGTCCCGCAATGGTTCGGCACCATGTCCATGATGACCTTCAGGCCCTTGTCGTGCGCCTTCTCAACCATCGTGCGGTACAGCTCGTTACTGCCATAACGCGGATCGATGCGATAGTAGTCGGCGCAGGCGTAACCGTGATACGAATAGCTCTTTTCATTGTCGAGCAACAGCGGCGTGGACCAGATGGTGGTTGCACCCAGCTTGTAGATATCGTCGAGATGGTCGATGATGCCCTGGATGTCGCCGCCATGGCGGCCGCCCAGATTCTTGGGATTGGCTTTTTCGGCCGTTTCCGCTGAAGAATCGTTCTTCTTGTCGCCATTCGCGAAACGGTCGGGCATCAGCAGGTAGACGGCGTCGGCCGGGCCGAAGGACTCCCGCTTCGCGGAGCCCTTGCGGCGCTGCAGGAATTCGTAATCGAAATCGTATTGCCGGCCGTCGGCCGTCACCACGTTGAAGCGATAAGTACCGGGCTTCAGACGGTCGGAAACGCGTACGTTCACAAACAGGAAATCCGGATTGTCGGTCGAACTGACCTGCGTGACGGACAAGCCTTTCACAGAAGCGTCGGTCGTTACATGGGCGTCGCGGAGCCCGGAGCCGTGCAGCATCAGCTGCAGCTCGGTGTTCATGCCGACCCACCAGCAGGGCGGCTCGATGCGGTCGAGCGTTTCAGCGCCCAGCGCGGTCGTACACAACATGGCCAGACAGAGGATCAGCAGCCTATTCTTCATCGTCGAACTCGCTTTCGTCACAATCGCCGAAACAGTCGCCCACGCTGAAGATGATGTGGTAGCCGTGGGCGGGCAACGTAAACTCCTTGTCATCGGTCACCAGATGGTTCTCCACCTTGTAGGTCACGACGTCATCGGAGAAATTGAACATGGCCAGGCACATGTCGCCTTTCTCTTCCCGTTCGAACGCGAAGATCTGCGCCGGATGATCGGTCGGCAGCACGGCCATCGTGCCCCCGTACGGGGCCGCCCACAGGCAGGCATGCAGGTCGCGCAGCTTGATGAGCTCCTCAAGCAGCGTATCCATCCCCTGCGGGTCGACGCTCCAGTCGATCGGGTCTTTCTCGAAGAACTCCAGCCGCTTCGGCAGGCATACCTCGTCGCCGTTGTAAAGCATCGGGATGCCCGGAAGCAGGAAGCTCAGTACGGTGAACTGCTTGAGTGCGGGGCCGAACATCTCCACGTTGGTGCCCGACCAGGAATTCTGGTCGTGGTTCGAGATGAAGTTCATGGCCAGCGTGCCGGCCGGCATGCCGGTCTCGTCGGCATAGTTCACGTAGAAGTCGGCCAGGTCGTTCGCATCCTTCTTGCCGGCGGCCAGGTCGTACCACAAGTGCATCTGCCGCCAGGCATAGTAGGCATCGAAAGCGTCTTTCTGCAACTCGGGCGTCTCGGCTTCAGCCAGGAAGAAGAGGTCGTCGGGGCGCTGGGCGCGGAAATCGGCGAAGGCCTTGTCCCAGAAATCGGTCGGCACCTCGCTCGCCACGTCGCAGCGGAAACCGTCCACACCCCGGTCGATCCAGAACTGCATCTGCTGTTCCATGGCCTCATAGACCTCGGGGTTGTTCACATAGTCGAGATGGGCAATGTCGGTCCAGTCGTACTGCGTGGCCAGGTTGCCCAGCGAATCCAGATGATACCAGTTCTTGTGCTCGCGGGTCCAGGCGTGGTCGCGGCCCGTGTGGTTGGCCACCCAGTCGAGGATCACCTTGAAGCCTTTTTCATGCGCGGCCGCCAGGAGATGGTCAAAATCTTCCAGCGTACCGAACTCCGGATTGACAGCGCAATAGTCCTGCACGGCATAATAACTGCCGAGCGTGCCCTTGCGGCCCTCGACACCGATGGGATGGATCGGCATCAGCCAAAGGATGTCGACACCCAGTTCCTTGAGGCGGTCGAGCTGCGGCTCGACACCCGCGAAGGTGCCTTCCGGCGAGAACTGACGCACGTTGACCTGGTAGATCACGGCGTTGCGGACCCAGTCCGCATGCCGGACATGGGTAAAGTTGACTTCCGGAGCAGCCTTTTTGCAGGCCACCAGGCAGGTCAGCAGGAGCAGGAAACTCAGAATCTTTTTCATATCGATGGATTATTTGATGATTTCATAGGAAACAGGCGCCACCGTGACAGCCAGGACCTGCTTGCCTTCGCAGCTGAGGCCGCAAGGCAACGTCAGTTCAACGGTCCGCGGCTCCGCACCCTTGTTGAGCACGGTCACCACGGTCTCGCCCATATACGTGCGGCTGTAGGCCAGCACATCCTCGTCGGAGAGGAGCAGCTTGTAGTCGCCGTAGAGGAGCGGCATTTCGCCGTTATGGAGCTTCGCCAGGGATTCGGTCGTGGCCAGGACATCCTGCTCGGCGGCCGTCAGGCCGTCGAACTGCATCCAGCGGCGGTTGTCCGGGTCGTTGGCGCCCGGCTGCCCGTATTCGTCTCCGTAGTAGATGCACGGCACACCGGGAATCGTGAAGTTGAGGGCGTGGAGCATCTTCAGGTACTGATATCCCACAGGATTGGTGACCTTGATGTCGCGGTGCCATCCGGCGGCTTTGTTATCCTCGTCGCGCCGGACGTCGCCGCTCGCAAGGCAGACGTAGCGCGGGCGGTCGTGGTTGCCGGTGATATTGCCCATCAGGTGATGTGAACCATAGACCGCCAGGTCCTCGGCGATGCGACCGGCCAGGCCTTCGAACGAGCCACCTTTATCGACGGTCGCCCAAGTAAAGGTGTCATAGACGTTGAAGTCGAACTGGGCGTCCTGCATGCCGGGCTTGATGTAGGAGTTGATGAGGGCCGTGGAGCCATAGGTCTCGCCGATCTGGTAGAAATCGCGGCCCGGCAGGCTGTCGTAAAGCTTGCGGGTAAGCATCCGCCAATACTGCTCCGGCACATGCTTCGTGGCGTCGTGGCGGAAGCCGTCGAAGTCGAAATGCTGCATCCAGAACAGGGCGGAGTCGGTAAGCTGGGCGCAAATATCAGCCCTTTCCAGGTCGAGGGTCGGGATATGGTCGTCGAACCAGGTGGTAAGGCGGAATTCGTCGTAGAGCTGGCGGTTCGGGCGGCCGTCCGGCGTGTCGGACGGCGTGGTCCAGTCGGGATGTGCGGTGAGCGTCGGGCTCTCGATGTGCATGTGGTTCGACACATAGTCGAGGATGACGTTCTTGTTGTCCTGGTGCGCCTTGTCGAGCAGGTCGCGGAGCTCAGCCTCCGTGCCGTAACGCACGTCCACGGCCGTGGCGTAGTACGGCCAGTAGCCGTGGTAGCCGCTGAACTGCGTCTTGGGATCGTAGATCTGTCCCCAGGCATTGTAGGGGTTCTGCGTGATGGGCGAGAGCCAGATGGTGTTGATGCCCAGTTTGTCGAAATACCCGCTTTCCAGCGTCTTCGTCACACCGAGGATGTCGCCGCCCCAGTAATCGACCTTATGGTGTACATTCTTCGCGTTCAAAGGCATGTCGTTGTCGGTGCGGCCGTCCACGAAGCGGTCGATCATCAGGGAATAGAGCACCAGGGCATGCTTGTCGCTGCGCTTGAGTTCCTTCGGGTCACGCAGAACCTTGCCGTATGCAAGCGGGACCAGGATGTCGTTGCCGATGCCGGAGGCGTTGGCGCAGAAGGCCCGGATATAGGAGCGTTCCAACTCGCGGGCGTTGTTCGGCACGGTGATCTCCAATTTGCTGCGGTCGATGACTTTGATGCCGTGCTTCTTGTCCAGCATGGTGTTCTGCCACAGTACCTGCACGTCATCGGCCCCGTTTTCGATGAGAATGTAGAACTTGTCTTCTTTCCCGGGGACGGGCGCCGTGGTAATGAACGGCGCTTTCGCGGGATCG
>JAFZAF010000083.1 GCA_017548335.1 Bacteroidales bacterium | reverse complement strand
ATGAGGAAATTGACGAAATAGACGACCAGCTGGCCGAAGATGATGGCGAACTGGTTCCAAGACACAAGCTTGCCGCGCTGGTTGGCCGGCGCCACTTCCGCGATGTACATCGGGCAGATGGCCGAGGCCAGGCCCACGCCGATGCCACCGAGGACGCGATAGAGAATGAAGGCCACGAGGACGCCCTTGCTCGCAACACCGTGCGGGAAGAAAAGGAACTCCGGATCATACGATCCCAAGGCACTCAAGAAAAAAAGGATACCGGCGATGAGCAGCGTCCTGCGCCGGCCGATCCGCGAAGAGAGCAGGCCGGAAAGCAATGCGCCGATCACACAGCCGATCAAGGCGCTGGAGGTTGTAAAGCCGTGAAGGCCGTCGGTATAGGTAAAGTCACCGGCATTCTGGAAGAAGGCCTGCAGGCCCTTCTCCGCGCCGGAGATCACGGCCGTATCGTATCCGAACAGCAGTCCGCCCAACACCGCCACCAGCACGATGCTGATGAGGTACAGGGGGCTGCCTTGTTGTTTGTTGGTTGTCATATGCGTAGGGTTTAGATTCTTCACTTTGTTCAGCATGTGAGGTAGGATTTCCAGCGGTCATAGGCGTCGAGGTATTCCGAGCGGCGCGTAGGCTCCACGAGGGCCAGGCGTTCCAGCGAAGCGAAGGCCTCGAAAGCGGAGCCGTAGATGCCAGCGCCGATGCCCGCGCCACGCGCCGCACCTACCGAACCGTCGGTATCGTAGAGTTCGATGGTCGCTCCGGAAGTGCCGGCAAGCGCCTCGCGGAAGATGGGCGACAGGAACAGATTCGCACGACCCGCGTGAATCCGGTCCACCCGGAGACCCATCTGCTGCATGATTTCAATGCCATAGCAGAAGGAGAACACGATGCCCTCCTGGGCAGCTCGCAGCAGATGGGCACGGCTGTGCCGGTTGAAGCGCAGGCCGTGGATGCTGCATCCCGTGTCGCGATTCTCCAGCATCCGCTCCGCACCATTGCCGAACGGCAGGATGGAGATGCCGTCGCTGCCGACCGGCACGCTTGCGGCCAGGTCGTTCATCTCGGCATAGGACAAGTGCTCCGGCGCCACGTTGCGGCGCATCCAGGCATTCAGGATGCCGGTGCCGTTGATGCACAGCAGCACGCCGAGCCGCGGCGAGGCGGCAGTATGGTTCACGTGGGCAAAGGGATTCACCCGCGAGAGCGGATCGTGGGCCACTTGCCCGATGACGCCGTACACAACACCGGAAGTGCCGGCGGTCGAGGCGATTTCACCCGGATTCAGCACATTCAGGCTGAGGGCATTGTTCGGTTGGTCGCCGGCGCGATAGGTCACGGGCGTACCGGCAGCCAGGCCGAGTTCCTGCGCGGCAGCGGGCGTAAGCCTGCCTTGCTCGCCGAAGGTGGGCGTAATCTGTGGCAGCACGGACTTGTCGAAGCCGTAGCAGGCCAGCAGCCGCTCGGAAGGAGCATTCTCCTGAAAATCCCAGAAGATACCCTCCGACAGGCCGCTCACGGTAGTCGCCGCCTCGCCGGTCAGCCGCATCGCGATATAGTCGCCCGGAAGCATGATCTTCCAGATGCGGTCGTACAGGGCGGGCTCGTTCTCCTTCACCCAGGCCAATTTGGCCGCCGTAAAATTTCCCGGCGAATTGAGCAGATGTTCGAGACACCACTTTTCGCCCAGTGTTTCGAATGCCCTTTTGCCGTAGGGAACGGCGCGGGAATCACACCAGATGATGGAGGGCCGAAGCACCTGCTTGTCGCGGTCCACGCACACCAGACCGTGCATCTGATACGAGATGCCGATGGCTTTGATGTCGGCCGGAGCGCAACGGACTTGGGAAAGGACCGAGGCTGTCGCCTGTTTGAGATAAGACCACCACGAAGATGGATCCTGTTCGGCCCACCCGGGGCGTTCCGCCCGAATGGGCGCTTCCTGTTCCGGGAAAAAGGCCGAGGCAGCGCATTTGCCCGTTTCAACCTCCACGAGCGAGGCTTTCACGGAAGAACTGCCGATGTCGTAACCGAGTAAATACATATGGATCAGTCGTTTGATAATTCGAGTGTAAATGTGGCCGTTGACCCGGCACCAGAGAGGACAACCCGGGCAACACCGGCTGCGCCCGTGCTCTGCAGGAGCACCTGAGCCAGACCGTTAAATGTGTCGATGGTAAAAGTGCGGGCATTCGGGTCTTCCGGGCGCTCACGGCCCCGGAATGCGGGGTCGCCGTTGCCCGCGCCCAAAATGCGGACGGGGCCGTCAACCGTCACCGTCACGGGGATGCAAGCCATCGGGGCGAAATGCTGTTGTGCATCAAAAAGAGAAACGGTAACGACTGAAAGGTCACGGCCGTCTGCCTGAATCTTCGTCCGATCGGGCTCCGCCTTCAAAATGGCGGGATTGCCGGCTGTATAGACGGTTTCCTCCATCACTTTCTTCCCGTTCCGGTAGCCAACAGCCTTTACCCGGCCCGGGCGATACACGGCCGTCCATTCCAGATGGCCGTTACGGGGCATTTTCTTGCGGCCAAGGTTCTTCCCGTTGACAGAGAGGGCGACCTCGTCGCAGTTGCTGTAAACCCACACGGAGACCTTTTCTCCCTCATGGCCTTCGAGATTCCAATGAGGCAGGATGTGAAGCACGGGCTCCTCCGTCCACCAGGCCTTCAAGTAATACGCCTCGTCTTTCGGGAAGCCGCAGTAATCCAGAATGCCGAATTCGGAACCCGTAGCCGGGTATACCAGCGGGTTGGCCTCGCCCCGGTAGTCGAAGCCCGTCCAATAAAACAGGCCGGCGAGCCAGGGGCGCTCAGCGTAGAACTTCCAGCCCCGCTCGATGCAATTGTACAGGCT